>NZ_KV825900.1:0-447 GCF_001835805.1 Corynebacterium sp. HMSC034B08 | reverse complement strand
TGTTTAGAAGACTGAAATGGTAGCGGTGTGGTGAGTATCTGGTAGCGCCTGAGTGAGTATCCGGTAGCGGAGGCTCGCCTAGGCTCGGCACGGGCGGCGGGTCTGTCAAGGATCCAGGGATGGCCGCGTTGACAGGGGCGGGTTTGATGCCGGCGCTCCGAGGGCTCGGTACTGCCGCGTTCCGAGTAGTTGGTACCTGGACAGCCGAGCCGGGCCGACTGTATGACCCCGGCTGCAGGCATTACTCGTTCGAGCAGGCCACTGGGGGTGTCCTTGCGCATGGTGAAGACTTCTATGCGGCTTCGGTGTCCGCTATGTTGCAGCCGGCTCTCCGTCAGCGTTATTCGCAACTGCCCACAACGGTCCAGCGAGTCTTCGGTGCTGAGAACGCTCGGGGCCCGGGCTCCCCAGAAAGTCCCACGACCACTGTTGTCGGCCTGGAATCGA
>NZ_KV825899.1:220772-248406 GCF_001835805.1 Corynebacterium sp. HMSC034B08 | reverse complement strand
CGCCACCGGGCACATCAGCGATCAACGACTCAAGTACATGTTCCTCGAGGCTATCCGCCTCCGCTTCGGCTCACCTGCCGATGACACCGTCAACCACGCCGTACTCGACGCGCTCGACACCAGCGACCTCGAAGTCGAAGCAGCCGGACTGATCGCCCAGATCGACCAGGTAGCGAAAAAGCTCGAATCACTAATCACCCACAACGCACGCGTCGCGCAAGACCAACAGGTTTACGAGAAGGCGTTCAACGCTAGCCACGAACAGCACCAGGCGCTGTTAGCTGAGCACGCTGCCGTGGTCGACGAAATCCACAACAAGCACAACCGACTAGCCGCCTACCACTACTACAGGCAAGAGACCGCCAACCTTGAACTTGAACAGTTGGCCTTCAACCCATACCTCTGCGTAGCTTTGCTCGACAAAGGCACCGTTAACATCGACGGTACGGTGACTTTCCACTTCCGCGACGGCAGCACCCAAGTAGTAGCCATCAAGGCGGACATTGGGCAGGCGCCAGGGTGTGATTAGAGTTGCCACTCCTTAATCAAGATCTCCAAAAGCTCTTTCTGACGTCGCTCGATAACACTCGGAGTCCACACCGGTTCTCCAAGTACCTGCGTGGTGAGTGCGAACACCGCCACGCCTTTCCCCGACTTGAAGTACCTCTCCTTCTTAACATCGAAGTCATAATTGCAAGCACTGGAGTTTTTCCGGCGATTGAGCAGCAGTAGGTTCCCAAGACGATGTGTCCATACTTTTGCTTCGCAGAAAATGACGGGCTCGATGGTGCTGGTTTTGGACAGGTCATCGGAATAGACCGTGCCGCGCAGTGCGTGGGCTTTGCCCTCGACCCGGTGTGCGGGTAGGACGTTTTTTCGTGCTGCCAGCCAAGCTGGTTGCCCGTTAGACGCAACTCCACGGCTTTTGGCACGGCGGGATCGGTGAAGTCCCACGATAGGGATGCTGATTCTCCGCCGATCTCAAGATCGGCCCTCACATTGGTTTTAGCGACGAAGCTGGGGTCACATGACGTTTTCGTGACGGTCGCTGCCTGCCCGTCGATTATCACCTCGCTTTGAGTCTTGGCGAATAGAGCATCGAGTGGCTCGAGCTGAGCTTTGCGCTCAGGGCTCGGTGCGTACTGGCCGTTGGCTACCGACTGATACGGGTCGTCGCGATGATGGCTCTCGTCAGACGTGCAGTCGATCTCCGCTTGGATTTCCATAGCCTTGAGTTCGGCCGCACCGTCGCCGCTGATTTCACGCACGGAGGCCTCGATCCGCCAGCGGTCTGCGTCAACACTCACGAGCGGGTCACGTCCAAAGTAGTCGCCTCCCCAGGAGTGCAGGGTGTTGCCGGCTTGCCATATCACATCCTTGACGGCGCCATCGGCAACCTTGACGGTGAGCAACGACTGCGGCTGATCCGGTGTTTCGAATGACATCGTTGATTCCCCGTCGATCGTGGCGCACGCGGCAGATGTCAGGGGCTTATCCGTGCTGTCAACGCTGAGCTTTGCGCTGATGGAAGGAGCTGAGGTGGTCGGGGGGTGATCTCGTGGCAGGCGAGGCCGAACTCTCAGGTGCGGTCTCGTCGCCACAACCGGCGAGCGTAGCTGCAAAAACCAGAGCCATTGCTGCACAGCGTTTCTTGATGCCATCCTTTCAACCCGGCGGTGAGCTGGGTCACGTAGGCTAGGGCGTTGAATCTACCGTAGGGCTTGGCGGGAGCACTAGCGCACGCGCCAAGCGCTGGCGGCCTGCTGCTGGCGCCAGTATGCGGCGAAGCGGCCATCAAGGGCGAGCAGGTCCTCGATGCTGCCGTCCTCGATGACGCGGCCGGCATCGAAGAAGATGACGCGGTCGGCCTGGCGGATGGAGGACAGGCGGTGCGCGACGATGATGCGGGTGCGGGGCGTGGTCTCCGAGCTCAGGGCAGCGGCGACGGCGCGTTCGTTTTCGGTATCGAGCGCGCTGGTGGCCTCATCGACTAGCAGCACGGGGGCGCAGCTGAGCAGGGCGCGGGCGATCGAGACGCGCTGGCGCTGCCCGCCCGATAGCAGCGTGCCACCGTCGCCGACCATTGTGGCCATGCCGTCGGTGAGTTGCGCGGCAACGGCATCCACGCGCGCGAGTGCGGTGGCGCGCTCGATCTGCTCGCCGGTGGCGTGGGGATTACCGATGGAGATGTTGTCCAGCAGTGTGCCGTCAAACAGGTACGGGTCTTGGAAGATGACGGCGATGAGGGCGCGGCGGGCGGCGGGAGTGAGCTCGGCGAGGTCCGTGCCCTGGATACGGATGCTTCCGGAGGTGGGCTGGTGGAGCCCGGCCAGCAGGAACAGCAGGGTGGATTTGCCCGAGCCAGAAGGCCCGACGATCGCGGTTGTGGTGCCCGGCTGGAAGGTGAGGTTCAGGCCGTCAAGCACGGGGCGCTCGCGCGTGGCGTCATAACCGAAGGTGACGTCGGCGACCTCGATCTGGGGAGCGGTTGAGAGGGTTGGTGTCGCGGTTCCGGGGTGCTCGCGCGGTGCGGCAAGCACGGTGTGGATGGTGCGCAGTGCGTTCGTGGTCAGTTGCAAGCCGGCGGTGATATCGGCCACGAGCGCCAGGGGCTCCAAGAAGCGGACGATGACGACGATGAGCGCGATCGCGGCGGCGGGGGAAACCTCGCCGGTGACGGCGCGGCTGACCGCGAGGGCGCCGAGCGCAATGAGGGCGAGCTGGGTCAGCAGAGTGAAAACCAGCTGCTCGGGCGCGCGGTAGGCGAGCAGTCGACTCATCGCATGAGTGCGCGCGGCAAGTGCCTGGCCGACATGGCTGCTCTCGGTATCGACGCGGCGGGCGGAGCGCAACGCCTGCTGGGTGCGGGCGAACTCCAGGAGGCGCTCGGACAGCTGGGCGTGGGCGCGATCCGCGGCGGCGTCGGCGCTGCGCGCCAGGCGCATCGAGAGGACGAGGGCGCCAAGCAGCAGCGGCAGGAACGCCAGCGCTGCAGCGCCGAGCGTCGGAGAAAACCACAGCAGGCCGATGCCGATCGCGGCCGGAAGAATAAGGGCGTTCAGCAGCGGCGTCACCAGGTAGGCGATCAACCCGACGAGTTCGGGACCGGTGGCAGCGACCGCCTGACGCGTGGTGGCCAGGTTATCGCCGGTCAGCCACTGCAATCGGATGGTGGTGATGCGCTCGGCGACGGTGTGCTGAGCGTGATCCAGCAGCACGAAGCCAACAGCGTAGGCGTGGCGGGCCGCGGCGCTATCGCACCCCCAGCCAAGCGCCGTAGCGATCGCGATCATGGCCAGAGGGCGCCAGGCATCACCCGGCTGCGAGCTGAACAGGGCCGAGATGAGCGGAATGAGGGCGAGCGCCGCTGCGGCGCGTAGCGCGATACTTAGCGCCGTGAGCGCCAGGTAGGGGGTGATATGGCGGCGCTGGGCCGGTGGCAGCAGGTTAATGAGCGTGCGGATCATGAGGTGGCCTTCGTCTCGGCGGCTGCCCAGAGTTCGGCGTAGCGACCGCCGCGTGCGAGCAGTTCCTCGTGCCGACCCTGCTCGATGATCTGGCCGCCATCGAGCACAACGATGGTATCGACGCCAGTGATGGTGTGCAGGCGGTGAGCGATGAGCAGCACGGTGCGTCCGGCGGTCAGGCGGCTGACCGCCTGCTGGACGAGGTATTCGGATTCGGGGTCGGAAAATGCCGTCGCCTCGTCCAGCACGAGGATTGGGCAGTCGGCCAGCAGCGCACGGGCGATGGTGATGCGCTGGCGTTCACCGCCGGATAGGGCGATGTCAGCGCCCAGGATCGTGTCATAGCCGTCCGGTAGGGCGAGGATGCGCTCGTGAATGTGAGCGGCGCGGGCAGCCTGCTCCACCTCGTGCCGACTGGCATCCGGGCGGGCGAGCGCGATGTTCTCGTGGGCGCTGGCGCGCACCAGTTGCGGATTCTGGAAGACGAAGCCAACCCGCGAATACAGCTGTGATGCCTCGAGCGTACGAAGATCGTGGCCGCCGATGCGGATTGCGCCGTCGGTCACGTCGTAGAACCGGGCAAGCAGGCTCGCCAGGGTGGATTTACCCGCACCGGACGGGCCCACGAGCGCAGTGATGGTACCGGGCGCCAGGCGCAGCGAGACGCCCGACAGCACGGGGGTAGACGCGTCGTAGCCAAAGCTCACATCATCGAACTCGACGAGACCAGCGGGCCTCGGCGCGCTCGCCGCATGCTCGACCTCAGGCAGCGTGGACAGCTGCTCCTGGTCGAGCATGACCTGGATTCGGCGTGCCGCGAGCATACCGTCGCGCAGCGCCTGCAGACCGTAGCCGACGCCCAGTAGCCGCGCACCGAACGTCGTGCCAAGAAAGAGGAAGGGCAGCAGCGAGATCGGATCCATCATGCCCGCGGTGATGAGCGCGGTGCCCACCACGCAGCTGAGGAACAGGAACGTCGCGGGGCGCGTGACCAGATCGATGAAGGTTTTGCGGCCGCTGAGCGGCTGCTGCCAGGATCGCAGGAAATCGAGGTAGTCTCGCAGGCTCCGGGTGAAGGGCGCGGCGGCTGCACCCCCGAAGACGCGTACGACGGCCTGCCCCTGCAGGTAGGCGTCAGCAGCGCTGGCCATCTGCTGGCGCCACTGCGGCGCCTGCACTACGCGCGGGCCCGACTGCGTCATCATGATGTACATGCCGATCAGGTAGGCGAGCACCGGCAGCAGCAGGGTGAGCGCCACCCGCCAGTCGATCACGAACAGGTAGCCCAAGACGGCCACAGGCGCGACGATGGCGCCGACCGCATCGGGCACCGCATGCGTGATGAGGTAGTGCATCGCCAGCGGATCATCGTGCACCAGCTGCTTGATGTGCGCCGCGCTGCGGGTATCGAAAAACCCGAGGGGCACGCGTCCGAGCGTCATCAGCAGTCGGGTGCGCAGGTCCTGACTGACGCGCGCATCGACGATGTGCAGCCAGGTCATCAGCCCGGTCGTGAGTAGCGCGCCCGCGATAAGGACCAGGCCGGCCCACCAGCCCAGGCGGATGAGCGCGTCGGTGCCGGCGCCGACGAGCAGCAGCCGGGCGAGTTCGACGAGCAGGACGTAGGGGGCCAGCTGCGCGAGTGTGGCCAGCGCTTGCACGATCGCCGCCAGGATGAAGGTTGTGCGCAGCGGGGCGAGCAGGCGCCGACCGGCCTCAGCCCGCCACGTCCCGCTGATAGGCGCAGCCTCGCCGGCCGCAGGTACCTGCGCGGCGGCAGCCTCGGGCAGATCCTTGGGGCGTTTTTTGCCGAATGCCCGCCCATAACACCAGTAGGCGCGGGCTTGGATTTCGGACTTCGGGAAGCCAAAATCGTTCATCAGGCGGCGACGCACATATTTCAAGCTGTCGGACTCACACGCCACCCACGCGCTCCAGTTCGACCAGTCCCGCGCAGCCAGTCCCGCCGCCAGGCTCGCCTCATCGACGCGCGGCACCCAATGCACTCGCGCGCGCGGATGCGTGCGGATTTCCAGCATGTGGTCATCGAGCGTGTGCTCTTCCAGGTACAGTTCGACCGGCAGCTCGGATGGAAGCACCTCGAGGATTGAATTGATGGCGGGCAGCGACGCGGCATCACCAATGACGAGGTATCCGTCGGGTAGTTCCTCGGGCAGGACGAAACCCGTCGAGCCGAGCGTAGTGACCGCGATGGTATCGCCCGGCTGTGCCTGGCTTGCCCAGCTGGAGGCCGGCCCGGCAGGTTCGTGCAGCACCACGTCGATCGCGAACTCACCGGTATCCGGGTCGGCCTCGACGATGGTGTAGCCGCGCTGATGTTCCTGGTCGCTGCCGTCCGGATCGGGGAACCAGAACCGCAGCCAGGCCGTGGGCGCGAGAACGACCTCGGCAAGCAGACTTGCACTCACCAGGTGGATTCGCACGAAATGCGGGGCGAGGTAGGTCACGGCCGTGACTGTTGCGCTGTGGTCGCGCGCTCCAAATCCGCGCGTCAGCACGCCCTCAAAACCCCGTTTCGCCATGTGCATTCCCTCCTGCGCCGCACCACAAATTGAGGTGAGCCTAACCTAAGTCGAGGGCGGGGTCAAATGCGTCGGCGCGGCGCCTAGGGCTGCAGGCTCGCCACCAGCTCGCGCACCCGAGCCTGAATCTCGTCGCGGATCACGCGCACGGTGGCAAGGTCCTGCCCAGCCGGATCGGCCAGCTGCCAATCCTCATAGCGCGTGCCGGGAAAAACGGACACGCATCGCCGCAGCCCATCGTGATGACGACGTCGGAGGATTGCACGTCCTCAGCCACCAGCACCCTCGGGCGCGCCGCGGCCAGATCGATCCCGACCTCCGCCATCGCCTCTCGTACCACGGGGTTGATCGAATCAGCGGGGGCGGAGCCCGCGGAGCGGACCTCAATGCGTCCGCCGGACAGCGTCTTGGCAAAAGCCGCCGCCATCTGGGAGCGGCCTGCATTGTGAACGCACACAAACATGATCGTGGGTCGGGTCATAGCTCCATTGAACCGCAGGCGTGGGCAATGGCCAAGGCAGGGTTTAGCCTGGAAGGGTGAGCCTATGGCGCGACAAGCAGCAAGCCCGTGCGGCCGAGGTGCCGCCCTGGCTACTCGCCGTCCTTGTCATGCTTTCGGTCCAACTCTCGGAAGCCTTCGCCGTTGGCTTGATCAACGACGTCGGGCCGCGCGGGGCTGCCTGGCTGCGCGTGGCCGCCGGCGCCGTCCTCATCCTGGCAATCGCGCGCCCGCGCCTGCGCGGTATGACCTGGCGTGACGCCGGTCTCGTCACCGCCCTCGGCGTCACCACCGGCTCGCTAACTTTCTTCTTTTTGCCGCAATCCAGCGCATCTAACTCGGCACCGCCGTGGCTCTGGAATTCCTCGGCCCACTCGTCCTTGCCGCGCTCACAAGCACCTCGCGGCGCGCCCTTTCCTATCCCGCCCTCGCCATGATCGGCGTCGTCTTACTGACCCGGCCCTGGATCGGTAACGTCGACGTCGTCGGCATCCTGTTCGCCCTCGGCTCCGGGCTCGGGTGGGCGCTGTATATAGTCTTAACCCAACGCGTCGGTGATCGGTTTTCCGGCATCAGCGCCCTCGCCTACACCATCCCGATCGTCGCCATCGCCTACGCGCCCATCGGGCTACCCGAGGCGCTGCCGTACCTGTCCCTGCCGGTCATCGCCACGGCGCTCGGGCTCGCACTCCTGATGCCGGTCATCCCTCTCGCCTTCGAAATCGTCGCGCTGCGTGCCATGGCCCCGGCCGCCTTCGGCACCCTCATGTGCTGGAGCCCGCGATCAGCGTGCTTATCGGCGCGATCGTCCTCGCCCAAGTACCGCTGCCAATCCAGGTCCTTGGCATCGTGCTCGTCGTCGCCGCCGGAATCGGCTCGGAGCGCTTCGCCGCCCGCGATGTGTCGCCCACGCCCATCACGTGGCCGGAGAGCGACGAAGCCTAGGTCAGCAGGGCCCGCACCTTCGCGTCGGTCGCCTTACCCGAGATGACCGTGCCCTTTTCAAACAGCTCGATCACCCGCGGATTGATATAGGAATCGCGCGCGATCGCCGGCGTATTGTGTAGCCACTCGGCCGTCGTCTTGATCGCCGCCGTCACGGCCCCGGGAGAGGTATCGCCCGCCTTGGCCGCGCGCGACAGGGCCTGCGCCGCGACGGCAGCGAACAGACAATCGCGACCAGTTCCTTGTGGTCCTAGGACTCTCCTCTCGTCACCCGGGCAGTTAGACACGTTGAATAAAGTCATGAGCTTTCCGGCAACCGTTCTGCGCGTTCTCGTCGCCTCCCCATCCGACGTACCCGATGCCCGAGATGCAGTCGAGGGCGCTCTGCACTCATGGAATCGACTCCACGCGACGACTCGGAATGTAGTCTTACTGCCGTGGCGGTGGGAGACCAATTCTGTACCGCTGCTCGGAGGTCACTCTCAGGAGATCATCAACACCCAGGGAGTCGACGGAGCCGACATCGTGGTCGCGCTCTTCGGCAGCCGACTCGGCTCACCAACACCAGATGCAGTGTCGGGAACAGTTGAAGAGATTGAGCGAGCAGTAAACAGCGGGAAACCGGTACACCTGTTTTTCTCAAGAGCCCCACTGCCTCATGACGTCGATACTGCGCAACTCGAGGGTCTCCGAAATTTCAAGAATGAAATCAAGGAGCGGGGACTGCTCGGAGAATTCGATGACATCCGCCAACTGGAGAACCAAGTCTGGGCTGCCGTCGAGCATGACCTAGTCAAAATCGATCTCTCCGTGGTCGGGGTGCGCCATGAGCCGCTCGGCGTCCGCTTCCGCGTCGAGTCAAAGAGCGAGCGACACGAAAAGGAAATTGACAAGCGCGGCAAGATCAAATAGGAAACGAAACACTGGTTTGAGGTTACCAATACTGGTGATCTCGCTGCTGAAGCGGTGACCTTCGAAGGCCAAGCCGCATCGGGCCTTATGAGACTCCTTGTGGATGATCAGCCAATCACGCTGGAACCTGGGGTCATCTGGAAAGTGCCAGTCTCGTATTCGATGGGCACCGCAGGCACAAAGCTAACCGTTCACTGGGTCGAAGATAATGAAAAACAGTCGAAGACTTTCGACGTCCAATGAAGCGCGAGGTTACGTCGGTGAACCAGTCAGGCAGCTAAATCGTAGTTCGCGCGCGTTTGTACCCGTCGTGGCATGAAAGTTTCCAGGATGTGCACGCTCTCGTCCGTAAGCCCGCGGCCGAAGTGTTTCTTCGACACGTCATCGGCAGCGCGAAGGATAAAGTCCACGATCTCCACTGGGGTGTAGACGATGCCAAGCTTGTCGGCGTCGCGCTTGAATGCCTTTTGGAAGAAGCGTTCGTAGAGTTCCTTGATCACCTGCTGCTTCCCGGACGCGCTCGTGACCTCGGAAGCGCGCACACGCACCGAGGCGTAGAACTTCTCTAGCGAATCAGTCTCAGCATCCAGATCACTATCGTCGAGCGCGTCGACCATGCGCTGCATGACCTGGGAGACCGGGTTATGGGCAGCGAAGTCATGTTCGCTGAACAGCGCGTCAAACACTGGGGCGGTAATGAGGTGCTGTGAAAGCATGCTGATCGCTTCGGCATCAGAGATTGAGTCGTTGAGGTTTCCGCGCAAGCCTTCCACGAAAGTTTCGAACTCACGCTGGAGTTTCGGACTCGCAGTTTCCAGAAGCTTATTGATTCGGGTGATCTGGTTTTCAGCGATTACCGCGACATCGTCGGCCCAGTCTTCCCAGTAGGTTCGGGTGCCGACCTTGTCCACGAGCTTGGTGTAGATCGCTTCCTGCCACTTCTCTAGGGAGAAGAGTGCAACTTGCTCGGAGGTGAGCTCCGAGGTCTCATAACCAGGGGTGGAGTCGTTCTTATCGAGCTCTGCCTTTGCTTTTTCGACTTCGACGTGAGTGACATCGATCGGGAGCTCATCAGGCTTGTCACCGTTCAAACCGATCGAGTTCACCTTGGCGTTGAAGCGGTCATCGTGCGCACGCAGTGCGTTGAGAATCTGCCAAACCACTTTGAAACGAACGTTGTCGTTCAGCGCTTCGGATGGTGACTTCCCTGGAGGAACCGCGACGGGGAGGATGATGTAGCCGTAGTCCTTGCCTTCCGACTTGCGCATCACGCGGCCGACCGACTGAACCACGTCGACCATGGAATTGCGCGGGTTGAAGAAGATCACCGAGTCCAAACCAGGCACGTCAACGCCCTCAGAGAGACACCGCGCGTTGGTGAGGATGCGAGTTTCGTCCGGCTCCATGGATGCCTCGAGCCATGCGATCTTGTTGCCGCGCTCCATCGCGTTCATACTGCCGTCGACGTGCTGTACCGCGACGGACAAATCCACGTTGTGAAGAGAAACATCGTTGGTCGCAGCATGCTCGCGAAGCGTTTGTTGGTGGCTTGCGATGAGTCCCGGGTACGTTTCCGCGATCAGCTTCGAAGTCTTGATGTCCTTCGCGAAGGCAACGGTGCGCTGCATCGGTGCAGCATCTTCCTCAAATCCGCCTTTTTGCCCTTGCAACTTGCCGGAGCGCTTTGCGAGTGCGTTCCACGCACCGATCATCGCTGAAGCGGTGGTCAGGTTCATGCCTTCCTGCGTGTGCCGAACCAGTGCTTCGGCAGCAACGTCCTCGTCCACGGTCATCACCAAGACGCGATAGTCGGTGAGCAGGCCCTTATCCACCGCTTCACCAAATCCGAGTCGGTGAAACTCTGGACCGTAGATGGCCTCGTCGTCCATGGAAGCCAGTTCGGCTGAGTGTTCTTCGGCTTTGGTTTTGACGGAGTCGTCGAAAAGCCGTGGTGTCGCGGTCATGTACAGACGACGAGCAGCCTTGATGTAGTCGGCATCATGGATTCGAACGAAATTGGATTCATCCGCTCCGGCGAGTGTGACGCCGGTGGTGCGGTGAGCCTCGTCGCAGATAACGAGGTCGAAATCGTCGAGGCCCTTCGCCTGAGCATCATGAACAGCGGGCAAGGACTGGTAGGTGGAAAAGACGACGTGCAGACCATTGGCGCGCTTTCCTTGCGAGAAAAGAGTAGCGATGTCGTCGCCATCAGTGGAGACAGGGACCTCGAGGTCGTACGAGGCAATGTCTTCGGCCTGGCGGCTGGCCTTGTTATCGGAGCAAACCGCGAAGCTCTTCAGATCTAGGCGAGCCTGCGCAGTCCACTCGCGAAGTGTTTGTGCGAGCAGTGCGATGGAAGGAACGAGGAAGAGGACGCGGGCGCGGCCCCCCTTGTCCTTTGCAACTTGTTCAGCTAGGCGGAGCGCAGTGAACGTCTTGCCTGTGCCGCAGGCCATGATGAGCTTGCCGCGGTCGTGGGTATTGAACCCAGCCATGACGTTCTCGATCGCCTGCTGCTGGTGCGGACGCGGCTCGAAGGTTTCGCGCCGGGTGAGGCGAACCTGCATCTCGGAGCCGGGGAACACAACATCCCAGTTCACGGGTGATTCTGCGATCTGATTAAAGCCGATACGACTGGTGGGGATCTGCTGGTTTTCTAGAGCATCTTCCGCATTTTTCGACCACTTATCGGTCGTTGAAATGATGTAGCGGTGAACGAAGTGTTCGACGCTCGACTCAGTCTCAAACGAGCGGCCGGAGGCCTCGAAGAACGAATCGATGTGCTGCTTCTGGATGCTCGTGGTCGGCTTGTAGAACTTGGCCTGGATTGCCACCCATTTACCGTCATCCTTGCGGCGCGCAACCAAGTCAATGCCCGTATCGGCCTTGCCACCGTTGTAGCGCCACTTATCCCAACGCTGAACCTCATCGAACTGCGCAGAGAGAACGGGATCGGTTTTGAAGAAGTTGACCATCAACTTCTCAAACGCGATCCCGTACTTGCCCTGGGGCTGATTCTCACGGAGCTGATCGAGGACTTCGCTGAATGACGACATGGGCCTTATTGTGCCTTGTCGAAGCGAAGTCCTCTATTAAAAACACACTTCAGTTCTTGCTGATGCAGAGAAGCCAGAGCGCAAGATTCCTTTTGGGGAATAGTTGTATGGAACCAGTTACTGACGCCTTGCCAGGCGGATAAGTTCGCGAACCATCAAGAAACTCTTTTCAAAGGACGTGAGGGGAAGGAACTCGTAGATCGAATGGAAGTTGTGCGCTCCAGTGAAAAAGTTTGGAGTGAAAACCCCTTGGCTGGAAAGCCAGGATCCGTCGGTGCCCCCGCGCATTGAGAGAGGCTTGGGAGTGATGCTCAGATTCTCCATAGCCTGCAGGATGCGGTCTGTGGCAACAGCGTTCTCCAGCGTTTTCGCGTCTTCGATATTGCTGTAGGTGTCCTCAACTCGGATATCGATGGTTGCCTTGGGGTTATTCTTCCGGGCGCGATCTACGGCTTCGGCGACATGTTGCTTCTTCTCTTCGTACTTCACGCGATCGTGTTCACGAACACTGATCGTGAGCGTGGTGGTCGATTGATTTCCGTCGATGCCGTGTACCCAGATGTAGCCTTCACGGTCTTCGGTGTTTTCTGGGGTTTCTTCTCGGTCAAACGAATCAATGATGTCGTGAGCAATGAGAATCGGGTTTACAAGGTTGCCCTTCGAGTTCATCGGATGCGCAGTTACGCCTTCGATGTGGATCGTAATGGTTGCTGCATTGAACGTAGCCTCGACAATCTCTCCGATTTCGCAGGAGTCGAGGGTGAAGGCAAAGTCAACCGGAAAGCGGTCCAAGTCGAGTGTTCGGACTCCCCGAAGACCAATCTCCTCATCTGGAACGAAGGAGAGGTACACATCTCCGTGAGGGAACGAAGCGCCCTCCAGCAACCTGACTGCTGTTTCCATTACTGAGGTGACGCCTGCTTTGTCATCAGCACCGAGAACACTTGTGCCATCCGTCACCAGGATGTTGTCGCCGATGTAAGCCTTCAATTCCGGATGCTCATCCGATCGCATCCAGATCTGCTTTTCATCGTTCAGAAGGATGTCTCCGTCGTCGTACTCGACAACGTGTGCATGAACGTCAGGGGAGAGATTGACATCCACGGTATCGAGGTGTGTGCAAAAACCGATGGTGTAGAAGTCTTCAGGATTCTCAACGTTAGAAGGGATCCGGGCGGTGACCACGGCAGTGTCACTTACATGAACGTCCTCGGCTCCCGCGTCGTTCAGCTCCTTAGCCAATAGTTTGGCCAAATCCCACTGGCCAGCGCTACTGGGCACAACTCCCTTCGACGCGTCCGATTGGCTCGAGATTGTGGAATAACGCAAGAAGCGCTCGACGAGTGCTGATTGGTCGGGTGTGACAGTCAATGGAGAGATCCTTTCAGTTTGAGCCGCAACTTAACCGGAGTAGCTGTAGGCCGCATCGATTCCAAGTGGGATGTTGAGCCCCCAGAAAACAAAGAGCATGATCGTGAAGGAGATTAGAAGTGCGGCCGAATACGGCATCATGACCGAGGACAGGGTGCCAATGCCTGCTTTCTTTACGTATTTCTGGCAATACGTAATGATCAGCGGATAGAACGCAAACATTGGTGTGACTACGTTTACAGCGGAGTCACTGATTCGGAATGTGGCTTGCGTTAGTTCTGGCGCAATACCGACACCCATAAGCATTGGGACGAAGATCGGCGCAAGGATCGCCCACTTAGCGGAGGCGGAAGTAATTACAAGGTTCAGCAGCCCGACAAAAAGAATGATGCCGATGATGGTGAGCTGCGGTGGCATATTAAGTTTCTGGAGGAATTCTGCGCCAGAAACTGCAAGTAGCGAGCCGATTTGGCTTTGGTTGAAAGCCCACATGAATTGGGCAGCAAAGAAGTAGAAGACGATTAGTGGCACCAGGGTGGTGACCATTGTCTCCATTGCTGCTGAGACATCCTTCGGGCTGCGGAACTTTCCAGACAGTGCACCATAAAGGAGACCGACCAAGCCTGTCGCCACGAAAATCAAAGTCACAATCGATTTCATGACAGGAGCATCGGGGGCGGTGAGTGAACCGCTTTCAGAGCGCCAATTCGAGTCTGCTGGAATCATGGTCACAGCCATGGCCACCATTGCGATCAGCAGCACTGCAGAGGAAATGTACAGCGCTCGGGTTTCTTGAGCAGTGAGGGGCTGGTCGACAGTCTCCACCTCGTCGGGGTGAACATCGATTGGGAAGCTGCGTTGGCACCAGGGTTCGACCCATTTGTCAGTAACTAGCCACAAGGCCGGAATAACGATGAAGGTTGCGCCAAGGCCGTAGAAGTAGTTGCTCAGGATGTTAACGCTGTAGTTCGGGTCGATGATCTGTGCTGCTGGTTCAGTGAACCCCTGGATGACGGGGTCAATGGCAGACGGGGTGTAGTTTGCAGCGAATGCACCTGCGATACCAGCAAATGATGCTGCGATACCAGCAAGTGGATGGCGGCCGACTGCATAAAACATGTAGGCAGCGACCGGAATGATGACGACGTACCCAGTGTCCGGACCTAGGTGCGAAAGCATTCCGGCGACGACGATCATTGGGGTAAGCAAGAATTTTGGCGTCCGGGCGAGCAGCTTTCTCAGCGCGGCGTTGATAAAGCCTGAACCGTCGGCGATGCCAATACCGATGGTTGCCACGATGACCATGCCCAGAGCAGGGAACGTAGCGAAATTGGTCACAGCGGAGGCGAGGAGATCAACGAGCTTCTCTGGGGCGAGCATGTTCACGATCGAGATTTGCTCGCCGGATGCTGGGTTTACGTAACCAAACGTAAACCTCGACAGCAGTGCTGAAAGCGCCAAAACGATGACCAGCGCTCCAACGAAGAGGGTTGTGATGTCGGGGATTTTGTTGCCGATTCGAACAACCGCCCCGAGGAATCCCTTCGGTTCCGCTAGGTTCGTGTCGGACTCGCCAGTCGTCTCTGTTTCGATAGCCCCTGCTGGTTTGGAGGAGCTATGGCTTCTGTCTGCTGAAGTCTTATTTCTGGCCATTAGGACCCTCCCTTAGATCATGGACTATGTGTCGTTGATCACTGTTGTGACTGAGCTATTGGCTGAGAATAGACGAAGAATTCGATCAGTGAGGCAGGTTTAGGGAGATACATGCAGGAAGACGTGGCGTGGAGGAGTACCACCGGCTGATTCCGGTAACCAGCCGGACAAGCGAAAGGCCCGGAAAGTGATGGAAGAGATCACAATCCGAGCCTTAGGCGGGCTGCTAGCCAGACTGCTTGCGGATCTGATCCGCAAGTTGATTGACTGGCCAGATAGCTAGTCTCGCCGAACCCTTGCGCTGGTAAACCAGCCCGCGCAGGGGTTCAACCGTTTTTGCCGACATGAGTGGAGGTCATGTCGTGGCTAAGTCTAACTGAATATCAGACACGCACAAGGGTTGAAGCTGTTCGGAGCGAACGACCTACCTCCGGAACTTGCTGATCAAAGCCATAACGCCAGAAATTGCAGCGGTGAGGCCTCCCATGAGGAATCCCATAGCGAACGCACCGGTGATGAAGGACTTCGCGTCTGGGTCGAACGTCTCAGTGCAAAGGCCGAAGAGGAAGAACGACGCCAGGGCGATGGCGGCGGACCACTTGAACACCGTGGATGGGTTGGGGCGCTTCCTCGGTGGGGTAGAGGGTTCCATCGGGGCGACGTTGTACTGCGTAGGAGTGGCGGGAACCGGCGTGTAGCGCGGGGCATGCGCTGCGGCGAGCAGTTCTTCTGGGGACAGTTCGGTGGGGTCTTGCTGCGGTCGCGGCGCGTATTGCTGCAAAGGAAGGAACTTCTACCAACGACGTGCTGCGGAAGCTTATTGAAGTAGGTGTCGACCGGCATGGTGACGAGGGGGCTACTGTTCCCGTGAGCGAATTGATGCGCCTCATTGACGCAGCGCGCGGCGTGTAAAAACAGAGATGCTTGGTCGCTGCCGGCTATTGGTAGATCTCGCCTTCCGGATCTGCGGAGTGGATGACTTCCTCCACTGCGTCGCACAACGCGGGGTCGTCAATGTATCTCTGCCGGCATCCCCATTGGGTTTGTAGTTCGCCCGAGCTGGGGTTTCGCGTACCGTTTGGGGCCGTGCCGTACCCGGTTACTGTAGCGCCCTGCGGAGCCTCAGCAGGATTCTCTTCTTCCACGTAGTTCGCGCCTCCCATTTGGTTAAAGCACCACTCGGAGTACGAAACGCTGCCGTCGGATCAGCGTGCGGCCCCCGGTGTGCCAGCTAGGCACTCGACGAAGGTCGGCTCTCCTGCAGGAGCGGATTCTGCAACGGGCGTCGTTTCCGTTGTGCTTGGGGTCTCGGTGACCTTGTCGGAGTCGCCGCAACCAGTGGGGACGGTAGTCAGAACTAGGGCGGCGATCATGGTGCGCTGCATGCGTGAAATCTTAGATCGACCGGGGACGGTGTCGTCGTTAAGCGGAGCTGCCCCTCGGAAACGATGCGCGGGGTTACAACCGCCAGTCCTCTACTTGTAGCAATGGGACACGGGAGAACTCCCGGGTGTTGGCGGTAACGAGAACGCAGTCGTTTGCCCGTGCCTGAGCTGCTATCCACAAATCGTTGGGACCGATTGGCTGCCCGATCGCCTCTAGCTCCAAACGGATGTCAGCGTAAAGAGCTGCCTCGGGCGCTCCGGTTCCGACTACCTGGTACGCCTGCTCGAGTTGCTTGACAGCATCGGTCCGACGAATCGACGTTGACTTACCCGCACCAACCCGCAGCTCTCCAAGGACAATGGAAGACAGCACGATGTTGTCGGCTCGAGTTACGCGCATGCGTTCGAGGATATTGGCGTTACTGCGACGAAGGGCATCGATCCACACATTTGTGTCTAGGAGGAAGCGCATCATTCATCCCACTTTGGGATCGGATCTAGGGGGAGATCAGAGGGTTCTTCGAACTCGTCCGCCCACCCATCCGGTAAATCGGCAGTGATCACATCGAGCACATCGAGAGCCGAGAGCGGCTCAGGAGAGACGTAAAGCTTACCCCCAATCTTTTTCAGCCAAACCGTTTCAGAATCGAAACGAAAGTCCTTAGGAATTCGGATTGCTTGACTGTTGCCCGACATGAAGACCGTGGTTTCGACGGAGTCTGCTGCAGCCTCAGTCATGAACACCTCCTCGTATATATGACGTAATATATACGGTTTGGGACGTCAGGACGAGCACTCCGGCTAGAAAAGCTCCCGCACCGCAGCCCGCGCTGCCCAGGTATCGCGCGGGATGGTCAGGGCGCCGGTGAAGGCGACGCGATCGCCGGGGTGCAGGGTGAAGGTGGAAGGGGTTGGGCCGGTGAGGGGGTCGTCGAGAAGCGAATGCACGAGAGCGGGATCAACGCCGAGCGCTTCTGCGATGCTGAGCAGAGTTGCGCGTTCCTGATCGGTGATTATGCCGTCTGACCAGGCTTCGACGGCGAGTTGGCGGGATGAACTCCTCGTTGATGGCCTCGACATCATCGGCGCTTAGGCCTGCGGCGATGGCGGTGGATTCGAGTTGGCGCATTTCGGTACGGGAAATTTCGCGGTCTACAAGCGCGCGGGTCAGTTCGGCACGGTAGGTGGCTTCATCCTTGGTGCCAGTCGTCGGCAATGTACGCGAAAGCTGGCCCGCCCAGGAGGGTGCGCCGCCGCGGGGAAGCGTGCGGACCTCGGGCGCGGGAGTGGTAAACAGCGCAGCCGGATAGTGGGCGATGTCCGCGCGGTGGTTCGCGTGCAGGTACGCGAGGAGATCGGCGGTGGCCTGGGCATCGGCAAGCGCAGAGTGCGCCAAACGGTTGTGGATCTGTGCGATGGCAAGCGCCTCGCTGAGTTTGCCCACGCCAAGGTGCTGCTTGGTCAGACGCATCGTGTCCAACCACTCGCACATGCCATCCTCCGCGCCCGCGCGTGCGAACTCGTTGGCAAGGAAGCGGCGCTCAAACGACGCGTTATGCGCCACCAACGTGCGGCCGTTCAGCAGCGCACCAAGATACGCGGCGACGTCGCGGAACACCGGCGCATCCACGACGTCCGTCGCCGTGATCTTATGGATGTAACTGTTCGGAATGTCACGCTCCGGCTGGATCAACGTCTCCCACGTGCCCTCCACCGTGAGGTCGGGGCGCAGCAACACCACGCCGATCTCCACAATGCGATCGAGATTGCTCAGCCCCGTCGTCTCCAGATCGACCACCGCAAACCCGTGCTGCCGGTCCATTCCTGCTCCTTATATGTGAACTGTGTAAGCGCGATTTTCGACGCCACCATCAACCTAAGGCACGCACCGACACAGAGAGGTGGGGAGTCGGTCGGGTGTTCGATGGAACCGTAGGCGGCCTCGCCACGTCTAACTCAATGAAAGAGTTTTCATTGTCAATGGATAGTTGACAAGAGATTGCAATGGGGGGTTGAAGTGTGAAGCGGTATGCAGTAATAAAGAAGTTGCGAGACGAGGCTCGTCGGCGTGGTCTTGAATTTGAGCAGATACCACTCAAAAGACATGATGCATTTCGAGTGGGGGAGACGACCAAAACTCTCGGACGGCACCGCGAAATCGACGATCTCGCAGCACGAAAATTCTTTGATCAATTTCAGGCGGAGCTAGGAAAAGGGTGGTGGAGATGGGGTCGTTTACTGTCACTGCTGAGCGTGGTGCGAGTGGTGCCTGGGTTTTGGAGTGCGCAGAGCTTGGCGTTGTGTCCCAAACGCGGCGGCTCGATCGCGCAGAAAAGGAAGTGCTTGAAGCGCTAGCTTTTCAGTCTGGACTTGCTCCAACCGAATTTGAGGTTGAAGTGATTCCGATTTTGCCTTCTGAAGTTGAAACACTTCGTCAGCGTGCCGAAGAGCTTGGGGTGAAGGCAAAAGAGGCAAATGGAAAGGCAGCTGCTGCTAGAAGCGAGCTTGCGCAAAAGATGAAAGCGGAAGGTTTCACGCTTCGCGAGATGGGACAGGTCCTGGGAGTGTCCTATCAGCGAGCAGCAGAGCTTGCAGGGTAAGAGGACCCTATCGCGGGAAGGAGAGAGCACGATGAGGCCTAGATATGAAGAGCTCGAATCTCTTGAGGGCGTTCGTATTTCGCGGCCGCCACATATGGGAGAGATTGCCGCTGCGCGATTTCTGGTCAAACAGATTGAGCAGGGAAGAAGCGACGGCGAGTTGTCGCCGTTTCTGCTTTGGGTTGCAAACTACGGCACCCCTGACGAGCCACCCGGGCCGATCATTCAGCCCCGCGACCAGTCTGCCTAACCGCTAGAACAGCTCCCGCACCGCAGCCCGGTCGACCTTGCCCGGACCCAACTGGGGCAGCGCCGGCACAACCTTGAGTTCCTTCGGTACTTGCCAGCGTGCGATTTCACCGGTGTCCTCGGCGTCCGCAAACGCGTCCATGATGTCCGCCACGCTCGCAGACCCGGTGTATGCAGCGCAGATGCGTTCGCCGAAGCGAGCATCTTGCTTGCCGACGACACACGCACCCGTCACCCCATCCACCTTGAGCAGGAATGTTTCCAGCACTTCGGGGTGGAGTTTGAGGCCGCCGGAGTCGATGATGTTGTCGATGCGTCCGTGGACGGTGAGGTGGTCGTCGATAAGCGAGCCCGCGTCGGAGGTGCGGAACCAGCCGTCCTTGAGATCATCGGAGGGCGTCTGCGATCCGACGCCGCGGTAACCGCGCGCGACCATCGGTCCGCCCAGGTGGATGCGACCATCGACGATTTTTACGCGCGCACCGGCGATGGGCACGCCGTCGTAGACGCAGCCGCCGGCGGTTTCCGACGAGCCGTATGTGGTCACCACGTTGATACGCAGTTTGCTTGCCGACTCGAGCAGACGCGGGTTGGTCGCCGCCCCGCCGACCAGCACCGCGGAGAAGGTCCGCAACGCGTCGATGCCCTTGAGCGTCGAGGTCGCCTTGGCCAGCTGCATCGGGGTCAACGCCGTGTAGGTGCGCTCGCCGGTGCTGGCCAGGTCGTGGGCGTGGTGGGCGAACTCAGCGACATCGAAACCGTTCGTGAGGTCCACAAACGCCGGTTCCACACCCGCGACCATGCTGCGCACCAGCACCTGCAGGCCCGCGATGTACGCCGCCGGCATGGCCAGCAGCCACTGGCCTTCGCCGCCCAACGCCTGGTGGGTCGCGTCCGCGCTCGAGATCAGGTTCGCCGGGGTCAGCATCGCGCCCTTCGGCTTGCCCGTGGACCCGGAGGTGGAGACGACGAGGGCGATGTCGTCGTCGATAGGCGCGCCGGGCTCCAACGTGTTGCGCAGCAGGTTCGTGCGCGCCGGGTCGTTCGTCGGCACCGGCAATAGCGCGCGCTGGCCGGTCAACGCCTCCTCGAGCGCGGGCATGATAGCCAGCGGATTCGCGGGATCGACGGGCAGAAGTTCGAGCAGGTTCGTCACAGCGTACGAGCGTAGCCGGTGGGATTTCGCGCGCCGCGAAGGCCGTGACGTGTAACACCTGTTTGCGAGCCCACCGATAGAACAAGCATGAAGAAGTTCATCGCATCGGCCGTCGCCGCGGCGACCGCCTTCACCGTCACTGTCCCTACGACCCACGCCGCCACGCTCACGCCTGCGGACAACGGCCAGTGCCGCGTCACCCTCAACGACGCGGAGCGCGGCCCCGCCTGGCAAGCCGAGCGCATCGCGAAAACCCTCACCCACGGCATGTACGCCACCGCCGTCACCGAAGCATTCGAGGCAACTTTCGAGGGGCTCAAGCCGCTTGGCGACGACCACCTCACCCAACCGGCCATCATCGCCGTCCAGGAAATCCGCCTGGCAGGCGAGGAACCCGGCGCCCGCCCCGACTACGACGCCGCCCGCGCCGCCACAAAGGCCAAACTGGCAGAACTGGGCCTGACCTCCACTGACGCCGACTTTTACCTGGACATGAAGCAGGGCTCCCAGATCCCGCTCTCACCAGCAGGCAAGGCGTTGAAGGGCTCGGCTGGCTGGTACATCGGCATCGACGGCTCCGTGCCAGAAGTAAACGACCTTGGCCCGGACTACGAGTTCGGCCGCACCGGCGCGAACACCGCCCGCTTCCTCAAGCACATGCCCGAGTGGCAGCGCAACGCGTTCGCCGCCAACATGTCCAAGACCTACTTCGGTCAAGCCTTCGACTCGCTCGAGTCCCGCTACTACCACCCGCTGAGCAGGGCAAAGAAGTGCGACGACAATCCGCCGCTGCTCTTCAGCATGCAGAACGCGGAACTGCCCGCTGCACCGGAGCTGAAGAACACGCTGCCCGGCAAGCCAGCCGACCCGGATAAGCCGGCGCCGACTCCGGGCACCCCTGCGCCTGGCACCCCTACGCCGGAACCACCGAAGACCTTCGACGCGAAGCTTGCAGAGATCATCGGCATCATCGCCGCCGTCCTCACCGCACTGGGTGCCCTGTTCGCCCTGCTGAAGACCGCCGGCTTCAACGTGCCGGACCTGCCCCAGATTCCTGGCCTGACGAAGTAGATCTCCTCCTGCGGGAGGAGGTGGGGGCCCGGTGTCGTCGATAGGCTTACGCCCATGCGCTACAAACCGGGTGACCTTGTGCTCGCGGTCGCTGTCGCCATTTTGGCGGCGGTGTACACCGCGAGTGCGTTTACCCAACCCATAGACGCGGCAGGTTGGGGCCAGGCCGTGCTGTCGTGGGGCTTTGTCGCGGTGTGCGTGGTGCTCACGAGCAAGCCGAAGTTCTCCTCGGTTGCGCTTATCGCGCTGAATGTTGCCTGGTCGACGATGTGGCTGGCCGCGCCGGTCAACCTTGGCTTTTCGCCGTGGGTGTTGGCGGTCCCGGTGGCCACCTTTATCGCCGGACGGTTTACAGGGAAACGCTTCGCGCTAGTTGTTCTCGCTGCCGCGTGCGGGTGGGCGCTGCTGTCACCGTTCATGTGGACGTGGGACGACAACTTTGTGTTGTTCTACCGGCACGGGGTCGATCTCGGGATCACGCTTGCGCTGCATTGGGGTGCGAGTGCGGTGGGGTATCTCCTGGGGGCGAATGTGGCGGCTGAGGATGAGGTGCGTCGTCGAGAAGCACACGCGAAAGAGCAGCGCCTCGCAGCGGCGCGCGAGGAGGAACGCCGCGCCATTGCCCGCGATATTCACGATCTGCTCGGCCACTCCCTGACCCTGATCAAAGCGCAGGCCAATGCTGGTTTGGCGGTGGGGCAGGAGCGGGAGGCGCTGCAGCAGATCAACGAGGCCGCAGGGCAGTCGTTGTCGGAGATTCGCCTGCTTGTGCGGGGTCTGCGTGAGAGCGACCATGCGTTTTCGCCGGCGGCGGGGATCCCTGACCTGCCGTCGTTGGTGCAGCGCTACCGCGACGCCGGCGTGGAAGTATCGCTGGAAGCACCAGCAGTGGATGTCTCCCCGGTGACCTCGCTTGCTACCTATCGCATCGTGGCTGAGGCACTGGCAAACGCGGCGCGCCACCAAGTCGATCCCACTGTGACGGTTCGGGTCGCACCGGGCGAGACCGTGGTGGTAGAAGTCGTTTCTACCGGCCAGATTCGACCCCAATCAGGCACCGGCGTCGGGCTGGAGGGGCTGCGTGAACGCGCGGCGAGTGCCGGTGGCACGCTGAAGACATGGCAGTCAGGGGAGACGTTTACCGTGCGGGCGGAGTTGGCAGCATGATCCGCCTGCTTCTTGCCGACGACCAACCGCTCCTCCTCAGCGCCCTCCGCACCATCTTGGACGCCCAGGACGACATCACCGTCGTCGCCACCGCCGCCGACGGCGCCGAAGCCGTGGAGAAAACCCGCGCCCACCGCATCGACGTGGCGGTGCTGGACATCCGCATGCCGGTGCTCGACGGCATCACCGCCGCCCGCACGATCATGGAGATGGGCCCACGCGTGATCATGCTGACCACCTTCGACGACGACACCTTGATCCATGCAGCTATCGACGCCGGCGTGCACGGCTTTCTCCTCAAAGACGCCGAACCCGACGTCCTGGCCAACGCCGTACGCGCCGTCGCCCGCGGCGAATCGGTCCTGGCCCCCGGAGTCACCGGTCGCGTGATGGAGTGGGTCCGCGACGGGGGAGCCACCTCAGAATCAGCAGCTGCGCTGGAGGGGCTGACGCAACGCGAACGCGACGTGCTCGCGGAAATTGGCCGCGGCGCGACGAACGCGGAAATCGCCGCCACGCTGTTTATTGCAGAGACCACGGTGAAAACGCACGTCTCCAACCTGCTTTCCAAACTTGGCGCGCGCGACCGGGTGGCGCTTGCCTTGATCGCCCAGCGCGCCGGGATCTCCTCCTAGAGGAGGAGACAGTGTGGTCCCGCCGGCCGATGTGGTCGCCTTGCTCGGCGACGACCATGAATGCCATGACTGATACGCAACTTGCTTGCCGCGGCGTGGCCGTGGCCTTCGGGGATCACCACGTACTTCGCGACGTGTCGTTGACCACCACCCCGGGCCGAGTCCACGCACTGCTCGGCCCCAACGGCGCGGGTAAATCGACCCTGATGTCGGTGCTGCTCGGCCTGATCGAACCCGATGCCGGCGAGGTGACACTGATGGGGCAGCCGTTTGACAGCTCGGCACTGCGCCATGTCGGCGCCTCCATCAACGACCCCGCCTTTTACAGCCACCTCAGCGCCCGCAACAACCTCCGCGTCCACACCACGCTGCTGGGCCTTCCCGACAGCGAAGCCGACCGGGTTCTCGAACTGGTTGGCCTCCAAACCGCGGGCAAGAAGAAAGCCGGCAGTTTCTCCACCGGCATGAAAGGCCGCCTTGCGCTCGCCCAAGCGCTGCTCGGCGAGCCAGAGGTGCTTATTCTCGACGAACCACAAAACGGCCTCGACCCTGAAGGCATTGCCCACCTGCGCGACTACCTCCGCGAATACGCGCGAGCTGGACGCACCGTCCTGGTCAGTTCCCACCAACTCGGCGAAGTACTCCACATGGCCGACGACGCCACCGTGATCGCAGGCGGCGGCGTCCGCTTCGCAGGCGAGCTCGCGGAACTCGGCCCCAACCTAGAAGAGTCGTTCTTCCGGCTCACCTCCGGTGGTGACCGATGAACCTCCTACACGCCGAATGGATCCGTGCGCGCGGCTCCATGCTGTGGTGGCTCGCCGGAGCAGGCCTGCTGGTCGGCGTGCTGCTGACGTTGTTCGCCCTGGCCGGAAACGTCGAAACCGCGACGAACCTGCTCTACCCGCAAGGCCTGTTAGTCACCGGCATGGCTGCGCCCGCCGCCGCACTGTTCGCCGGTTTGGCCGAAACCCGCGAGCGTGACGCCCGCGGCGGCGGCACATTGTGGCGGCCGGTTTCACCCAAGCGCACTCGCGCCGCCCGCATCGTCGTGGTGTGGCTGGCGCTGGCCGCGTTCGTCGCCTTCGACTTTGTCGTGCCGTTTGCCGCCGGCCTCGTATTCAACCTGGACAACACGGCCTCGATCGCACTCGTCGGCCTATTTGTGTGGCTGGGCATGCTCGGACCCGCAGGCCTCGCCGCCGCTGCCACGCGACGCATCGGGATCCTGCCAACCATCATCCTCGGCTTCGCATTCACCATCGGCCTCGGCTACTTCGCCGAGCGCGACTGGTGGTGGATAAACCCCGGCGCCTGGCCAACCCGGTTGGCGCTGCCGACCATGGGCCTGCACTTCAACCTGCTACCCCTCGACGCCACCGACCCGATGGCGGGGGAATCTCCCATTCCCGCCCTCACCCTCACACTGCTACTCGCAGCAATTGGCTTTGTAGTGGCCGCCCTCGTACCACCGCGCACCCGACCCATACTGCGCCGCCGCCGAGTCCACCACGTCACCGCACCGCTGGCCACTTCTCCGGCGACGCCGCGCCCCGAAACCACCGGATACGTGGCTGCGGTGAAGGGGGTTGCGATGGCGGCGAGGGTGTCGTCGATAAGCGTCTTGCTCCTGCTCACCGCCCTGGTGCTGCTGTTCTCGCTGGCATACCCGGTGGACGTGCGCGAGGCGCTGTTCGCCTACGCCATCCTGCCGGTTGGGGCCGGCGTGCTGCCCACCCTCGTGTGGCCGAAACTGCGTCCCGCCTGGGCGCTCATGCAGGTCGAACACCCACACGTCCGCGCCGCATTGGCCACTTGGTGCGTTGGAGTCGTCGCCCTCGTGTGCGCGTTCGGAGCGGCCGTGGTTGGCGACGCACGCTTCGGACTCCTCGCGTTCCTCGCAGGCAGCGTATTGGCCCTCACCGCACTTGCCATCACCGTCCGCTTCGGCGTGGCGTGGACGCTGGCCACGACGATCCTGGTCACGATCGTCTCCGCCACGATCGGCGGCGACGTCCTCGCACAGTCCGCACTATGGATCCTCGCCGTCCCCGCATGGCCAATCACCGCCACCGGTGCACGCGTGTGGATTGCGGCTGCGGTGGGGTTAGCGCTGCTGGCAGTCGTTGTCGCGGCGCTGATGCGGGTGCTGCGCGGCATGCGCCCAGTGCGACGCTAACCCGCCGGGGTCAGGCGTCCATCTGCCGTGTAGCGACCATCGGGGGAGTTGTAGAAGGCGTGGGCGTGGTTGTCGTCGATAAGCAAATGCCACGTGCCGCCGTTATCGCAGGTGCCCTCGGTGATCGTCTCGCGGAAGCCATCCTCGGTTTTCGCGAGGTGGCCCGCGCAGCCAAGGTCCGGGTACGTCACCGCGATGCCGTCGGCGGTCGGCTCGAACCGGACGCGGAACTGCTCACCCTGCAGGTGCTCCACCTTGGACACCTGCCCCATCGTGCCCTCCAACGGACCACGCAGTGTTGCGTTGCCGATCTTGTCCAGCGCCGCCGCGTCCGTCGTCGGGTGCCAGGTGATCCGTGTGACATCGCTGAGCGGATTGCCGACGACCGTCTCCTCCGGGCCCCACACCTTTTCCAGACGCTGACCCCGCAGTTCGAAGTGTGTCACGTTGAGGCGGGGACCGTCCGTTTCGTACTGGTCCAAGCCCGGCTGGGTGCCGTTGGTGAACACTGTCGGGTAGGGCTCGTCCGAGTCGACGAGGTAGTCCTTCGTCCAGGTGACCTCGCCGTTCTGGGCCCGCAGCACGCGCACCGGCGATGGGTTGCCGTTGGCCGCGCCTGCGTCTGGGGCTGCGCTGACGCCTGCGCGGAGCAGCAGTTCGGGTTCGAGATCGCCGTTGATGTCCAAAACGTCGTAGGTGAACGTGCCGTCGAGATCCGCGAGGTCCGCGAAGAAGCGCGCCGGGTCCGCGATCGCTTCCGCGTACAGGTCACGGATCGAAGCGGTCGGTGTCGCTGACGCCGTGGTCGCGTCGGTTGACGTTTCGTTGGCCGGTGCGCTAGTCGGTGCGCTGACCGTCTCGTGAGAAACGACCGTCGTTGTTTCCGGTGCAGGCGTTTGGGTTGGTTCGGTCTCCGTGCCGCAGGCAGCCAGCAGGAGAGTGGTGGCGAGGATCGGTACGTGACGTTTCATGGCACCACGCTACCGAAAGCCCAAAAGACGATATCGGGATTTGGCATTCTCGCCGGAGCACGACCTGGGGAAACGGCGTCGGAAAGGTGCTAAAACCCGATATCGTCTTTTGGGCTATCCGACAGATCAGGACAGGATCTGCCAGGCGCTTTGGAAAATCGACATCTGTTGGGAACTGGCGGGCCAACGCATCCGACTAAAAATGCGTCCCTGTATCAACCGAAAGGTGTATGTGTGTCCAGTACTGTCCAACGGCGCAGCGGCCTGCCCGCGCTGACCAGAAGAATCCATTTTTACGCGGGCCTGTTTATCGCCCCGTTCATCTTTGTCGCCGCGCTAAGTGGCGCTCTCTACGCGGTCGCTCCGTCGCTCGAAAACGTCGTCTACAAAGACGTGCTGACCGTTCCCGCCTCCGACACCAACGCCCCGCTGGCCAGCCAAATCAGGGCCGCGCAGGACACACACCCGGACATGGATGTGGCGCAGGTGTGGCCGTCGTCGACACCCGATGAAGCAACGCGCGTTTTGCTTATCGACGAATCCCTCACCGAAACAAACCAACTCCGCAGCATCTTCGTCAACCCCCACACCGGTGACGTCATTGGCGACGAGCCAACCTACTCCGGCCTCGGCGAACTCCCGCTGCGCTACTGGATCTCGTCGCTACACAAGAGCCTCCACCTCGGCGAGGTCGGCGAGCTTTACGCAGAGGTGGCAGCCAGCTGGCTGTGGGTCGTCGCCCTGGGCGGCCTGTACCTGTGGTGGCGGATGGCCCGGAAGCGAGCCCTGGTTGGGTTGGAGAATGCGACGGGGCGTCGTCGTAAAGTGCTGAACTTGCACGGCGTAGCCGGAACCTGGCTGCTCGTGGCCATGCTGGGACTGTCCGCCACAGGCATCACCTGGTCCGTATTCGCCGGCGAAAACGTCGACCGCACAATCACCTGGTTGGGCGGCAAAGCAGAACCGATCGAAACCTCCCTGGTCGCCGACGCGGAAGCCGCCCCAGCCGACGAGCACGCCGACCACCACCCCGCCAGCGCACACGGAGCCGAAGGCCTGACCAAGGACGAGGTGGCCGACCAAGCCGCCACCGTCCTCGAAACCGCCCGCGCCGAAGGCCTCACCGGATCAGTGCGCCTCTTCGTCCCCAAGAACACCGACGAGGCGTGGCAGGCCAGCGAGCGCTGGGTGCCGTGGCGCACCACCTCCGACGCCGTGAGCGTGAACGGCCAAAACGGTGACCTTGTAGACAAGCTCCCATTCTCTGAACTGCCACTGTTCTCAAAACTGACCAGCTGGGGCATCTACCTGCACATGGGCATCATGTTCGGCCTGCCTCTGCAGATCCTGCTCGCTATCTGCGCGCTCGCGATCTGCGCCATGGTCGTGATGGGCTACATCCTCTGGTGGCGACGCCGCCCAACAAAGAACGCCATCGCCGGCGTCCCAGGTCAGGCTGATCTCACCGGCCGCGACTGGGCCATCCTCGCCGTCGTAGCGATCCCGGTCGGCCTGTTTCTGCCGCTACTCGGCCTTACCTTCGCCGCGATGCTTGTTGCCGATCGGTTGCTGGCCCGCCGCCGCACGGCATTTACGACGCCCGAAAAAGAACCTGTTCCCCTGGCTGCTGACGAGCGGGTCGGAGTCTCCGGAGACGAGGCTGAGCTTGGCTTAGTTGAGGTTGGCTGAGGCAAGCGTGGCGGCGCGTTCCTGACAGATCACGGCGGAATCTGTCAGTCGCCGGCATCGCGCCTGGTCAGAAATCGCCCCTGACA
>NZ_KV825899.1:193158-220672 GCF_001835805.1 Corynebacterium sp. HMSC034B08 | reverse complement strand
ATCGCGCCTGGTCAGAAATCGCCCCTGACAGATTCTGCAGAATCTGTCAGTGGAAGAGGGGGCCGGCGAAAATAGTTCCCGTGGTTGGGCCGGGATGTGGAACTTTCTTGCCTCCCAAGACAGCCGACCTGGGAGAACGCCGCCGCGGTGGAGCCAAAAACCCGAAATAGTTCCCGAGCGGGGAACTATTTCGGGTTGAGGGGGCCGCCGGGCGGTCGGCCCGCACCACCGTGCCGGGCCGCAGGGCGGTCGGCCCGGCAAAGTACCGCCGTACCCCCAAGAAACCTAGTAGTAGAAGGGGAAGTCGTCCCAGCGTGGCGGGCGCTTCTCCAAAAACGAGTCGCGGCCTTCGACGGCTTCGTCGGTCATGTAGGCCAGGCGGGTGGCTTCGCCGGCGAAGACTTGTTGGCCCATGAGGCCGTCGTCGACAAGGTTGAAGGCGAATTTGAGCATGCGCTGCGCGGTGGGGGACTTGCCGTTGATTTCGCGGGCGACCTGGATCGCCTCTTCTTCCAATGAAGCATGCGAGGCAACGATGTTGACCGCGCCCATGCGCTGCATCTCCTCGGCTGAGTAGGTGCGGCCGAGGAAGAAGATTTCGCGGGCGAACTTCTGGCCGACCATCTTGGCTAGGTAGGCGGAGCCGTAGCCGGCGTCGAAGGAGCCCACGTCCGCGTCGGTTTGCTTGAACCGGGCTTCCTCGCGTGAGGCGATGGTGAGGTCGCATACGACGTGGAGTGAGTGTCCGCCGCCGGCTGCCCAACCGTTGACCACGGCGATGACCACCTTGGGCATGGTGCGGATCAAACGCTGCACCTCGAGGATGTGCAGGCGTCCGCCCTCGGCCTTCACGCGCGCCTCATCGACGGTTTCGGCGGTTTCGCCGCCGGCGTACTGGTAGCCGGAGCGGCCGCGGATGCGTTGGTCGCCGCCGGAGCAGAACGCCCAGCCGCCATCCTTCTGCGAAGGCCCGTTGCCGGTCAGCAGCACCACGCCTACCGACGGATCGCGCCGGGCGTGATCCAACGCGGTGTAGAGCTCGTCCACGGTGTGGGGGCGAAACGCGTTGCGCACCTCGGGGCGGTCGAATGCGATGCGCACGGTGCCGTCGGCACGCGTGTCGCCCACGTGGCGGTGGTAGGTGATGTCCGTGAAATCGAAGCCCTCGACCTCGCGCCACTGGCTGGGGTCGAAGGGCTGGGCGGTGGAGTACTGCATGGGGGTAATCGTACTCACGCGTCCGCTTTATACCTCTTTATAACTAGCCCAACCTATAAAGAGGTATAAAGAGGCTATGGTTCAGCGCAGTCCGTACACACCTGGCGTGGTGGCCTCCACCATTTATGGCAGAGACCAAGTTCTTAGGGAGGCGAAGCGCGAGCTTTTCTTTATGGCTCATGATCCTGGGCTGATGGGGCAGGTGAAGGTCTACGTGGGACCCCGCGGCATAGGAAAGACCAGCTTGCTTCGAGCAGTTGAAGCAGAAGCTAAGGCTGAAGGCTTTGAAACCGCCTGGATTACAGCGGGGGACCGGCCACTTTTCAATGCCCTTTTGGACAAAATCGGCGAGATTGCTCGCAGCTGGAAGGATGAGGCTGGAGAAAAGCTGCTCGGGCTGTTGTCGTCGCTGCGGGTTGAAGCGTTTGGTGTTTCGGTTGGAGGATCTCAACCAGTTGAAGGCCCGAGGCCAGATGCGTCGGGATATGGAGACCAAATGCAGCGCGCGCTTGTTGATGCAGCGGAAACGATCCGGGGCAGGGCTAGTGGAATGGTTGTTTGTATTGACGAGATTCAGTCGGCTGATGCAGATGGCCTGCGCTCGCTTGCGTACGCGTGGCAGCAGATGCAGGCAGAAAATGCTGAGCTCCCTCTCGCCATCTTTGCAGCTGGGCTCAGTCATAGTCAGGATGTGATTACCGATGCTGTGAGTTTTGCAGAGCGCTTTAGTTATGTGCATCTTGAATCTCTGGACCGAGAACACGCTGAGGAAGCATTAGTACAACCGGCGAAGAAGAAGGGCGTGAATTGGTCTCCGGCCACGCTCCAGGAAGCTGTCCGTTTAGCAGGCGGCTACCCGTATTTCATTCAGGTTGTAGGCGATCTGGTGTGGCAAGCGGCCGATTTTCCGGACCCTGGCACTTTTATTGGCCTAGCAAACCTCAAACATGTAGCGGATCGATTCCAAGAAACTCAGTTGACCATGTTCCGCTCCCGGTGGCACAAAGCTACCGACGTGGAGAGGGAATTCATTAGCGCAATGGCTGAGGATCTAGAGCCACAGGTGAAGCGAGGCGATATCGCCGAGAGAATGGGCCGACCTACAACCGGAATCAGCATGGTCCGTAGATCTTTGCTTGACAAGGGATTAATCGAGGAAAGTGGTTTCGGCTACTTGAGGTTCACTGTTCCGGGGTTCGCCGAATTCGTGAGAAACGAGCGGGGCGGGCAGGAGCGTGAGGCTCGTGGTTGACGTTTTATACCTCTTTATAACTACCCCAACCTATAAAGAGGTATAAAGCACCCATGACCCCATCCGTTGACGAGATCCTCGAGCGCGCCCACGTTGTCGCGCTGCCCATGGCTGTGAAGTTCCGCGGCATCACCACGCGTGAGGCCTTGCTTATCGACGGCCCCGCCGGCTGGGGCGAATTCTCCCCATTCATCGAATATGCACCCGAGGAGTCTGCCGCCTGGCTGCGCGCCGGGCTGGAGGCGGCGTTCACCGGCCTGCCGGAGGCCCACGGCACTGTGGAGGTCAACGGCACGATTCCCGCGGTCGAGGACGTCGAGCCTGTGCTCGCGCGCTACCCGGGGGTTAACACGTTCAAGATCAAGGTCGCTGAGCCTTCGCAGTCGCTTGACGACGACATCCGGCGCGTCACCGCCGTCCGTCGCCTCCGCCCCGACGCGCGTTTGCGTGTCGACGCCAACCGTGGCTGGACCGTCGACCAAGCCGTCGAAGCGGCGGAGAAGCTCGGCGAGTTGGAGTACATCGAGCAGCCGTGCGCCACGGTGGAGGAACTTGCGGAGGTGCGCCGCCGCACCAGTACGCCGATTGCTGCGGACGAGTCGATTAGGCGTGCTGCCGACCCGTACCGCGTGGCTGAACTGAACGCGGCGGACGTGGCGGTGTGCAAGGTCGCCCCGCTTGGGGGAGTGGCCAGCCTGGTCACCATCGCGCGCGACCTGCACCTCGATGTCACTGTCGCTAGCGCCTTGGATACCGCTGTTGGGATGGATGCGGGGTTGATCGCGGCGAAGCTCACCGGTTCGCGTGCGGCGGGGCTGGCAACCCAGCGCCTGTTCGTGGAGGACGTTGCGGAGCCCCGCGTCATGGAAAACGGCGAACTTGCTATCACCCGCACTACCCCCGATCCGGAACGCCTCCACGGGCTTCGCGCCCCAGGTGAGCGCAGGGATTGGTGGTTCGCCAGGGTCCGTGCGTGTATGGCTGTGCTGGAGCGGGATCCCTCTTTCCGGGTGTAATTGTCCGATTTCTTGTTGCATTCGCGTGTGGGATCCGGGGGCAGTCGGCTAATCTTTCGCCCATGTCGACTCCCGTGATGCACGAATCTGCCTCGCTTTCAGAAGGCGACCTGGCAAAAGCGCCCGAACCTGGCGAGTGGCGCCGCCAACTTATCGGCCTGATCACCGGTGTGGTGCTGGCTGTTTTGGTGTATTTCTTGTTCCCTGCCAACGCTGCTGAGACGGTGTTGCAGTCCTCCGGTGCGAAGGAGGGGGTGGAGTACTCCGCGGACACGATGCGCATCGTCGCTGCCACCACTGTGTTGATGGGTGCGTGGTGGATGACGGAGGCCATCCCGCTGGCCGCCACCGCCTTGGTGCCGATTGCGGTGTTCCCGATCGCAGGTGTGGCCCCTTTTAAGGAAGTGTCCTCCCCGTACGCTTCGGCGACGATCTTCCTGTTTATGGGTGGCTTCCTCATGGCGCTGGGTCTGCAGCGTTGGAACCTGCACCGCCGTCTGGCTCTGGTGGTGGTCAAGATTGTGGGTACTTCGCCGAAGCGCATCATTTTGGGTTTCATGCTGGCCACCGGCTTTATGTCCATGTGGGTGTCTAACACCGCGACTGCTGTGGTCATGCTGCCGATTGGTACGTCGGTGCTCATGCTGACCGCGGACACGGTTGGTGGCATGAAGAACCAGAAGAAGTTCGCTACCGCGCTCATGCTTGCTATCGCGTACTCGGCTTCCATTGGCTCCCTGGCAACGCTGATCGGTACTCCGCCGAACGCGCTGCTGAAGGGCTACATGGAGGAGGCCCACGGCATCGTTATCGGTTTCGGTCAGTGGATGCTGGTCGGCCTGCCGGTCGCGGTTGTGTTCACCTTCATTGCTTGGTGGTTGCTGATCACGGTGTTCAAGCCGGAGGTAGACACCATCCCGGGTGGCAAGGAGCTGATCGACGATGAGATTAAGAAGCTCGGTGCATGGACCTTCCCGCAGGTTGCTGTGGGCGTGATCTTCCTTGTCGCCGCGCTTGCCTGGATTTTCATCCCGCTGGGCCGCAATCACTTTGGTTGGGATTTCCCGTACGATGACGCGATCGTCGGCATCATCGCCGGCATGCTCATGTTCATCATCCCGGGTACCTCTGACGGCAAGCGTCTGTTGGATTGGAAGACGGCGAATGAGATGCCGTGGGACGTGCTGATGCTCTTCGGCGGCGGTTTGTCTCTGTCGGCGATGTTCACCGCAACCGGCCTGTCCCTGTGGATCGGTGAGAAGGCGAAGGGCCTGTCCAGCTTGCCGATGTTCCTGCTCATCTTCGCCATCGCTGCGCTGGTGCTGCTGCTGACGGAGCTGACCTCCAACACCGCAACGGCTGCGACCTTCCTGCCGATCATGGGTGGTGTGGCCGTTGGTATCGGCCTGACCGAGGCGACCGAGATGAACGTTCTGCTGCTGGCTATCCCTGTTGCGCTGTCTGCAACGTGTGCGTTCATGCTGCCGGTGGCAACTCCGCCGAACGCGATCGCTTACTCGTCCGGTTACGTCACCATGGGCGAGATGATCAAGGGTGGTGTGTGGCTCAACGCGATTGCGTTGGTGCTCATCTCCCTGGCTACGTACTTCATCGCAGTACCTGTGTTTGGGCTGGTGCTCTAGGAGCATTCTGCTTATCGACGACGCGCCCCGGCAGTTCTCCTGCCGGGGCGCTAGTCTATTTGCCATGGATAACGAGACGAGACAGTACGGCCGTCCAGGCGACGAGCCGCAGCGCCCGCGCCCGAGGCAGTACTTCCCGGACCAGTCCGAACAACAGGCCCAGTACGACGATCAGTACTACCAGCCGCAATACCAGCAGTACGAGCCCCCGTACGAGCCCCAGTATCAGGAGCCGTACCAGCCGGAGCCGCAGAAGGGCTCGAGTGCCGCGTCGATTGCGCTGGGTGTGTTCGCAGCGTTGGCGTTCATTGCAGCTGTGGTGCTGTTTTTCCTGTGGCAAGGGGCGGCAGCGGATGCCAAAAAGCAGCCGTTGACGGAGACGGTCACCCAGACGACCACCGCGACGGAGACCACGACTACGACGACGACGAAGTTCCCGTCGATCTTCCGCGACCGCGAGGAAGCAACCTCGATGTTGCCGCCGGAGCCGCTGCCGGATGATGTTGAGATCCCGCGCGATGTTCGGGACAGTGCCCGCGATATTCTCGACCAGATCCGCGACGGCGCGGACCAGTTTCTCCAGGAGCAGTAGGTAGATGGCAACGGCTATGGAATTGGCTACGGCGGTGGCGGGGGTCGTCGCAAAGCATTGCACTGATGTGGTGATGAGCCCGGGTTCGCGCAACTCGCCGCTGGCGTACGCGCTGCTCGCGCGTCGCGACATCACGGTGCATATGCGTATCGACGAACGCTCCGCCGCCTTCACCGCCCTCGGCCTCGCACGCGTGCAGCGCCGACACGTTGGCGTGGTGATGACCTCGGGCACGGCGGTGGCGAACGCGTACCCGGCGATGATCGAGGCGCATATGTCGCACACGCCGCTTGCCGTGATCAGCGCCGACCGCCCGGAGCGCCTCGTGGGCACCGGTGCCAGCCAGACCATTTGGCAGCAGGGCATCTTCGGCCGCTACGCAGAAACCCAACAGGTGGCGGACGTGGCGGCAGCTGAGGCGATCTCGTTCGACGCCAGCCAAGTACACGTCAACGTTGCGCTGGACACCCCGCTCGTGCCAGACGCGCTGCCGGAGCCGGTTGGCGAGCCGCGCCGGGTCGGCCCGGGCGTCCTCGCACGCGGTGCGCTCGCAGGCTCGCGCACCGGGTTCGTCGACCATGGAGTCGTGGACATCGACCTGACCCGCGACACGCTGGTCATCGCCGGCGACGAGGCCTGGGAAGTACCCGGCCTGGAACACGTGCCCACCATCGCTGAGCCGACGGCGCCGACCCCGTTCCACCAGGTCCACCCGTTGGCTGCGCGGTTCTTCGCGCAGTCGGAGGTGGCCATCTCCCACGACGGGGGTGACTTCGCCGCGTCCACCAAGCCGGAACAGGTCGTTGTGGTGGGGCACCCGACGCTGCACCGCGACGTCATGGCGCTGCTGGCGGATCCGGACATCACAGTCATTGGCCTGTCGCGCACGGACACGTTTACCGGCCAGCCGGATCTGCGCGGCTCGCGCGTCAACGCCACGGGCCAGCCGACGGATACCTGGATCAAGATCTGTGAGGCCGCTGGCGAGGTCGGCGCCGACACTGTGCGCCAAGCCCTTGCGGAAGAGCAGTTCGGCTTCACCGGCCTGCACGTCGCCGCTGCCGTGTGCGACACCCTCGCGGTGGGCGACACGATGGTGCTCGGCGCGTCGAACCCGGTGCGCGATGCCTCCTTTGTCGGCATGCCGTTCGACGGCGTGGACACCTACGCCGCCCGCGGTGCCGCGGGTATCGATGGCACCGTCTCCCAAGCTGTCGGCATCGCCCTTGCCACCCAGGCACTGCGTGCGGACGAGATCCGCGCACCGCGCACCGTCGCGTTGCTGGGCGATCTGACGTTCCTGCACGACATCAACGGTCTGCTCATCGGCTCCGACGAGCCGCGCCCCGGCAACCTGACCATCGTGGTGGCCAACGACGACGGCGGAGGCATCTTTGAAACCCTCGAGCCAGCAGCGGAGCCGGTGCGAGACGTCTTTGAGCGGGCGTTTGGGACGCCGCATGGGGTGGTCGTCGAGAAGCAAGCGCTCGCGTATGGGGCGAACTACCGCCGCGCCGAATCGCTTGCAGAGCTGCACGAGGTGCTGCTTGAACTTGAGGCCCAGCCCGACGGCATCACAATTGTGGAGGCCGTGACCACCCGCGAAACCCGCCGCGCGCTCGCGCAGCGACTGGCCAAGTAATGCGCTGGCGCAGACGCGCACACCAAGCCGTCATGGCGCTCTACGGATGCGCCGTGCTCGGCTGCGTTGCCATGGTCGCAGGGCCCGCGCTTCACGACGCCCAAATCCACGCCAACCCCGGCCGCGGCGTCGCCACCGTCACCGACCAAACCCGACTCCGCACCTACGTGGAGTACGAAACCGAAGACGGCCGGCTCGTCTCACCGCGCGACGGGGTGCTCTATCCCGCCGGGCTTGGCCCCGGCCAGCAGGTGTGGGTGACCTACGCCAAGAACAACACCGAGCTGGTCAAGGTGGAAGGCCGCGGGTGGGCGCTCTCGCTCATCCCCGCCCTGTCGGTGCTGGCCGTGGCGACGATTATCGCCGCCCTGGCCTGGCTCGCCGTAGGAAAAATTCACGTCCGGTTCAGCCGGAATTCGACCGAAGTTTCACGTCAACTGGGAGAGTAAACAGCATGCGAGTGGGAATCGTCGCCGAGTCCTTTCTGCCCAACGTCAACGGAGTGACCAACTCCGTCCTTCGCGTCCTTGAGCACCTCAAACGGGAGGGCCACGACGCGATCGTGATCGCGCCTGGCGCCCGCGAGTTCCAGGACGAAGTTCCTGACTACCTTGGCTTTGAGATCGTGCGGGTGCCCACCGTTATGGTGCCGTTGATCGATTCGCTGCCCATCGGCGTTCCCACCACCACCGTCACAGCAGCACTGTCGCAGTTCAAGCCGGACATCATCCACCTGGCCAGCCCGTTCGTGCTTGGCGGAGCGGGGGCATTCGCGGCCCGCCAACTCGGTGTGCCCGCGGTCGCGCTCTACCAGACGGACGTGGCCGGCTTTGCCACGAAGTACCAACTGTCCACCCTGGCTACCATGGCGTGGGACTGGACCCGCACCGTGCACAACATGTGCGAAATGACGCTCGCGCCGTCGTCGGAAACGATCAAGGCGCTGGAGGAGCACAACATCAAAAATATCCGCCATTGGGGCCGTGGCGTGGATGCGGAACTGTTCCACCCGTCGAAGCGCTCCGACATCCTGCGCCGTTCGTGGGACCCGACCGGTACGAAGAAGATCGTCGGGTTCGTCGGCCGCCTCGCCGCGGAGAAGTCCGTTGACCGCCTCGCCCCGCTGGTTACGGAGCCGTCCATCCAGTTGGTCATCGTCGGCGGCGGCCCGGAGCGCGAGGCGCTTGAAGAGGTTTTGCCCAACGCCGTGTTCACCGGCCCGCTTTCTGGCGAGGAGCTCGCCCGCGCGTACGCCTCGCTCGACCTGTTCGTGCATACCGGCGAGTTTGAAACCTTCTGCCAGGCCATCCAGGAAGCTCAAGCCTCGGGCGTGCCCACGATCGGCCCCCGCGCTGGCGGCCCCGTTGACCTCATCGAGCACGGCGTCAACGGTTTGCTGCTCGACGTGGCCACCTTCACCGAGGAGCTCCCCGACGCAGCGCGTTGGCTTCTCGACGACACCCGCCACCCCGAACTCACCACCACCGCCAGGGCGTCCGTGGCCGACAAGACTTGGGAGGCGCTTGGGCAGCAACTCCTTGGCTACTACACCGAGGTGCTTGGCTCCTACGAGCGCAAGGTGATCCACCTGTTCGGCCGCGATGTTGCACTGCCTCGCTGGGTGCCGGTGAAGCGCAAAGTAGACTGACGGGCATGTCTGTCGGCGACCTGTCTACCAGCACTCAGAACTACCTCAAAGGCATTTGGGCCCTTTCGGAGTGGTCGGATGCGCCGGTGACGTCGTCGTCAGTGGCAAAGCACCTTGGGCTGCGGAAATCCACGGTGTCGGACGGGGTGCGCAAACTTGGCGAGCAGGGGCTTGTCACACACAAGCCTTACGGCACGATCGAACTGACCGAACTCGGCCACACGTATGCGGTGGCGATGATCCGCCGCCACCGTCTCATTGAAACGTTTCTGGTGGAAGCCCTCGGCTACACCTGGGACCAAGTGCACGACGAGGCGGAAAATCTCGAGCACTCCGTGAGCGACTTCATGGTCGAGCGCATCGACGCATTTCTTAACTACCCCACCCGCGACCCCCACGGTGACCCCATCCCCTCGGCCAGCGGGCGTGTCGACACCCCCGAAGCCGTCCCGCTGACCGGCGTGCAACCGGGCCAGACAGCCACGATTGAACGCATTGCCGACGACGACCCGAAACTGCTGCAATTCCTGGACAGTCACGGGCTTGTCGTCGGCGCAACCCTCGAGGTTGGGGAGGGTGCCCCTTACTCCGGCGCGGTCGCGGTGCGGCTGGCCGGCGCGGCGGAGGCGGTGCCGCTTGGCGAGGAAGCCACGGACTCCGTCTTCGTGCGCGTGGATGCGTAACGACGACCCCGCAGCACCCCATGCGGGCCGAACAGGTACACCACACCAAACACCACACCTTGGGCGAGCACAATCATGCCGCCAGAGGCTGTGTCCAGGTAGTAGGAGCAGTACAACCCCACAATCGCACATGCCGCCGACATGGTCGGGGCGATGATCAGCATCGTGCCGAACTTGTTGGTGAGCAGGTAGGCGGTCGCCCCCGGGATGATCAGCATCGCCACCACCAGGATCACGCCAACGGCCTGGAGTGCCACCACTGATGTCAGCGCCAGCAGTGCCAGCAGTGCTGCACCGAGCAGGCGCGGATTCAACCCAATCGCGTGTGCATGGGTGGGATCGAACGCGTAGAGGGTGAAGTCGCGCCGCTTGAGCACCAGCACGCTCAACACGATCGCGCCCAGGATGGCCACCTGAAGCAGGTCCCCACGGGACACACCAAGCAGGTTGCCGAAGATGATGTGGTTCAGATCCGTGTGCGAAGGGGTTACCGAAATGAGCACGAGCCCCAGCGCGAACATGGTGGTGAACACGATGCCAATGGCCGCATCCTCCTTCACCCGGGACGTATCGCGCACCAGCCCGATCAGTGCCACCGCAAGGAACCCGAACACCACCGCGCCGACGGCAAACGGCACGCCCAGAATGTAGGCCAGCACTACGCCCGGCAGGACAGCGTGGCTTACCGCATCGCCCATCAGCGACCAGCCAACCAGCACCAGCCAGCACGACAACAGCGCGCACACAACCGACGCCACTAGCGACGTTGCAAGCGCACGCATCATGAACTCGTAACCAAACGGCTCCGTAAGCAGCGCAATCATGCCGACACCCCCATTCCGAAGCCCTGCACCAAATTGTCCGGCTCTAACACCACTTCGGTCGGGGCGTGCATTAACACCCGACGGTTCAACAGCACCGTCTCCGGCGCGAGCTGGGGCAAGGCAACCAGGTCGTGCGTCACCACAAAAATAGTGGTGCCTTCTGCCGCGAGGTCACGCAACAGCTCAGTGATGGTGGCCTCGGAATGTTTGTCCACGCCGGCGAAGGGTTCGTCGAGAAGCATGATGCTCGCACCCTGAGCGATACCGCGGGCGATGAAGGCACGCTTCTTCTGGCCACCCGAAAGTTGGCCGATCTGGCGGTCTGCGAACGACTCAAGGTGGGTGCGCTCAAGCGCGCGATCCACAGCCGCAATGTCCTCCGCACGCGCGTGGCGGGTAAAGCCCATGTGGCCGTAGCGGCCCATCATGACCACATCACGCACTGTGACCGGGAACTGCCAGTCCACGTCCTCGCTCTGCGGGACGTAGCCCAGCACCTGCGTCTTGCGGGCGCGCATGGGGTCGATGCCGTTGATACGAACCGTGCCGCGATCCGGCTTGACCAACCCCATGATCGCCTTGAGTAGCGTGGATTTGCCCGCGCCGTTCATCCCGATCAGCCCACAGATACGGCCTGGTTGGACGCTCAAAGTTGCGCCGTCGAGCGCGACGACGTCGCCGTAGCGCACCGCAACATCCTCAACTGCGATTGCGGGGATCACTGCTTGCCCCCGTTCAAACCGTCGATGATCACCTTCGTGTCGTGGCGAATCAGATCCAGGTAGGTCGGCACCGGGCCGTTTTCCTCAGAAAGCGAATCGACGTAGAGGGTGCCGCCGTACTCCGCGCCGGTGGCCTTCACGACCTGCATCATCGGCGCGTTAGAGACCGTGGATTCACAGAACACAGACGGGACGTTGTTTTCCTTCACAAACTCGATCGCGCCGGCGATCTGCTGCGGGGTGGCTTCCTGCTCAGCGTTGACCGGCCAGATGTAGCGCTCGGTCAACTTCGCGTCGCGAGCCAGATAGGAGAACGCACCTTCGCAGGTGACCAAGGCGCGCTGCTTGTCGGGGACAGAGGCGAGCTTGGTTTCCAGCTCGTCTTGCACAGCCTGCAGTTCCTGCTTGTATGTTTCGCCGTTGGCCTTGAAATCATCGGCGTGCTCCGGGTCGAGTTCGCTGAACGCGTCGACGATGTTGTCCACGTACTTCTGCACGTTCACCGGACTCATCCAGGCGTGCGGGTTGGGCTTGCCGGCGTAGGCGTCCTCGGCGATGTCGATCGGGTCGACACCTTCGCTGACCACGGCGTGGGGCACGTCCAGGTCGGCGACGAACTGGGCGAACCAGTTCTCCAGGTTCATGCCGTTATCCAGAATCAGGTCCGCATCGGCGGCGCGGGAAATGTCGCCGGGGGTGGGCTCGTAGCCGTGGATCTCCGCACCCGGCTTGGTGATGGACTCCACCCGCAGGTGGTCGCCGGCGACGTTCGAGGCGATGTCCTGGATCACCGTGAACGTGGTGAGTACCACGGGGGTGTCTTTGCCGCCTGCGGCGTCGGCGCTGTCCTGCGAACAGCCTGCCAGGCCGGCAGTTAGCGCAGCCGTAGCGACGAGCGCAAGCACCTTAGTTTTCATCATGTGGTTCCTTTGCGTTGGGGAATCGGAAGAAGGAGCACACTACCCGCGTGTCCATGTTGGCGAATAATAAAGTTCGGTCTACCGAACTTGCAACTGGGGCATGGCCGCTCAGCCTACTTTTGTGGGTGGCGAAGTAGACCGAAGTAGACTGACCAACCATGGCCAAGGCGGATCTGGAGAAAAAGCCCTTCGACGTTGCCGGAATGTTCGACGACGTGGGCAAGAACTACGACAAGACGAACACCGTGTTGTCGTTCGGGCTGGACAAATACTGGCGACGACGCACCCGTGAACGCCTCGAACTCAAACCGGGGGAGAAGGTGCTCGACCTCGCCGCAGGCACCGCCGTGTCCACCGTCGAGCTCGGTAAATCCGGCGCGTGGGTCGTGGCGTGCGACTTCTCCCAGGGCATGCTGGCCGCCGGCAAGGACCGTAAGGTGCCCAAGGTGGTTGGTGATGCGATGTACCTTCCGTTTGCCGACAACACCTTCGACGCGGTGACCATCTCCTATGGGCTGCGCAACGTCCATGATTTCGAGGCCGGCTTGCGCGAAATGGCACGTGTGACCAAGCCCGGCGGGCGCCTCGTGGTCAACGAGTTCTCCACCCCCGTCATCCCAGGATTCCGCACCGTGTACAAGGAATACCTGCCACGAGCTGTGCCAGCGCTGGCCAAGGTATTTTCCTCCAACGCGGAGGCCTACGAGTACCTTGCGGAATCCATCCGCGCATGGCCCAACCAGGAGGAGCTTGCCGCGGCGATCAACGCCAACGGTTGGGAAGACGCCGGCTGGCAAGATCTCACCGCCGGCATCGTGGCGCTCCACAGCGCCGTCAAGCCGCTCGACTAAGCCGCGCTAAGCGACGTCCCAGAGCGGGGCGTTCTTCGGCACCACGCGACCTGCCGCGCGCCACAGTCGTGCGACCAGGTCGCGGTCGTCTTCCTGCACTAGGTTGCCCATCAGGCGCGCCGCTGCAGGCATGAGGTAGCGCCCGCCCAAACCGCGCAGCGCCACCGGGCCAGCCAGCGGTAGGAACTGCGGGTAGGTCAGGAGACGGGCGAGGGTGCGCGCCAGCGTGAACGCGTCGCCGTAGTGGCTGCGCAGCAACGCCGGCCACGCAAGCGTGAGGTCGCCACCCGCGTTGATCAACTCGACCGCCAGCACTGCGGTTTCCAGCCCGTAGTCGATGCCCTCGCCGTTGAGCGGGTTCACGCACGCGGCGGCGTCGCCGATAAGCACCCAGTTCGGGCCCGCAACGTTGGACACCGCTCCGCCCATCGGCAGCAGCGCAGAGGTCACCGCCTGCTCCGGGCCGAGGTTCCACGCCTCGCGCTGCTGTGCGGCATAGTCGGCGAGCAACTTCTTCGTGTTCACCTTCGCCGGGCGCGCATCGGTGGATAAGGCTCCGCAGCCGAGGTTCACGGTGCCGTTGCCAAGCGGGAAGATCCAGCCGTAACCAGGCTGAATCACGCCATCCGCGTCGCGCAGCTCTACGTGCGAATGCATCCACGGCTCATCCGAAAACGGCGAATCGCAATACGAGCGCGCCGCAATGCCGAATACCTCGCCCTTGTGCCACTCGCGACCCAGTTTCTTGCCAAAGGGGGAGCGCACGCCGTCGGCAACCACGACCCACTTCGCGCGTACCGAGCCCTGATCCGTCTTCACAGCACTGATCGCGCCACCGGAAAACTCCACACCCGTCGCGGCGCAGTTCTGGCGGATGGTGGCGCCGGCGGTGCGGGCTTCGTCGACAAGCATTGCGTCAAACACCGTCCGAGGAGCCGCAGAGCCTTCACCGCGCGGCCAAGGCGCCTCGACGTCGCCGCCGTAGCCGTGCAACTTCAACCCCTTGTTGCGATACGCGGGTACCTCCAGATTGAGTGCCTCGAGCGTCTCCACCGCACGCGGGGTCAACCCATCGCCGCAAGTTTTGTCGCGGCCGGGGCCTTGGGCGTCGAGAAGCAATGTCTGCAAACCGGCACGCTGCGCCGCAATCGCCGCCGCCGAACCCGCCGGTCCAGCACCCACAACCACAAGGTCGAAATACTCAGTCACGCAACTGATTGTGCCAGCGCCACCCGCTGCTACAGAACCAAGGGCAAGTGGGCTACGGTAGGTGCGTTATCCATGTGCCCCTCCAACCTGCAAGGACGTTATCGATGACGTACGGCACCACCCCGTCACCCCGCCACGGATTCAAGATTGACCTTGGCGACGACGCACTCAACACCCGGCTCAACACCGGGCTAGAAGCGGTGGAGGACCTCCTCATGGCCGAACTTTCACGCGGCGAAAAGTTCCTCACCGACAAAGTCACCCACCTCGCCGCAGCCGGCGGCAAACGCTTCCGCCCCATGATGGCGCTGCTGTGCGCCGAGTTTGGCCCCAACCCGCGCGCCCAAAACGTAATCAACGGCGCCACCGTCACCGAAATGGTGCACCTGGCCACGCTGTATCACGACGACGTCATGGACGAAGCTGAACGCCGCCGCGGCGTTGAGTCCGCCAACGCGCGCTGGAGCAACACCGTCGCCATCCTTGCAGGCGACATCCTGTTTGCCCACGCCTCACGCCTGATGAGCCGAATGGACCTGGCCACCGTCGAGCACTTCGCCGACACCTTCGAGGAACTGGTCACCGGCCAGATGCGCGAAACCGTCGGCGCACAAGGCACCAACCCGGTTGAGCACTACCTGAAGGTCATCGACGAGAAAACCGGCGTGCTCATCGCGTCCGCCGCCTACCTGGGCGCGCGGCACTCCGGCGCGTCCGACGAGGTGGTCCAGCGTTGCGCGCGCATCGGCGACGCCGTGGGCATGGTGTTCCAAATCGTCGACGACATCATCGACATCTTCTCCGACCCCGAACAGTCCGGAAAGACCCCAGGTACCGACCTGCGCGAAGGTGTATTCACCCTGCCAGTGCTCTACGCGCTCGAAGAGGACTCCGAAGCCGGCGAAGCCCTCCGTGGGCTGCTCACGGGCCCGCTTACCGACGACGCCGACGTCACCCGCGCCCTCGACCTCCTGGGCCGGACACGCGGCCGTGAGCGCGCCTTGGAAACCGCCCGCGGATACTTGGACATCGTCGAACGCGAACTCGACGCGCTGCCCGACATTCCAGCCCGCGAAGCGCTGCGCACCATGACCCGACTTACCGTCGAACGCGTAGGATAACCAGGCGATTTGCCTACATTACGGTGGCGTGATGTAAGGTAATCCCCGCACTTCAAACGTGCACGCCAGGTTGCCCGAGCGGCCAAAGGGAGCGGACTGTAAATCCGCCGGCATTCGCCTTCAGAAGTTCGAATCTTCTACCTGGCACAGGCACACCCCGCCGATCCCCATCACGGATCGGCGGGGTTTTTCGCTGTGCGGTGCTGTGGTTCTGCGGCTGCAGGGCGGTAGGGAGTGATGGCCTATGGCGTAGGTTATGGAGCGGTTTATGTCGTCGATAAGCATGTGCAAAAACATGGGATGTACTGGCGATTTGTGTTTATAAACGATATCGGGTTAATCTTCTCAAGGCTTCAACGGAGCGGGTCGCAAGATCCACAACAAAGAGGCTGTGCCCCCTTAGCTCAGTCGGCAGAGCGTTTCCATGGTAAGGAAAAGGTCGACAGTTCGATTCTGTCAGGGGGCTCTGTTGTTTGCTGGGGTCCTTGCACTTCGTGCGAGCGTCAGTGAACACATGGCGGTGTAGCTCAGTGGTAGAGCAAGCGACTCATAATCGCTGTGTCGAGAGTTCAATTCTCTCCATCGCTACTCACCTCAAACGGACGCCACAAGCGCCCGTGGTAGGGTTAGGCGCACCGAATAAGGTGCCCTAGGGGCGTGGCGCAATTGGTAGCGCAACGGTCTCCAAAACCGTAGGTTGCAGGTTCGAGTCCTGTCGCCCCTGCCAAAACAACCTGGAGGAGTTTTCGTGACTAACCCCAACGGTCAGAATGCCGCACAGCCAACCGGCAAGCGCCAACTGCGAGGGGTCTCGCCCGTGTCCTCCGACGGGTACGAAGCAAAGCGTACCCCCGTCAATGCCGACGAGGCCGAGGAAAAGACCACCAGCATCGCAACCTTCCCGGGCGAAGTCGTCTCCGAGATGAGCAAGGTCATCTGGCCGACCGGCAAGCAGATGCTGAACTACACGCTGATCACATTCGCGTTCCTCATTGTGCTCACCATCCTTGTCTGGGGTACCGACACCCTGGCTTCCATGGGGATTCGTTGGATTCTCATCCGATAAGTACAATTTCACGCGTAACGTTTCCCGCCTCCTCGAACACCGAGGGAAGGCGGGATACTTTTTGCCCCGGTAACCTTGGGGCACACCCGCGAACATACGAGGAGAACAACCATGACTGAGGTAAACGAGGACGTCAACGGCGCGATCGAAAACAATGAGCAGGAAATGATCGACGAAGGCGCGCCCGTCGACCCCCCCACCGACCCGGTCATCCACGGCGACTCCGACCCGGCCGGCACCAACGAGCAGGACGACAACGCTGAGGCGACCGAGGCCACCGAAGCCACCGAGGCGACCGAGGGCGCGGAAGCGCCGGAGGCAGAGGGCGCTGAGGCCGCGGAGGGCGTTGAGGCCCAGGACGCTGAGGCTACGTCCGACTTCGACGCTGAATACCGCAAGCGCCTGCGCGAGTACACCCGCGAACTGAAGAAGCAGCCGGGTGAGTGGTACATCATCCAGTCCTACTCCGGCTACGAAAACAAGGTGAAGACCAACCTGGAGATGCGTAGCCAGACCCTCGAGGTCGAAGACTCCATCTACGAGGTCGTCGTGCCTGTCGAGCAGGCGCTGGAGAAGAACAAGGACGGCAAGAACAAGCTGGTCAAGCGCAAGCTCCTGCCGGGCTACGTCCTCGTGCGCATGGACATGAACGACGCCGCATGGTCCGTGGTGCGTGAAACCCCGGGCGTGACCTCGTTTGTCGGTAATGAGGGCAATGCCACCCCGGTGAAGCATCGCGACGTCGCCAAGTTCCTGCTGCCGAAGTCCGCCGCGGCCGGCGCGAAGCCGCAGGTTGACGCCGAAGGCGACACCGTTGTGCCGTCGGCGGAGGAGACGCCGAACAAGGTCACCCACGACTACAAGGTCGGCGAGGCCGTCACCATCCTCTCCGGTGCACTGGCGTCCGTGTCCGCCACCATCAACGCCATCGACCCGGAGACCGGCAAGATCGAGGCGCTCGTGTCCATCTTCGGCCGCGAGACCCCAGTCGAGCTCACCGCCGATCAGATCGAGCGCATCATGTAAGCGCATTTTGCTTATCGACGACGCCCTGGCGTAACCTATCTCGTCGCGTGTGTTTTGCGCACACGCGACGTTTTCGTTTTCTCATCCCCGGTGGCTGGGAAAAACCCGGCATCCGGAAGCCTTACCGCTGTTCATCGCGGTGGCGAGGCTGTAACTAGGAGGTAATTGCGATGGCTAAGAAGAAGGTCACTGGCCTGATCAAGCTTCAGATCGAAGCTGGTATGGCAAACCCGGCCCCGCCGGTCGGTCCGGCACTTGGTGCACACGGTGTCAACATCGTTGAGTTCACCAAGGCATACAACGCTGCGACCGAATCCATGCGCGGCAACATTGTCCCGGTGGAGATCACGGTCTACGAAGACCGCTCCTTCGACTTCATCCTGAAGTCCCCGCCGGCTGCATCCCTGCTGCTGAAGGCTGCAGGCCTGCAGAAGGGCTCCGGCGTTCCGCACACTGACAAGGTTGGCAAGGTCACTTGGGAGCAGTGCAAGGAAATCGCCGAGACCAAGAAGAACGACCTCAACGCCCGCGACATCGAGGCTGGCGCCGCGATCATCGCTGGTACCGCACGTTCGATGGGTATTGACGTCGAGAAGTAAAGCGCACCTCGTCGCTTTACGTGGAAGGGCCTTCAGCCAGGCCCGCCAACCACAACTCCTGAAAGGAATCAAACATGGCTAAGAAGTCCAAGCGTTACATTGAGCAGCTCGCCAAGGTGGACCGCGACGCGTTCTACCACCCGCTGGATGCGGTGACCCTGGCAAAGGAGACCGCTTCCGGCAAGTACGACGCAACCATCGACGTTGCGATGCGTCTGTCCGTCGACCCGCGCAAGGCTGACCAGCTGGTCCGCGGCACCGTCAACCTGCCGCACGGCACCGGTAAGACCGTCCGCGTCGCAGTCTTCGCTGAGGGTGAGAACGCCACCAAGGCGAAGGAAGCAGGCGCTGACATCGTCGGCACCGACGAGCTCATCGAGCAGATCAACGCTGGCCAGCTCGACTTCGACGTGGCTATCGCTACGCCGGACCAGATGGCTAAGGTCGGCCGCGTCGCCCGCGTGCTCGGCCCGCGTGGTCTGATGCCGAACCCGAAGACCGGTACGGTCACCCCGGACGTCGCTAAGGCGATCCAGGACTCCAAGGGCGGCAAGATTGCCTTCCGCGTGGACAAGGCATCGAACCTGCACGCAATCATCGGTAAGGCTTCCTTCACCCCGGAGCAGCTCGCTGAGAACTACGGCGCGCTTCTCGACGAGGTCGTTCGCCTCAAGCCGTCTTCCGCCAAGGGTGTCTACCTGAAGAAGATCACCGTGTCCGCAACCCAGGGCCCGGGCGTTCCGGTTGATACCTCTGTGGAGAAGGACTACGCCAAAAAGGCATAGTCTTCCCGCAACGATTTCGCGCCTCGGTGGTTCACCGGGGCGCTTTTTCGTGTCTGGGGGTAGTGCTTTGTCGCAACGCTTAATGGAAGTAGTATTCGTTAAGTGTTGAAAACGGTTACCAATAGTCTTGTGGTTGTCTGCCTCGCCGCCTTGCTCACCCTGTTGACGTGTGGCGTGGCACTGGCGGATCCCGCCCGTTTTGATCGGGGCCACATCGATGTCTTCAACGTCACCGCCGACGGTGGCAGCCTGACTTTGGACCTGCAGGAGGACGTCACCGGCTCCCACGTGCGCCGCGCACCCGAGGATGTCGATTTGGTTGTCGGCGAGGCGGCCTACACCGACGAAACCGCCAACGTCTCAGAGATCGGCGAGCCCGGCTACCTGCTGCCACAGACCCAACGTGCCGAGCTGCTGTGGCCCGGGTGGGACACCCAGGGCGTGCGCGAAGGTGGCTTTGGTCGCGTCGACATCGAGTTCCGCGAAGTCTCCGGGCCAGGTTCCGTCTACCTGTTCCAGACGGGAAGCTTCGGCTCCTTCCAACCCGTGCTTGATAGCGACCAGCCGCAGCTCTCCTCAGGATCCCGCATTGTTCAGGACGACCCGTCCCACGTCCACGCGAACTGGCTGTTCACCCAGCCAGGCGTGTACACCATGAAGGTTGTGGCAACCGCGGACGGCGCCGAGTCCAACGAGGCGGTGTACACGTGGCACGTCGGCGACGCGAGCGCCGAGACCGGTACAGACCGCGCCAGCGCCGAAACCAAGGCCGACACGAGCACCGGCACGTCCCACAACGACGCAAACAGCAACGCCGCAGCCAACAGCGCAGACTCGGTTTCGAAGTCTGTTGCTTCCAAGCCGGCAGCCCAGAAATCTGCGCCCGCAGCCCCAGCAGCACCTGCGGCCAAGCCGGCGCCCGCCACCACCTCAGCAGCGGCGAAGAAGTGCACACCCGCGTTGCGCCCGATGATCAAGGACGACCGCAACGTGCCCGCCACCTGGAAGCGTCCGGAAGACCTTGTGTTCGGGCTTGGCAACGCGGCGGAGGCGGACCTACCCCAGGCGGTCGGCCCAGTGCCTGCCGGCAAAGCGTGGATGATTGGTGCGACACAGCAGGACAACGTGCCGTGGCTGGGTGCGAACACGCAGCACGAGTCGCTCATTGAACACACCACCGGCGAGGTCACCTGGGAAGTAACAAACTTCAACGGCCCCGGCCCAATGACCGTGTTCACCCAGGGCGGCCTGGGGCAAGTGGTGGGCGAGGAGTGGTTCACCGCAGAGAATGGTCGCGGCTCCGGCAGCCACACGATCCCGGCGAACTCGCACGTGCACCCCAATTGGGTGTTCGGTGCACCCGGCACGTACAAGGTGACCATCCGTCAGACCGCCACCACAAAAGGCGGGGAGAAGGTCTCCGGCGAGGCCACGCTGACGTTCAACGTTGGAGAAGCCGGCAACGCCGATAGCGGCCACTTCGATTTTGGCTCCATGTTTGACCCAGAAGGCAGCTGCAGCGCCGGAGCGGCAACGGCACAAGGCAGCGACGCCGCACGCTCCGGTGACCTCGCAGAGACCGGCACCACAGTGATGACCGTGCCGTTCGCCATCCTGGGCCTCGGCGTCGCGGTGTTCGGCGCGGCGATGTGCACGCTGGACACTGCCTTGCGACGCCGCCTGATTGCCCTCGCAGGAGCCTCGAAGTGAAGCGCGCCAAAGCTATAGCGGCCCTCGGGTTGGTTGCGGGTCTGGTGGGCTGCGCGCAGGCGGACGGTGCGGTGGATGATGGCCGGTTGCGTGTGGTGGCGTCGACAAGCATTCTCGCGGATGTCGTGCAGAATGTCGCCGGCGATGCCGCTGACGTCACCCCGTTGATGCGTCGCGGCGCCGACCCGCACTCGTATGAGCCGACCCTGCACGCCACGCGCGACATTGCCTATGCGGACGCCGTGTTCACCAACGGGCTGTTGCTGGAGCCGCAAGCATTGAGCCGCACGATCGAGTCGACGGCGCGACCCGACGCGCGTGTGGTGGCGCTCGCCGAGCAGACGCAGCGCTACGGCTACGCCCCGATCCCGCTGGTCGAGGACGCGAGCTTGGACACCGTGTGGTTGGGCCTGCGCTTCGAGGGTGACCTCCCCGCCACCGCCGTCACCGAGCTTTCGCTTGTCGACGCCACCGGCCCCGGCAAAGCCTTCGCCTTCATCCTGGGCACGTTTGGCACACCTGAGTTGCTCTTCGACTCCGACGGCGGCTCGACCATGCTGCCGGCGGGTGCGCACACGCACGTGAGTTGGGCCTTTTCGGCGCCAGGTGTGTACGAGTTGCGGCTGCGCGCGTCGGTGCGCGACGCGGTCGATGCGCCGGAGCGTAGCTCCGCCGAGCAAACCGTGACGGTGGTTGTCGGCCAGGACCCGGCGCAGGTCGCGCCTGGGAAGGTGGCGATCGAGCATGGTCACGTGGACATCGCCACGCTTGTCGACGACACCACCACCCACCTGACGCTTCGCACCGACGACCACAGCCACCCCGGCCACACCGACATCAACCCCGCCGATGCCGTCGTTGTCGTACCCACAACCACCCTGCAGCCGATCCCGCCACAGCGCGAGTTCCGCTTCCTCGGCAACCCGGACGATGAGACCTACCTGCTGCCGCAGGCGGTACTCGGCCGTCACGTGCACGGCGAGCTAGACCCGCACATCTGGCACGACCCGGCCGCGATGAAAGCGGTGGTTGACGTGGTGCGCGACGAACTGTCCGCCATCGACCCGTCACGCGCCAGCCAGTTCGCGGACAACGCCAAGCGATACCAGTCGCTTCTCGACGACACCGACCGCACCGTCCGCGCCATGTACGACTTCATCCCCGAAACCAACCGCAACCTGGTCACCACCCACCACGGCTACGCCTACCTCGGCCGCGCCTACGGGCTGCGCATCGCAGGCTTTGTCACCCCGAACCCGAGCGTGGAGCCAAGCCCCGCGACCTGCTGGCACTCTCGCGCACCTTGGACAACCTCGACGTGCCGGCCGTGTTCGTCGAGTACGGCAGCGAACAAGAAACGCCTGTGCTCACCCAAACGGCCGCCCAGCACGGGGTGAACGTGTGCCCGATCTGGGGCGACTCTCTCGACCCGCCCGGTCAGGGGCCGGCGCAAACGTATGTGGACTTTGTGCTGGCCAATGGGTCGTCGATTAGTAACTGCTTGAAAGGACAACAATGAAAAAGATTCCAGCCCTCATCACCGCCGCCATGATCGCGGCCGCACCCGCAGCAACCGCCCAGGTACAGGACAACAACCCCGCCCTGCAACAAGTCGTTGACGCCAACGAAACGATCGCGCCGGAAGGCGAACGCACCGTCATCGACGCAGGCCACGTTGACCTCGGCCCCATGTTCGTGGACGGCAACCTGCAATTCCTCGCCCGCGACGACACCCACGAACCCGCCATGTGGCGCCACCTCAACGACGTCGTCTTCGCCGTCGGCGACGCCGCCAAGCAAACCCTGCCCGACACCAACGACTTCGACTTCACCGGCGCCAAACCAGGCTCCGACGTATGGGTCGTGCCCCAAACCGAAGTCGCAGGCGTGCCATGGCTGGGCTGGAACTCCCAAGCCCCCTCGCTGCTCGAGCGCTCCACGTCCGGCATGAGCCTCGAATTCGCCAGCCACGACGGCCCTGGCGACTTCTCCCTCTTCGTCCAACCCGGCGGCTTCCACGAACCGCAGCAACTGTGGAACTCTCGCACCGACGGCGACCAGTCCATGTGGGTCGAACCCAACACCCACACCCACGCCAACTGGGTGTTCACCGAGCCGGGCGTGCACCTGATCAAGGTGCGGGCGAAGGTGGAGGACACTGACGGCCAGGTGCACACCGACGAGCAGGTGCTGCGCCTTGCGGTCGGCGTTGACCCGCAGGAGGCGTTCGACGCGGAGTTTGCGGGCGCCGGGGAGGGGGCGTCGTCGTCAAGCAATGTGCTCCTGTTCGCAGGCTTGGGTGTGCTCGTCCTGGCGTTGGTGGCGTTCGCGGTGGTGTGGGGGCGTCGTAAGTGATCACAATCCGCGACCTTGCCGTGTCCTACCCGGGACGTGAAGTGTTTCAGGGCGTGGACGTCACGCTCAACGGCGGCGAATTCACCGGCCTGCTCGGGCCGAACGGCGCAGGCAAAACGACGCTGATGCGTGCGATGCTCGGGCTCGTACCCGCCGACGCAGGCACCGTCGAGACGACCGACTCGCGTCCGATCCGCGACGTCGTCGGCTACGTGCCTCAACGCCACAACGTCGCGTGGGATTTCCCAATCGACGTCTACACCGCCACCCTCAACGCCACGCTTGGGAAGCGCCCCTGGTACCGCCGCGCTGGCGAACGCGACCGCATGTGGGCGCAGCGTGCGCTTGAGATGGTGAACCTTGCAGACCTCGCCGACCGCCCCATCAGCGACCTGTCCGGCGGCCAGCGCCAACGCGTGCTCATCGCGCGTGCTTTGGTGCGCCGTCCGCGCATGCTGCTTCTCGACGAACCCTTCACCGGCCTCGACATCCCCACCACGGAACATTTGCTCGGGCTGTTTCGTGAGCTCGTCGATAAGGGCCTGGGCGTTGTGATGTCCACCCACAACATCGTCGAGGCCGTCGAATCCTGCGACCGTCTCATCCTGTTCAAAGGCGGCATCGTGGCGGATAGCCCGACGCGCCTGCTTAACGACGACACCCCCTGGATGCACACCTTCTCCGTCGGCCCCGACTCACCGTGGCTACGAGGCGTGCGCGCACACCTGGAGGCCGCCCATGCCTGAGATTTCCTTCCTGCAATTCCTCGCCGACATGGCGAACCCACAACTGGCATTTCTGCCACGTGCGCTGGGCGCCGCCGTGATCGCCGCGGTGCTCTGCGCGGTGGTCGGGTGCTTCGTGGTGCTGCGCGGCATGGCGTTCATCGGCGACGCCGTTGCGCACGCGGTGTTTCCCGGCATCGCCGTCGCCTTCGCCTTGCAGACCTCGGTGCTGCTCGGCGGCGCGGTGGCGGGGGCGTTGGTGGCGGTGCTGATCGCGGTGATGTCGCAACGCCGCACCATTAAAGAAGACTCCGTGATCGGCATCGTGTTTACCGCCGCGTTTGCCATCGGCCTGGTGATCATCTCGCGGGTCGAGGGCTACACCGCCTCCGTGAGCTCGTTCCTGTTCGGCTCGCTCACCGGCGTTGGCGTGCGCGAACTGGTGGTCAACGCGGTCGCTGGCGCCATCATCGTCGCCATTGTGGTTGTCCTGCGCCCGTGGCTGACCGCCGTCGCTTTGGACCGCGAAACCGCCCGCGCCATGAACCTGCCCGTCGCCGCGTTGGACCTCGCGCTGTATCTCAGCGTGACGTTCGCCGTTGTGCTCGCCGTACAGACCGTGGGCAACATCCTGGTCGTCGCACTGCTGATCACCCCGGCTGCCGCCGCGCGCCTGTTCACCGACCGGCTGGACACGATGATGCTCATCGCCGCCGCATTCGGCGTGGTTGGCAGCGTCCTGGGCGTGTGGCTGGCGTGGGCCTACGATTCCCCAACCGGGGCGACGATCGTCCTTTCCGTCACCGCCCTGTTCGCACTGAGCTGGCTGTTCGCGCCGCGCCGCGGAGTGTTCGCGAAGGTGGTGCGGGCATGAAGTTGAACCGACTTGTGACGCTGGTCGTCGCTACGCTTGCGTTTGCTGTGGCACCACTGGCGCAGGCGAGCAGCGAGCACAAACCCGGCGACCCCGGCCACAGCGTGACCCTCGACGCGGACGTCGACCACCCGTGCGCCGGCCGCAAACTGCTCTACCACTCCCACAACGACGCCCTCTACGGCACGCGCTCCGGCGGCAAGCTAGCGGTGATGGCGGTCGACGGCCAACAGGTCACCTCCCAGGACTCCGTGTGCTTCCGCCTCGCCCCAGACGCGGACGCCGACGGCAACGACCTGTCCAAACTCACCATCCCCGACGACGGCACCCTCGACTTCCTCGGCCCCCGCGGCAGCGAAGTGTGGGCAGCGCCACAAAGCGTGGACTGGACCGACAACTGGCGCCCCATCTGGTCGGGCCTCGGCGCATTCGACCCCGCCCACGAACTCGACCCCACGTCGATCCCCACCAACTTCAAAGACGACGTCATGCACTTCGACCTCGTCGACATGGATGCGCCCGGCGACATCAACGTCATGTTCACCAGCCGCGTCTACGAACCGGAGCGACTGTTCGACTCCTCCAACCCAGACATGCGCACCATCACCTACGAAGTCGGCGGCCACGGCCACTTCACCTGGACGTTTTCCAAACCAGGCATCTACGCGCTGACGTGGCAAGGCCGAGCCGAACTTAACGACGGCACCACCGAACGCTCCGAACCCATCACCCAATACTGGCTTGTCGGCGACGACGCCACCGTCGGCCTGCCCGAAGGCACCACCACGGGGCTGCGCACCCCAAAGTCGGCATCCACACCCACTGACGCGCAACCGACCACGTCGGCGACTACCACGGTGGCCACCACGGCACCGACCTCACCAAAGGCCTCCACGTCGGCGCAGCCAACCACCGCGCCAACTCCTGTGCCGACACCGACCTCGCCAAAGGCCTCCACGTCGTCTAGCACGTCGGCGCAGCCAACCAGCACGCAGCCCAAGCCGGCACCAGGCACCTCCACGCCCAACGCCGCAGCGAAGGAGCGCGCGCTAATCAAGGCGGGTCATATGGATATGGCCTTGGTGGGGGAGGGGTCGTCGTTAAGCACAGTGCTCATCGATGATTCCGACCCCCTCCACCCGGCGCACCGACCCTCCGGCAGTTTCATCTTCGCCGTGCCCGACAGTGCGCGCACCGACCTGCCCGATAGCGTGCGCGACAGCTTCCCTGGCAGCCCAGCGCAGATGTGGATACTGCCGCAAGCACAGGACAAGAACCTGCCATGGCTGGGCTTTTCCACCACGGGAGTGTCCGCGAGCGCGATTGAGGAAGGCAGCCGGATCACGGTAAGCATGCGCGACGTCACCGGCCCGGGCCGCCTGATGACATGGCACGAGGATCTGCGAGGCCTGCGCATCGAACTAGACTCGGGCGACCCGTCCAAAACGCTCCAATACCCGGTTAACGCCCACGACCACCAGGGCTTTGGGTTCACCGAGCCGGGCATCTACACGGCGACGTTCGTGTATTCCGGCACCACGCGTGACGGTGAGGCGTTTGAGAAGGAACTCGTCGCAACGTTTGCAGTTGGCGACGACGCCATCACCAACGCCCCAACCAATCCCGACGACACCGATAACGCAGGCAGCACGGGCAACGCGGGCAAAAGCCTGAACGTCCCGCAGGCGTTGGCGGCGGGTCTGCGGCAGGTGGAGAAGGAGCTCAAGAAGTTTGGCGACGCCATCGCGCCAGCCGCAAAACCGTCCACGAAGCCGTCTGCGCAGGCAACCACACAGCGGGCGACACGGCCGACGACACGGCCGAGCAACCAGGCAACTTCGCGCCCCTCGCGCACCGCTGCACCTGCGGCCCCGGCAACCGCTGCCCAGTCGGCCCAGTCGGCCCAGTCGGCTCGATCGGTGAGTACTGCGCGTGCTGCACAGGCTGCACCTCGCAGTCAGGCGGCGGCTCAATCCACGGCGAAGCAGTCTCCGACGAGGCGTGCGCAGGCAAGCCGTGCAGCGTCATCGCAACTATCGACGAGCACTAGCGCCCCCGCCACAACCTCCGCCCCTTCGCCGGAGCCCTCACCTGAGTCTGCACCCGATGCTTCGGGCAGCGGGATTCATGCCGCGCAGCCCGTCGAAGGCACGAGCAACTCCGCGACGGCCGGCGGCTTCTGGGCTGGCCTCGCGATTGGTGTTGGCATCATGGCGCTCATCGGCGGCGCAGTACTGTTTGTTGCCGCGCTGAAATTGCTCCGTCGCGCTGAGCGGCACGACGAGCACTAGCCGAAGAGTTGGTCCATTGCCCCGCGGTTGGTGTTTTTCACCGGGTAGCCGCGGGGCGAAATCCATACCGGGGCACCCCGCACCATGACGATCCGGCCCCGTTTCTTACGCCACGGGTCATCATCATTGACCCGGTTGTGGTACCTGCATAGCGGCGCCAGGTTGCCAATATTGGTCTCCCCACCATGCTGCCACGCCTCCACATGGTGTAGCTCGCAGTTGTCTGCTCCGTGACGACACCCAGGGAATGCACACACCGGCGAGACCAACTTGGCCAGATCGCGCTGCTTCTGATTCGCCAAACGCTGCGTGCGGTACAGATTCACCGCACCGGCCTGCGGATGAAACGCAGCTACTTCCAACGCATCACCGAACTGGGCGGAGAGAAACTCCGCACCGGTCATGGTGGTGCCATCGGTCATGGCCAAGAGCACATCATCACCATTGCCATCCAGGATGCGTACGTAATCCGGCAGCGGCACCAACACAGTGGGACGTGGCGCTGCGGTTGCGACCTTGCCCTCGCCGAAGAAAATCCCAATGAGGTTTTCGGCAATCTGGGGTGCAGCCGGACGATCCTGATCAATCCCTAACCGCCCGGCATGCTCCATATCGGAGATCTCCCGCTCGTCATAGGTTAAGTGCAGGGTGCGTTTGCCGTTTCGTGACGGGCCGAACTTCGCCGCATCCACCGCCGGTGTCTTATCCGCCGGCACCAACGTACGGGCTGCAGCCTCAATCG
>NZ_KV825899.1:160967-193058 GCF_001835805.1 Corynebacterium sp. HMSC034B08 | reverse complement strand
AGCAGGGCAAGGCGCAGCGCCCACCGCTGGGACGTATCCTTGACCGGTGCGATGCGACGCTCGATCAACGCCAACTCATCCAGGGAAAACGCCCGAGCACGCGTAGCTGCCACCGCCTGTTTACGCGTGAACTTGGTGCGCCCGAAATACACATCGCGCAGCCGCGCCCAGGCACGAGCTCGATCCGGTGCGAAGCCCGAGGCGAGTGCAACATCGAGGTCGAAGTCGGCCAGCGTCTCTAACGCTGCGGCCGACATCGCCTGCACTAACACCTCGAACGAATTCATACATAAAACGCTAAACCGTCAACAGAGAAAGTGCACCTGGCCTGTGGATAACTGGGCGTGGAATCGTCGAAAAGCAGTCGAAAAGCAATGGCTTATCCACAGGCAATTTGACCTCGCGGCGAAACCCGCTAAGATACCCAACCGAAGTTTGAGCGATCTGCAAAGATCGCGCTCAAGTTTCACCGAAGACCGTCGGTCACTTCCGTAAGGGAGTCGAAGGTATCCCATTCCAGGGATCGACCCACGCAGGAGAAACGAGGCCTGACGTAACGTCTGCCCCGTGCCTTCTGCACGGGGCATTTTTCATTGGTGCTCCGGGCGGATTGAAGGACATGAAGTATCGGAAGGAGGCGTGTGTCATGGCAAACCCGAAGAATGTTGCGGAACTTGCAGCTCTGAAGGAGAAGTTCGCTGAGGCGGACTCCATCGTGCTGACTGAGTACCGTGGCCTGACCGTCGGCCAGCTCCAGCAGCTGCGCGGCGATATGGGCTTTGATGTCGAGTACCACGTCGCCAAGAACACTCTCATCAAGATCGCTGCTAATGAGCAGGGCATTGAGGGTCTCGACGATCTTCTCACCGGCCCGACCGCTGTTGCGTTCATCAAGGGCGACGCGGCTGTTGATGCTGCGAAGGTGATGAAGAAGTTCAACAAGGACCACGACGCGTTCGTGATCAAGGGCGGCTTCATGGACGGTAACGTCCTGGACGCTTCCCAGATCGACGCTCTGGCTGAGATGGACAACCGCGAGACCACCCTTGCGAAGCTCGCTGGTGCGTTCGAGGGTTCTCTGGCAAAGGCTGCCGGCCTGTTCCAGGCTCCGGCCTCCAAGACGGCTCGTCTTGTCGCTGCGCTGCAGGACAAGCAGGAAGCCGCGTAAGCAAACTTTTACATCTGGGCTGCAGACGCCCACCTAAAGAAAGGAAGCCATCATGGCTAAGCTCACCAAGGACGAGCTCATTGAGCAGTTCAAGGAAATGACTCTTATCGAACTTTCCGAGTTCCTGAAGGAATTCGAGGAGGTCTTCGACGTGACCGCTGCTGCTCCGGTTGCAGTTGCTGCTGCTCCGGGCGCTGCTGGCGATGCTCCGGCTGCTGAGGAGAAGGACGAGTTCGACGTTGTTCTCGAGGACGCTGGCGACAAGAAGATCGGTGTCATTAAGGCTGTCCGCGAGCTCGTTCCGGGCCTGGGCCTGAAGGACGCTAAGGAAATGGTTGAGGGCACCCCGAAGGCCATCCTGGAAGGCGCTTCCAAGGACGATGCTGAGGCTGCTAAGGCTAAGCTCGAGGAGGCTGGCGCAAAGGTCACCCTCAAGTAAGAGCCTTTCGCTTTTCGACGACACCCCCTCCGGTTCGCACACGCAACCGGAGGGGGTTTCGTGTGTTGCGCTAAGCTTGCGCACCATGCCAGCCACACCCCGTCCCATCGCCACGCTCGTCGCAGGCAGCGGCGTCGCGCTTCTGGTCGCGGGTTTGCTCGCACCGAACGTACTGCTGTCTAACGAGCGGCTCCCGCTCGGTCTTGGCCAGGCCACCTGGACCATCGAGGACCCGGATGGCACCCGCGGGGGCAAGTCCGCGCCGGTCACGCGTCAGCTGCACATGGAGATCATGGAGCCGGCCAGTGACGACGAAGCGGCGGTGCGTATCGGAGACACCGTGCGTGCGGGCGAAGCCGCCGGCGACTTTGACAACCTGCTTTCCGCCACCACCTGGTCGTACGAGATGGACCGGGTCAGTGGCGGGGCCGTCGGACCTGCACAGGCCCAGGTCATCCTCGGGATGCCCGCCGCCGAGGTGCCGGTCGACGGCGCTTGGCTGAAATTCCCGTCACCCGCGCCCGCGTCGGACGTGGACGTGTTTGACTCGGTGTTGCGTGGCACGGCGCCGGCGCGTTTCGTCGATACGCAAGAGATCGGCGGGCGCACCGTCAACCGCTACCAGCAGACGGTTGCTCCGACGAATATCGCGCAGCGCTACGCCGATCCGCGCAACACGCTCACGATCGACGGTGAGCGCACGTTCCTCACTCATGCCGCAGAGCGCGAGTTGCTTGTCGACGAGCAAACGGGCGTGGTTGTGGGGATCAACGAGCGTGTCGACGATTACTATGCCGACGCCGAGGGTAACGGCGTGCAGAATGTGGTGACGTATGACGGTCGGATGGATGAAGCGCAGGTCGCGGGCTTGGTGCAGCGGGTTGGTCAGGCGCAGCCGAAGGTTGCGAATCCGTTGTTGTGGTGGGTTGTGACCGGTGTTGGTGCGGTGTTGGCGCTGGTCGGGCTGATTGGTTCGGTTGTTTCGGCGCGTCGCAATTGACGAGTCGCGCGGGTGGGGTGGTAGGCTGCCCTCCAGCAACTTGGACAACGGCACCAGACGGCACGGGTGCGTGAGGGTTGTAACGCGGGGGGTTGAGTGCCCGATAGGGCCCTTTACAATTTGTTAGCTTTTGTATAAGCTTGCTCGTTGCGCTGGAAGCCGTCTCCAGTACGTCATTGAAGCCTTGTGCATACGGATGAGAATTTCCTATTTGACAAGGTGATTTTGTTGTCTCTGGGGGCGGGTCTTCCGAAGCAGACCAAATGCTAACTTATCCTGCGGAAATGCCGCTGGACCGCGAAGCCAGACGCGGGCCGGTGAGCATCCGCCAGAGGTGCTGGAAGGACCCAACTTGGCAGTCTCAGACCAGACCATGAATATGGCTGAAATCCCGGGGGCTCCGGAACGTTATTCGTTCGCGAAGATTAACGAGCCCATTACCGTCCCGGGCTTGCTCGATGTGCAGCTCGAATCGTTCGCGTGGCTCGTCGGTACGTCGGAGTGGCGTGAGAATGAGCAGGCGAGCCGTGGCGACGATGCACGCGTCACCTCGGGCCTTGAGGACATTCTTGAGGAGATCTCCCCGATCGAGGACTACTCGGGCAACATGAGCCTGACGTTGTCCGAGCCGCGCTTCGAAGACGTGAAGTACACGATCGACGAGTGCAAGGACAAGGACATCAACTACTCCGCGCCGCTCTATGTGACCGCGGAGTTCATTAACAACGACACGCAGGAGATTAAGTCCCAGACCGTGTTCATTGGCGATTTTCCGCTGATGACCGACAAGGGCACCTTCATTGTCAACGGCACCGAGCGTGTCGTTGTCTCCCAGCTGGTGCGCTCCCCAGGCGTGTACTTCGACGAGTCGATTGATAAGTCCACGGAGCGCCCGCTGCACTCCGTGAAGGTTATCCCGTCTCGCGGCGCTTGGCTCGAGTTCGACGTGGACAAGCGTGACACCGTTGGTGTGCGTATTGACCGTAAGCGTCGCCAGCCGGTTACCGTCCTGCTGAAGGCTCTGGGTTGGACCACGGAACAGATCACGGAGCGCTTCGGCTTCTCCGAGATCATGATGTCCACCCTGGAAAACGACGGTGTGAACAACACCGACGAGGCTCTGCTGGAGATTTACCGCAAGCAGCGTCCGGGCGAGCAGCCGACGCGTGACCTTGCGCAGTCCCTGCTGGAGAACTCGTTCTTCAAGGCGAAGCGTTACGACCTGGCTCGCGTGGGCCGTTACAAGGTCAACCGCAAGCTTGGTCTCGGCGGCGATCACGACGGTTTGATGACGCTGACCGAAGAGGACATTGCTACCACCCTCGAGTACTTGGTGCGTCTGCACGCAGGTGAGTCGGAGATGACCTCCCCGTCCGGTGAGATCATCCCGATCAACACCGACGACATCGACCACTTCGGTAATCGTCGTCTGCGCACCGTGGGTGAGCTGATCCAGAACCAGGTCCGCGTTGGCCTGTCCCGTATGGAGCGCGTCGTGCGCGAACGCATGACCACCCAGGATGCGGAGTCGATTACCCCGACGTCGCTGATTAACGTGCGTCCGGTCTCCGCTGCGATCCGCGAGTTCTTCGGTACCTCGCAGCTGTCGCAGTTCATGGACCAGAACAACTCTCTGTCTGGCCTGACCCACAAGCGTCGTCTGTCTGCGCTTGGTCCGGGTGGTTTGTCGCGTGAGCGCGCCGGCATCGAGGTGCGAGACGTGCACCCGTCGCACTACGGCCGTATGTGCCCGATTGAGACCCCGGAAGGCCCGAACATTGGTCTGATTGGTGCGCTGTCGTCGTACGCGCGCGTCAACCCGTTCGGTTTCATTGAGACGCCGTACCAGAAGGTCAATGACGGCAAGCTGACCGACCAGATTGATTACCTCACCGCTGACGAGGAGGACCGCTACGCCATTGCGCAGGCGGCCACCCCGATGGATAAGGACGGCAACCTCACCGGTGAGCGTATTGAGGTCCGCCTGAAGGAAGGCGACATTGGCGTCGTCGGCCCGAAGGGCGTTGACTACCTGGATATTTCCCCGCGTCAGATGGTGTCCGTGGCTACGGCGATGATTCCGTTCCTCGAGCACGACGATGCAAACCGTGCCCTCATGGGTGCGAACATGCAGAAGCAGGCTGTGCCGCTGCTGCGCGCCGAGTCCGCATACGTGGCTACCGGTATGGAGCAGCGTGCTGCATACGACGCTGGCGATACCGTCATTTCCAAGAAGGCCGGCGTGATTGAGAACGTCACGGGCGACTACATCACCGTCATGGATGATGAGGGTGGCCGCGACACCTACATGCTGCGCACCTTCGAGCGTACGAACCAGGGCACCTGCTACAACCAGACCCCGATCGTGAACGCGGGCGACCGCGTCGAGGCTGGTCAGGTTATCGCTGACGGCCCGGGCACCAAGGACGGCGAGATGGCTCTCGGCCGTAACCTGCTGGTTGCGTTCATGCCGTGGGAAGGCCACAACTACGAGGACGCCATCATCCTCAACCAGCGCGTGGTCGAGGAGGACATCCTCACCTCCGTGCACATCGAGGAGCACGAGATTGATGCCCGCGACACCAAGCTCGGTGCCGAGGAGATCACCCGTGAGATCCCGAACGTGTCCGAGGACGTGCTGAAGGATCTGGACGAGCGCGGCATCATCCGTATCGGTGCTGACGTGCGTGACGGCGACATCCTCGTCGGTAAAGTCACCCCGAAGGGCGAGACCGAGCTGACCCCGGAGGAGCGCCTGCTGCGCGCCATCTTCGGCGAGAAGGCCCGCGAGGTCCGCGACACCTCCCTGAAGGTGCCCCACGGTGAGCAGGGCAAGGTCATTGCTGTGCGTCGCTTCTCCCGTGAGGACGACGACGATCTGTCCCCGGGCGTGAACGAGATGATCCGCGTGTACGTGGCTCAGAAGCGCAAGATCCAGGACGGCGACAAGATGGCTGGCCGCCACGGCAACAAGGGTGTCGTGGGCAAGATCCTGCCTCAGGAAGACATGCCGTTCATGGCTGACGGCACCCCGGTGGACATCATTCTGAACACCCACGGTGTGCCGCGTCGTATGAACATCGGCCAGGTGCTCGAGGTCCACTTGGGCTGGCTGGCGAAGGCCGGCTGGACGGTGAACCCGGACGATCCGGCGAACGCTAAGTTGCTGGAGACCCTGCCGGAGCACCTGTATGACGTTCCGCCGGAGTCGCTGACCGCAACCCCGGTGTTCGACGGTGCGACCAACGACGAGATCGCAGGCCTGCTTGCTAACTCCAAGCCGAACCGCGACGGCGACGTCATGGTGGACGGCGACGGTAAGACCGTCCTGTTCGACGGCCGTTCCGGTGAGCCGTACAAGTACCCGATTTCGGTCGGTTACATGTACATGCTGAAGCTGCACCACCTGGTGGACGAGAAGATTCACGCTCGTTCCACTGGTCCGTACTCGATGATTACGCAGCAGCCGCTGGGCGGTAAGGCTCAGTTCGGCGGCCAGCGTTTCGGCGAGATGGAGGTGTGGGCAATGCAGGCTTACGGCGCTGCCTACACGCTGCAGGAGCTGCTGACCATTAAGTCGGATGACGTGGTCGGCCGCGTGAAGGTTTACGAGGCGATTGTCAAGGGCGACAACATCCCGGATCCGGGTATTCCGGAGTCTTTCAAGGTGTTGCTCAAGGAGTTGCAGTCCCTGTGCTTGAACGTGGAGGTTCTCTCTACTGATGGCACGCCGATGGAGCTCGACGGCGATGACGACGAGTTTGATCAGGCTGGCTCCTCGCTCGGCATTAACCTGTCCCGCGATGAGGGTGCAGCGGCGGATACCGCTTAGGCGCCAGGTGGTCGTCGTAAAGCAATTGCTTGTCGACGATCAAACGAACGCAATAGCCAACCACTTAAAAGAAAAGGAATTTTTACGTGTTTGACGTAAACCTCTTCGATGAGCTTCGCATCGGCCTGGCCACCGCCGACGACATTCGCCGTTGGTCCCACGGCGAGGTGAAGAAGCCTGAAACCATTAACTACCGCACGCTCAAGCCGGAAAAGGACGGCCTGTTCTGCGAGCGCATCTTCGGTCCGACCCGCGACTGGGAGTGTGCCTGCGGTAAGTACAAGCGTGTCCGCTACAAGGGCATCATCTGCGAGCGCTGCGGCGTCGAGGTGACCAAGTCCAAGGTGCGCCGTGAGCGCATGGGCCACATTGAGCTGGCTGCTCCGGTGACGCACATCTGGTACTTCAAGGGTGTGCCGTCGCGTCTGGGCTACCTGCTCGACCTGGCGCCGAAGGACCTTGAGCGCATCATTTACTTCGCGGCGAACATCATCACCTCGGTTGATGACGAGGCTCGACACAACGACATGTCCACCCTCGAGGCGGAGATGTTGATGGAGAAGAAGGATGTCGAGGACGACACCAACTCCGAGATCGCCGACCGTGCGCAGAAGTTGGAGGAGGACCTCGCTGAGCTCGAGGCTTCCGGCGCAACTGCTGCTGCCCGCAAGAAGGTGCAGAACGCTGCCGATAAGGAAATGCAGCACCTGCGCGAGGCTGGCGAGCGCGAGGTTGAGCGCCTCGACGAGATCTGGACCACCTTCCAGAAGCTCGCTCCGAAGCAGATGATTATCGACGAAAACCTCTACGAGGAACTCGTCGACCGTTACGAGGATTACTTCACCGGCGGCATGGGCGCCGAGGCAATCCAGACCCTGATCCGCAACTTCGACCTCGACGCCGAGGCTGAGGAGCTGCGTGGCATCATCGCCGAGGGCAAGGGCCAGAAGAAGGTCCGCGCCCTGAAACGTCTGCGCGTTGTCGCTGCGTTCCAGCGCTCGGGCAACGACCCGGCCGGCATGATCCTCGACGCCATTCCGGTGATCCCGCCGGAGCTCCGTCCGATGGTCCAGCTCGACGGTGGCCGTTTTGCCACCTCTGACCTGAACGACCTGTACCGCCGCGTGATCAACCGCAACAACCGTTTGAAGCGCATGATCGACCTGGGTGCACCAGAGATCATCGTGAACAACGAGAAGCGCATGCTGCAGGAGTCCGTTGACGCCCTGTTCGACAACGGTCGTCGTGGCCGTCCGGTCACCGGCCCGGGCACCCGTCCGCTGAAGTCCCTGTCTGACCTGCTCAAGGGCAAGCAGGGCCGCTTCCGCCAGAACCTGCTGGGTAAGCGTGTGGACTACTCCGGCCGTTCCGTGATTATCGTCGGCCCGCAGCTGAAGCTGCACGAGTGTGGTCTGCCGAAGCGTATGGCGCTCGAGCTGTTTAAGCCGTTCGTGATGAAGCGCCTCGTCGATAATGACTACGCGCAGAACATCAAGTCCGCCAAGCGCATGGTGGAGCGTCAGCGCCCTGAGGTGTGGGACGTCCTCGAAGAGGCGATTTCCGAGCACCCAGTGCTGCTCAACCGTGCACCGACCCTGCACCGTCTGGGTATCCAGGCGTTCGAGCCGAAGCTGGTCGAGGGTAAGGCAATTCAGCTGCACCCGCTGGCCTGTGAAGCATTCAACGCCGACTTCGACGGTGACCAGATGGCAGTCCACCTGCCGCTGTCCGCAGAGGCGCAGGCTGAGGCCCGCATCCTGATGCTGTCCTCCAACAACATCCTGTCCCCGGCATCCGGCAAGCCGCTGGCAATGCCGCGCCTGGACATGGTGACCGGCCTGTACTTCCTGACCATGCTCAAGGGCCCGCAGGAGATCGGCGGCGAGGGCGCATATGCACCTGCCGACGAAAACGGCCCGGAGCGCGGCGTCTACTCGTCCTACCGTGAGGCCATCATGGCTTACGACCTGGGCGTGCTTGGCCTGCAGGCACCGATCAAGGTGCGCATCGATCACCTGCGTCCGACGGAGGAGATCGAGGCAGAGCAGTTCCCGGATGGTTGGACGAAGGGTCAGCCGTGGATGATGGAGACCACCCTTGGTCGCATCATGTTCAACGAGCTCATGCCGTTTAACTTCCCGTACCAGGAAGGCGCCATGGTCCGTAAGGGCGGTGGCGGCGGCAAGGTGCTGCTCGGCGACATCATCCAGTCCATGGTTGAGCAGTACCCGATGATCACCGTCGCTCAGGTGCTGGACAAGATGAAGGACGCTGGCTTCTACTGGTCCACCCGTTCCGGCGTCACCATCTCCATGTCCGACGTGCTGATTCTCCCGAACAAGAACGAAGTCCTCGAGCAGTACGAGAAGGAAGCCGAGGCCATCGAGCGCAAGTTCTGGGAGAAGGGCGCGCTTACGGAGGAGAACCGTTACGACCGTCTGGTCGAGCTGTGGCAGGATGCCACCAACAAGGTTGGTCAGGCCGTCGAGGACCTGTACCCGGACGACAACCCGATTCCGATGATCGTGAAGTCCGGTGCTGCAGGTAACATGCGTCAGATCTGGACCCTGGCCGGCATGAAGGGCATGGTCGTGAATTCGCGTGGTGAGTACATCACGCGCCCGATCAAGACCTCTTTCCGCGAAGGCCTGTCCGTGATGGAGTACTTCAACAACTCCCACGGTTCCCGTAAGGGTCTTGCCGATACCGCTCTGCGTACCGCTGACTCGGGCTACCTCACCCGTCGTCTGGTGGACGTGGCGCAGGACGTCATCGTCCGCGAGGAGGACTGTGGCACCCGTCAGGGCGTCAAGGTTCCTGTTGCCGTGGAAAACGCTGGCGTTTTCCACCGCCACGACCTGGTCGAGACCTCTGTCTCCGGCCGCGTTCTGGCTGCGGATGCCACCGACGCTGATGGCAAAGTCATCGCCGAGGCTGGTACCGAGTTGAGCGAGCAGCGTATCGACGACCTCGTGGCCGCCGGCATCACCGAGGTCAAGGTTCGCTCCGTGCTGACCTGCCAGACCCCGACCGGTGTCTGCGCGAAGTGCTACGGCAAGTCCATGGCCTCCGGTCACCTCGTCGACATCGGCGAAGCCGTCGGCATCGTGGCTGCACAGTCCATTGGTGAGCCGGGTACTCAGCTGACCATGCGTACCTTCCACCAGGGTGGTGTCGGTGGCGACATTACCGGTGGTCTGCCGCGTGTCCAGGAGCTCTTCGAGGCCCGCGTTCCGAAGAACCGCGCCCCGATCGCTTCCGTGGCCGGCACGATCTCGCTCGAGGACGAGGGCAACTTTTGGACCCTGACCATCCACCCGGATGACGGTTCCGACGTGGTGGTCTACGAGAAGCTGTCCAAGCGCCAGGGCCTGGCCCAGGTTCGCCGCCCGATGGAGTCCAACCCGGACGCCATGATCGAGCGTGGCCTGCGCGAGGGTGACCACGTCGAGGTGGGCGAGCGCCTGCTTCGCGGTGCTGCTGACCCGCACGACGTGCTCGAGGTTCTCGGCCGTCGCGGTGTGGAGAAGCACCTTATCGACGAGGTCCAGGCCGTGTACCGCACCCAGGGTGTGTCCATCCACGACAAGCACATCGAGATCATCATCCGCCAGATGCTGCGTCGCGGCACCGTGATCGACTCGGGTACCACCGAGTTCCTCCCGGGCACGCTCGTGGACCTGTCGGAGGCACGCCAGGTCAACGCCGCTGCTGTGGCAGACGGTGGCGAGCCGGCCGAGATGCGCTCCGAGATCATGGGCATCACCAAGGCATCGCTGGCTACCGAGTCCTGGCTGTCGGCCGCGTCCTTCCAGGAGACCACCCGTGTGCTCACGGACGCTGCGATTAACAAGCGTTCCGACAAGCTCATCGGCCTGAAGGAGAACGTGATCATCGGTAAGCTGATCCCGGCTGGTACCGGTATCTCCCGCTACCGCAACATCCAGGTCAAGCCGACCGAGGCGGCACGCTCCGCGGCGTACGCCATCCCGACCTTCGGCGATTCCATCTACGGCGACGAAGGCTACGGCGAATTCACCGGCGCTTCGGTGCCGATGGAAGAGTTCGGCTACGAGGAGCTCTAAAGGCAGCCCCAGCATTCTGGCTTAGCTAGGTCTGCTTCAAAGCCCGGCATCCCCGCTGAGGGGAGGCCGGGCTTTTTGTTGTGCTGATACTAAATGTGAGCACCACGGGCTGCGCGCACGATTCCTACGCCACCCATGAGTGCGAGCCCGCGAACATGGATGACCGGAGCATCGGCGGGAATCTCAGCGAGAGAAAACCTGCACGACGAGTGGGTTTCCACCCCGAAACCACCCATGATTCCAATTCCTGCATCGACGACTCGGACATCGTCTGGCACGATGATCTCGATGCCACCCATGATGGCGAATGCGTTGATCTCGGTCTCGTGAGAACTCAACCTCGCCTCGCGCAGATCGATTGAGCTTCCGCCCATCACGGTGAAGGAGGTGTGCGTTGGAGCTACCAACCAGTCGCCGCCTCGCTCGCTGCCTCCCATGACTGCAAGGCTGAAGCCGGAGCCGCCGGATTCGCCGGTGACGTAGTTCCTCACTCCTGAAGGGCGCTGGGCCGGAGGATGGGGTTGGGCGGTGACGGGGGAGAGATCGTCGATAAGCGCAGGAAGCTCATCGACAAAGGTTGCCTCGTAGAGCATGCGGGAGCGCTCGTCGAACTCGTTGACGGTGAGCTGTCCATCGACGAATGCATCGTGAAGGAAGGCGGCGGCACGGTCGCGTTCCGCGCTGCTCAGTCGCTTACGGGGGAGGTTCGCATCGCTCATGCCACGAAAGCTAGCACGGATTTGCCGTCATGCCTTGGCGTGTTGTAAATTATCTGAGGTTTCGCCCGTGTGAATCGGTGCGAAGTTAAACGAACTCCATGCGACTCGTTCACTAGGTAGTTCATGCAAACGGCAGGGCCCCGGAAGAAGAGCCCCTATTTTTGCATGTATGGCCATGTGTGAGCGGGACGCGCGAACAGAAAGGGCTTGAATGCCTACTATTCAGCAGCTGGTCCGCAAGGGCCGCCACTCCAAGAGCGCGAAGGTGGCTACTGCTGCGCTGAAGGGCTCCCCGCAGCGCCGCGGCGTGTGCACCCGCGTGTACACCACCACCCCGAAGAAGCCGAACTCTGCACTGCGTAAGGTCGCCCGTGTGCGCCTGACCTCCGGTGTCGAGGTTTCCGCTTACATTCCGGGCGAGGGCCACAACCTGCAGGAGCACTCCATGGTGCTCGTGCGCGGCGGCCGTGTGAAGGACCTCCCGGGTGTGCGCTACAAGATCGTTCGTGGCGCCCTCGACACCCAGGCAGTGAAGGACCGTAAGCAGGCACGTTCCCGCTACGGCGCGAAGAAGGGACAGTAATCAATGCGTAAGCAGCAAGCACCGAAGCGTCCCATCGTTAAGGATCCGGTATACGAGTCCGAGCTGGTCACCCAGCTTGTGAACAAGATCCTGCAGGACGGCAAGAAGTCCACCGCCGAGCGCATCGTCTACGGCGCACTCGAGATCTGCCGCGAGAAGACCGGCACCGATCCGGTGGGCACCCTGGAAAAGGCTATCGGCAACGTTCGCCCGGACCTCGAGGTTCGCTCCCGCCGTGTTGGTGGCGCAACCTACCAGGTCCCGGTTGACGTCAAGCCGGAGCGCTCCACCACTCTCGCCCTGCGTTGGCTGGTCACCTTTACCCGCCAGCGTCGTGAGAACTCGATGATCGAGCGTCTCGCCAACGAGATCCTGGATGCTTCCAACGGTCTCGGCGCATCCGTGAAGCGTCGCGAGGATGTCCACAAGATGGCAGAGGCCAACCGCGCCTTCGCCCACTACCGCTGGTAAGAGCTGGAAGCGAGATGATCGTCGGCAGACCCCGAAACTGCATATGTGTCCCCTCGTGGGGCCCGCGTTTTCGGGGTTTTCGTCGATAAGCACAAGCTCGCGCTGCCATTTGAGCAACAAAGTGGCAGAATTGACTAACGACAACTAACCGACAAAGACGCTTCACCGCGTCGACGACATTAAGTTGGGGTAACAAACGTGGCACAAGAAGTGCTTAAGGACCTGCACAAGGTCCGCAACATCGGCATCATGGCCCACATTGACGCCGGTAAGACCACCACCACCGAGCGCATCCTGTTCTACACGGGCATCAACCGCAAGGTCGGCGAAACCCACGACGGTGGCGCAACCACCGACTGGATGGATCAGGAGAAAGAGCGCGGCATCACCATTACGTCCGCAGCTGTGACCTGTTTCTGGAACAACAACCAGATCAACATCATTGACACCCCGGGTCACGTGGACTTCACCGTTGAGGTGGAGCGCTCCCTGCGCGTGCTCGATGGTGCTGTTGCCGTGTTCGACGGCAAGGAAGGCGTTGAGCCGCAGTCCGAGCAGGTGTGGCGTCAGGCTGCGAAGTACGACGTCCCGCGTATCTGCTTCGTCAACAAGATGGACAAGCTGGGTGCAGACTTCTTCTACACCGTTGGCACCATCGTTGACCGTCTCGGCGCTAAGCCGTTGGTAATGCAGATCCCGATCGGCGCTGAGGACGACTTCGACGGCGTAGTCGACCTGCTCGAGATGAAGGCTCTGCAGTGGCCGGGCAAGGTCGAGACCGGCACGCCGCCTCAGATCACCGAGATCCCGGAGGACCTCAAGGAGCTCGCAGAAGAGTACCGCGAGAAGCTTCTCGAGACCGTTGCTGAGTCCGACGAAGAGCTCATGGAGAAGTACTTCGGTGGCGAAGAACTCACCATCGAGGAAATCAAGGGCGCCATCCGCAAGCTCACCGTGAACTCCGAGATCTACCCGGTGTTCTGCGGTACCGCATACCGCAACAAGGGCATCGAGCCGATCCTCGACGCTGTTGTTGACTACCTGCCGAGCCCGCTGGACATCGGCGAGGTGCGTGGCACCTCCGTCGACGGCTCCGAGGAACTCTTCCGTAAGCCGTCCGTCGAAGAGCCGTTCTCCGCACTGGCCTTCAAGATCGCCGTGCACCCGTTCTTCGGCAAGCTCACCTACGTGCGCGTCTACTCCGGCCAGGCTATTCCGGGCGAGCAGATGCTCAACTCCACGAAGTCCAAGAAGGAGCGCGTGGGCAAGCTCTTCCAGATGCACGCGAACAAGGAGAACCCGGTCGAGCACGCAGACGCCGGCAACATCTATGCGTTCATCGGCCTGAAGGAAACTACGACCGGCGACACGCTGTGCAACCCGGATCACCCGATCATCCTCGAGTCCATGGACTTCCCGGACCCGGTTATCCAGGTGGCCATCGAGCCGAAGACCAAGGCTGACCAGGAGAAGCTCGGTACCGCTATTCAGAAGCTTGCTGAAGAGGACCCGACCTTCACCGTCCAGCTCGACGAAGAGACCGGCCAGACCGTCATCGGCGGCATGGGCGAGCTCCACCTCGACGTGCTGGTGGACCGCATGAAGCGCGAGTTCAAGGTTGAGGCAAACATCGGTTCCCCGCAGGTTGCTTACCGCGAGACCATTCGTAAGAAGGTCGAGTCCCTCGACTTCACCCACAAGAAGCAGACCGGTGGTTCGGGCCAGTTCGCAAAGGTCATCGTCACCATCGAGCCGTACAACCCGGATCCGGAGACCCTGGAAGAGGGCGAGTCCGCAACCTACAAGTTCGAGAACGCCGTCACCGGTGGTCGTGTGCCGAAGGAATACATCCCGTCCGTCGACGCTGGTATCCAGGACGCAATGCAGTACGGCTACCTCGCTGGCTACCCGCTGGTGAACATCAAGGCCACCCTCGAGGATGGCGCTTACCACGACGTCGACTCTTCGGAAATGGCGTTTAAGATCGCTGGCTCCCAGGTCCTCAAGGAAGCTGTTGCTAAGGCGAAGCCGGTTCTGCTTGAGCCGGTCATGGCTGTTGAGGTCGTAACCCCGGAGGAGTACATGGGCACCGTTAACGGTGACATCAGCTCCCGCCGTGGCCAGGTCTACGCCATGGAAGATCGCTCCGGCGCAAAGGTCGTCCGTGCGAAGGTGCCGCTGTCCGAGATGTTCGGCTACATCGGCGACCTGCGTTCCTCGACCGCTGGCCGTGCAAACTTCACCATGGTGTTCGACTCCTACGCTGAGGTTCCGCAGAGCGTTGCGCAGGAGATCATCGAGAAGCGCAACGGCAACTAAGCCGCCTTCTCCCGCCAGCTGCGTGCCAGCAGCTGGCGTACAAGGGAGAACCCCTAGCGGGGTAGCGGTCGCGCTGAGACAACGAAACAACGGGCGTTGTCTGAGCCGGCCGTTACCCTCTAGGTTGGTCCGGGGAATCGGATCGGCCAGTTTGAAAAACGGCCTTTTTGAACCTAGGATCTTGTAACTGGCACATTGTGAAATGGCTCCCGTCGCTATATCCGTTTTGGGCTGTAGCGGTTGGGCGTAAGCAAACCACGTGGCTGCGAAGGTCGTAGCCACCATGAAGTCCAGGAGGACAATCAGTGGCAAAGGAAAAGTTCGAGCGCACTAAGCCGCACGTGAACATCGGCACCATTGGTCACGTCGACCACGGCAAGACCACCACCACCGCTGCGATCACCAAGGTACTGGCAGACCAGTACCCGGAGGAGAACAAGGCCTTCGACTACGCGATGATCGATAAGGCTCCGGAGGAGCGCGAGCGCGGCATTACCATCAACATCTCCCACGTGGAGTACAACACCCCGAAGCGTCACTACGCACACGTCGACGCCCCGGGCCACGCCGACTACATCAAGAACATGATTACCGGCGCTGCTCAGATGGACGGCGCAATCCTCGTGGTTGCTGCTACCGACGGCCCGATGCCGCAGACCCGTGAGCACGTTCTGCTCGCTCGCCAGGTTGGCGTTCCGTACATCCTCGTTGCACTGAACAAGTGCGACATGGTCGACGACGAAGAGATCATCGAGCTCGTCGAGATGGAGGTCCGCGAGCTTCTGGCTGAGCAGGACTACGACGAGGAAGCTCCGATCGTCCACATCTCCGCTCTCAAGGCTCTCGAGGGCGATGAGAAGTGGGTTCAGTCCATCGTCGACCTCATGCAGGCTTGCGATGACTCCATCCCGGATCCGGAGCGCGAGACCGACAAGCCGTTCCTGATGCCGATCGAGGACATCTTCACCATTTCCGGCCGCGGCACCGTGGTTACCGGTCGTGTGGAGCGTGGCGTTCTCAACCTCAACGACGAGGTCGAGATCATCGGTATCCGCGAGAAGTCCCAGAAGACCACCGTCACCTCCATCGAGATGTTCAACAAGCTTCTCGACACCGCTGAGGCTGGCGACAACGCTGCACTGCTGCTGCGTGGTCTGAAGCGCGAGGACGTCGAGCGCGGCCAGGTCATCATCAAGCCGGGCGCTTACACCCCGCACACCAAGTTCGAGGGCTCCGTCTACGTGCTGTCCAAGGACGAGGGCGGCCGCCACACCCCGTTCTTCGACAACTACCGTCCGCAGTTCTACTTCCGCACCACCGACGTGACCGGTGTTGTGAAGCTGCCGGAGGGCACCGAGATGGTTATGCCGGGCGACAACGTCGACATGACCGTCGAGCTCATCCAGCCGGTCGCTATGGACGAGGGTCTGCGCTTCGCTATCCGCGAGGGCTCCCGCACCGTCGGCGCTGGCCGCGTTACCAAGATCCTCGACTAATTCGAGTCGATCTGACGTAACCGTCGGATAAACGCCAAGGCCGCCTCTCCCGTTTGGGAGGGGCGGCCTTTTGCATGCCCTGAGGGTGGTTTATGGTCTGAGGCGTGCAGGACCCAACACGTATCCCGAAGATTCTGGCCGCGCTTCAAGAGGTTTGGGAGGGGCAACCAGATTTGAGCCTCGGCCAATTATTTGGGGTACTGGGCAATCGTGGGCTGGGGTGGGACTCAACTGACGCAGAGGCGCTCGCAGTTCTTCAGCAGCTCTCTCAGGAGCATCCTTCGCTTGTCGACAACACCTCCGCCCCCATTACCTTCACCACCGTCGAACCGCACCTTCAGGTTACCTTGGTGGACGGAAATGTGGTGGTGCGAAGCGCGGCGCACCCAGGGCGAATGCCGTCGGTGTGGCGGTATGCGTCGATGCGACGTACCGGTCCGGGGTTACCGCTCGTGTTAACTGATGTGGAGGGGGTGGAACATCGGCTGGGGATTGTCCGTCATTTGAAGCTTTTTACGCCGGGGGAGAGTCGCTCGTTGGCGGGATTGCTGCAAGATAGCGTAGGAGCGAACCGGTGGTTGGTGGCGCTGGAAGATGGAGCAAGGGCTGTGGTCGGCAGCCGGATCCGTCGTTGGGTACAGGCGCGTCGTGATGTTGACGTGGATACCTTCGCCTGGGCACGCATTCTTCAATGCGAGGCGGGGGCGGACATGACAATCGCCCCAGCCTGCGGCGGGGAGCCGGTGGTGCTGGGGCGAGTTACCGCGGTGTTGCCGCTGGAAGTTCAGGAGGAAGCCTAGACAGCCGCGTCGCTATGGACTTCGTCGAGACGCTGGATGGTGTTGCAGGCTGCCTCGGCGACGCGCTGAACGTTGATTACCGTGTCACCGTGCGCGGCATCGGCTGGCACGATGTTGCCGTTGGAGAACGCGCGGGAGCGTAGATTTGCAAGCAAGATCCACAATCCCAACACGGCCAGGACAATAGCGGCGGCGATAAGCGCCTTGGTATACCAGTCCTCGTAGGCGAGGTACGTCACGCGGCTGCGGTCGATGTCGCGGAGGAAATCGCTCAGGTACGGGATTTCCCAGTACTCCGCAATGGGGAATAGGGCCACAACGACCATCAACAGGCCGAGCAGGAACGTGACCAGACGGTTGAAGAAGCTCAATGTTTTGGTCATCGGTGCACCTCCGGGGGACGGACGTCGGACACTTCGGGCGTCGACTGCGCCGTGGTGGTGACTTGTGCCTGAGGCGTTTCCTTAGGCAACACCTTCACGGACACCGCAGGAGGCGCGGCGAGGCTCTTGAGCTCGCTGTTGAGCGATCGCGTGATGCGTTCTTGCATTGCGGGGCCGGAGCCGTCGTCGACAACCTGTACCTTGACCGACTTGCGGGTCGCCTTGGAGCGTACTTGCTCGCCACCGAGGTCGCTGTGAACCGTGTTGGTGGACTTTCGTGCCACATCGACGGGACGGGTCCAGATAGACACCGGGGAGTTCACTCGGACAAACCGGTGCGGGCGGGGTTTGAGCGCAACCACGATGAGCACAAGGCCGACCAAGGCCAGCAGGCACGCAATGATGACGGCGGGGATCTCTGTGGTGAACGAGCCGAGGAACTCAAACGCGCGACCAAACCAGGACTGCTCGGGTGATTCCGACTCGTAGGTGTAGTACCAGAGGTCACGCGCGCCGACACCTGCTAAAGCGATGAGGAGCAGGCTGATGAGGACTGCGATCCAGCGCGATGCAGGGGTGCCTAGCGGTTCGTCGCCGGGGTGTGGCCCGACTGGGCGGGCGCTAGTTGGTTCGGTCATAGTACTTCACCACCGGTTCTATCGTGATCTGCTGAAGTGGCTTCGGCTGTGGGGCCTGTGGGATGACCACGGGCTTCGGAGCCGGGCCGCGCGGGCTTGTTGGGCGCGCACTGGGCTGGATTGTCACCGGCTTGAGCGGCTGCCTATCTACGGTGATATCGCGCAACGGGCGCTGCCACGGCACCTCAACCGGCCGCATGTGCCCGAACGCCTTGACAGCGATCGGGGAGAGGGGCTGCAACGCTGGCAGCGACGGGGCGCGCAGAGCCACGGGCATGGGCGTCTCTGGGGCGAACGGCTCGAGTGGCTCGGGCACGTCAACGCCAGAAACGGTGACCGGTTGGGGCTGCTTCGGTGTTCGTACGCTTGGGGGAGTTGGTGTGGTGACGGCACGCATGTCGTCGACAAGCGATCGCGCTTCGATCGGCGCCAGTTCCTCGCGCTCGCTGGTAACGGGGTGCGTGATCTCGGTGGGAGAAACCTGGATGGGCTCTGGGATGATGAAAGCATCGTGGGTCGCAACATCGTCCCAGGTCACACGGGAACCATCCTCGATCGATTCGACGTTGGCAACGGTGACGTTGACGCGGGAGACATCCATCCCTGTGAGGGTGCGGATGTGGGCGATGATGGTGGCGCGCACAGCGTCCGTAATCGCCGCGACGGGCGCGGGATAGGACGTGGCAATCTCGGCATCGATGGCGACAAGGCCCGTCGTGCGGTCGATGTGTGCCTCGATGCGCGGAAGGCTGCGGCCCGCCAGGCCCGCCAATTTCGCGTCGATGTTGCGGGATCCCGGCACTGTTGAGGCCGCCACTTCCGCCACGCGCTCGATGGTGCGTTCGCTGACGTGGTAGAAGGAAGTGTCCATTAGCTATTGCTCCGGCCGGTTCCGTTGCCGATGATGCTGGCTAGGTCGAGGCGGCCGTCGAGTTGGGCGCCTACTACGCCGCCGAGGATGGTAAACAGCAGCAGCCAGAGTAGGCCGGCCCAGCCACCGAATGTGACGAAGAAGGCAACGATGACGCCGATGATGACGCCGGTCAGTGCCTTGTTGGCAAAGAGATTCATTGTTAAACCACGTTTCGGGTTGTTGTGTGAGGTGCGGGGGCGTAGCCCGTGTTGCTGCTATTGCGCATCGCCGGCGATGACGTCCACGAACTCGGCGTCCGAAGCGCTCAGTGCTGCGGCGCGTACGTCTTCGGCGACCTCGTGGACGTTGCGTCCTGAGGCGACGTCGAAGGTGAAGTGGACTTCGAGGCCTGCTTTGCCGTTGCGTGAGGCAGATCGGATGCCTTCGATGCGTTGGTGCGGCAAGTAGGTTGCGATTTCGCCGAGTCGGCCGCCGTAGAGTTTTGCTACTCCGTTGACGGCGAGTGTGGCGTCGCGGACGCCCTCCGCAACCTCTCGGGTAACGGGGGTGTTGGCCATGATTACTGGATCTGCTGGTTTACAGACTGGTTGACTGCCTGGTAGTTGCCGTCGTCGTAGTTCTCACCTGCGGTCTCCTGCTCCGGCAGGTTGACGTCGTGGACGGTGACATCGACGCGGTCGACGATCAGGCCGGTCATGCGGGTGATGGCGACGGTGATGTTTTCGCGAATGGCGTTTGCAAGCTCGTGGATGGCGACACCGTACTCGGCGATGATGGCAACTGCGACGGATGCGTGGCCGTCCTCGACTGCCACATTGACGCCCTGCTGGACGTTGGTGGAGGAGGTCAGGGACTCGCGGACTGCGCCCCACATGCGGGCTGCGCCGCCGCCGAGGTTGTGGACGCCGGAGACTTCGCGTGCTGCGATGCCGGCGATCTTGCCAACAACGTTGTCGTCGATAACAGTGCTGCCGTGCTCGGTTTCGAGGTTTTCGTTGCGCGGGCGCTGCTTCTCGGTCTCGGTTGCGGTCGAGGTGGTTGCTGGGGTGTTCTTTGCAGTGTTGTTTGCAGCGTTGTTTGCGTTCTGGTCGGCCATGACGGTCCTTTCAACTGTGATGTTCATGTTCCGAGTGCGCCTATATAGATGACGCGCACGGTATGGGAACAAGGGTACACAGGTTGTCGTCGTCAAGCGGGCTTGCGTTGGTGGCAACCTTGTGTTTTAATACGCAGGTTGCCTTGACATGGGTTGACGGAAGTCGGCCGGTGGCTCGGCAAACATGACACCTTCCAGTCGGAATACCGGTGAAGGGGCCATGGCAAATAAACAGCGGCAGTACGCGAGGGTCACGCACCCTTCCGTGTCTGATACCCGGGCATATTGCTTGTCGACGATGACGTGTCGGCCAACAACGTGCCTTGGCGGAAGCACTGAGCGTCGGCGCGTTTATTGCGCAGGTCTCAACTTCCGGATGTGTCATGACAGTCAGAAAAGACACTGGCGTTGAGCCAAGGGCCCAGCCCGGACAACGTTATAGAGAAACTAGAAGCTACAAACCCCACCGCTTCGGCCCGTTTCTCACTCCGTTCGAAACGAGCGGGAGAGAGAAGGACGAACGTGGGGATGCGAGGAAGAGGTAAGCGTGGCGGGACAGAAGATCCGCATCAGGCTGAAGGCCTACGATCACGAGGCGATCGACGCATCCGCGAAGAAGATCGTCGAGACGGTCACCCGTACGGGTGCCCGCGTCGTCGGCCCGGTGCCGTTGCCAACCCAGAAGAACGTGTACGCCGTGATTCGTTCTCCCCACAAGTACAAGGATTCTCGCGAGCACTTCGAGATGCGCACTCACAAGCGCCTCATCGACATTCTCGACCCGACGCCGAAGACGGTAGACGCGCTTATGCGCATTGATCTGCCGGCCAGCGTCGACGTGAACATCCAGTAGAGCAATCCCCAACGTAAGTAGTGGAGAACTAACACATGTCTGACAACCAGATCAAGGGCATTCTGGGCAAGAAGCTCGGCATGACCCAGATCTTCGACGAGGAGAACCGCGTTATCCCGGTTACCGTCGTCGAGGCTGGGCCGTGCGTTGTCACCCAGATCCGTACCCCTGAGACCGATGGCTACTCCGCCATCCAGATCGCTTACGGCGACATCGATCCCCGTAAGGCTAAGAAGCCGCAGGCTGGCCACTTCAAGAAGGCTGGCGTCAACCCGCGTCGCTACGTTGCTGAGATCCGCATGGACGACACCTCGGGCTACGAGCTCGGCCAGGAGTTCAATGCAACGATCTTCGAAGGCGACACCTTCGTCGACGTCGCAGGCACCACCAAGGGCCACGGCTACGCCGGTGCCATGAAGCGCCACGGCTTTGCCGGCCAGGGTGCTTCCCACGGTAACCAGGCTGCCCACCGTCGTGTGGGTTCCATCGGCGCCTGCGCGACCCCGGGTCGCGTGTTCAAGGGCACCCGTATGGCTGGCCGCATGGGCGGTAACCGCGTTACCACCCAGAACCTGAAGATTCAACGCATCGACGGCGACAACAACCTCATCCTGATCAAGGGCGCCATCCCTGGCGCAAAGGGTTCCGTTGTTACCGTCAAGACCGCAGTGAAGGGCGGTGCTCACGCATGACGAAGCTGACGCTTGACGTCCACACCGCAGACGGAGCTACCAAGGGTTCCGTCGACCTGCCGGCCGAGTACTTCGACCGCGAGGTATCCGTGGCACTCATGCACCAGGTTGTGAATGCACAGCTTGCTGCTAAGCGCCAGGGCACCCACGCAACGAAGACCCGCGGCATGGTTTCCGGCGGCGGCAAGAAGCCGTTCCGCCAGAAGGGCACCGGTCGCGCCCGTCAGGGTTCGATCCGTGCTCCGCACTACACCGGTGGTGGCATTGTGCATGGTCCGCAGCCGCGTTCCTACGCACAGCGCACCCCAAAGAAGATGATCAAGGCTGCCCTCGCCGGCGCTTTGACCAACCGTGCGCAGAACGAGCGCATCCACATCGTGGAGGATCTCGTCCCGGGCCAGACCCCGTCGACGAAGTCCGCTCGTGCATTCATCGAGCGCCTCACCGACCGCAAGTCGGTCCTGCTGGTGATCGGCCGTGATGATCAGAATTCCCGTCTCTCCGCAAGGAACCTGCCGGGCGTCCAGATCATTGAGCCGGCTCAGCTGAACACCTACGACGTCCTCAACGCTGATGACGTTGTGTTCTCGGTCGAGGCACTCCACACCTTGATCAACCGCGGCGCAGCTGTTGCCGCCGCTGCGGAGGAGGAGAAGTAAATGGCAAAGATCGCTAACCCGCGCGACATCATCATCGCCCCGGTGCTCTCTGAGAAGAGCTACGGCCTGATGGAGCAGAACACGTACACCTTCTACGTGTCCCCGTCCGCGAACAAGACCCAGATCAAGATTGCCGTGGAAGAGATTTTCGGCGTCGACGTCGCTTCGGTGAACACCGTCAACCGTGAGGGCAAGCGCAAGCGCTCCCGCACCGGTTTCGGTAAGCGTAAGGACACCAAGCGCGCCTACGTCACTCTCCGCGAGGGCAGCGACTCCATCGACATCTTCGGCGGTGCGACCGCGTAACCCGCGGCTCGCTGAAGAGACGATAGAAAAGGAACCACTATGGCTATTCGTAAGTACAAGCCGACAACTCCGGGTCGCCGTGCCAGCTCCGTGTCCGCGTTCGACGAGATCACTCGTTCGACCCCGGAAAAGACGCTGCTGCGCCCGCTCCCGAAGAAGGGTGGCCGTAACACCCACGGCCACATCACCACTCGTCATCGCGGCGGCGGCCACAAGCGTCGCTACCGTGTGATCGACTTCCGCCGCTCCGACAAGGACGGCGTGCTGGCAAAGGTTGCTCACATCGAGTACGACCCGAACCGCACCGCGAACATCGCACTGCTGCACTACTACGACGGTGAGAAGCGCTACATCATCGCCCCGAAGGGCCTGAAGCAGGGCACCATCGTCGAGGCTGGTCCGAACGCGGACATCAAGGTTGGCAACAACCTGCCGCTGCGCAACATCCCGACCGGTACGACCATCCACGCTGTGGAGCTCAAGCCGGGCGCAGGCGCAAAGCTGGCTCGTTCCGCTGGCGCGTCCATCCAGCTGCTGGGTAAGGAAGGCAACTACGCAGTTTTGCGTATGCCGTCTTCCGAAATCCGCCGCGTGGACATCCGCTGCCGTGCAACTGTTGGTGAGGTCGGCAACGCTGACCAGATCAACATCCGTTGGGGCAAGGCTGGTCGTATGCGCTGGAAGGGCTGGCGCCCGACCGTGCGTGGTGTGGTTATGAACCCGGTCGACCACCCGCACGGTGGTGGCGAGGGCAAGACCTCCGGTGGTCGTCACCCGGTCTCGCCGTGGGGCCAGAAGGAAGGCCGCACCCGCAACCCGAACCGCTATTCCAACAACATGATCGTGCGACGTCGTCGCTCGAAGAAGCGCTAAGAGGAGGTAAACAGACATGCCACGTAGCCTTAAGAAGGGCCCGTTCGTCGACGAGCACCTCCTCAACAAGGTGGATGCTCAGAACGAGGCAGGCACCAAGCAGGTCATCAAGACCTGGTCGCGCCGTTCGACCATTCTCCCCGATTTCATCGGTCACACTTTCGCCGTCCACGACGGTCGTAAGCACGTGCCGGTGTTCGTGGACGAGTCCATGGTTGGCCACAAGCTCGGCGAGTTTGCACCGACCAAGACCTTTAAGGGTCACGTCAAGGAACAGAAGGGACGTCGATAAGCAATGGCTGACACCATCACCACTGCATCCGCGACTGCCAAGTTCGTTCGCGTCTCTCCGATGAAGGCACGCCGCGTGCTTGCTCTCATCCGCAACAAGTCGGTTGCTGAGGCACTCGCCATCCTGAAGTACGCCCCGCAGGGTGCGTCCAAGGACGTTGCAAAGGTTGTTGCTTCCGCAGCAGCCAACGCGGAGAACAACTTCGGCCTGGATCCGCGCACGCTCGTCATTGCCGAGTGCTACGCAAACGAGGGCCCGACCATGCGTCGTTTCCAGCCGCGTGCACAGGGTCGCGCATTCCAGATCCGGAAGCGCACCTCTCACATCACCGTTGTTGTCGAGTCCAAGGAAGGGGCCAAGTAATGGGCCAGAAGATTCACCCACACGGCCTGCGCCTGGGTATCACTTCCGACTGGAAGTCCCACTGGTACGCCGACAAGAACTACGCCGAGTACGTCGCTGAGGACATCAAGGTCCGCGAGTGGCTCGAGAAGAACCTCGAGCGCGCTGGCATCTCCGATGTTGTCATCGAGCGCACCCGCGACCGCGTCCGTGTGGACATCCACACCGCACGTCCGGGCATTGTCATCGGCCGTCGCGGCGCTGAGGCTGACCGTATTCGCCGTGAGCTGGAGAAGCTGACCGGCAAGATGGTTGCACTGAACATCCTCGAGGTGAAGAACGTCGATGCAGACGCCACCCTGGTTGCTCAGTCCATCGCCGAGCAGCTGGTCAACCGTGTCGCGTTCCGTCGCGCCATGCGTAAGGCCATCCAGTCCGCTATGCGTAACCCGCAGGTCAAGGGCATCAAGGTTATGACGTCCGGCCGTCTCGGCGGCGCGGAAATGTCCCGTGTCGAGCGCTACCACGAGGGTCGCGTTCCGCTGCACACGCTGCGCGCGGAGATCGACTACGGCACTGCAGAAGCACACACCACCTTCGGCGTCATTGGCGTCAAGGTGTGGATCTACAAGGGCGACGTCGTCGGTGGCGTCCGCGAGTCTGAGCTCAATGCACCGAGCAACGATCGTCGTGGACGTGGCGACCGTCGCCCGCGCCGCGGCGGCCAGCGTCGCCGGGCGGCAGAGCAGAAGAAGGAGGGCTAATTCATGCTCATCCCTAAGCGCGTGAAATACCGCCGCCAGCACCGCCCGACCCGTTCTGGCGTGTCCAAGGGTGGCAACCAGATCAACTTCGGCGACTACGGCCTGCAGGCCCTCGAGCCGGCGTACATCACGAACCGCCAGATCGAGTCTGCCCGTATTGCTATCAACCGCCACGTCAAGCGTGGTGGCAAGGTCTGGATCAACATCTTCCCGGATCGTCCGCTGACCCAGAAGCCGCTCGGCGTGCGTATGGGTTCCGGTAAGGGCCCGGTGGAGAAGTGGGTGGCCAACGTCAAGCCTGGCCGCATCCTGTTCGAAATGTCCTACCCCAACGAGGAAACTGCCATTGAGGCGCTGCGCCGTGCAGGTGCGAAGCTGCCGTGCAAGGTCCGCGTCATCAAGAAGGAGGACCAGTTCTAATGGCTAACGGTACCCCCGCATCTGAGTTCCGCGAGCTCAACGACGACGAGCTGAAGGGCCGCCTCAACGAGGCGAAGGAAGAGCTGTTCAACCTGCGCTTCCAGCTTGCAACCGGCCAGCTGACCAACAACCGCCGCATCTCCACCGTGAAGCGCGACATCGCTCGCATCTACACGGTGCTGCGCGAGCGTGAGCTTGGTCTGTCCGTCGTCCCGGAGTCCACGGGAGCTGAGGCATAACCATGAGTGAGGCAAACGTGACTGAGAACACCAAGGACAAGGCCGTGCAGAAGCGCCGCCGTGGCTACGTCGTGTCCGACAAGATGGACAAGACGATCGTCGTCGAGGTTGAGGACCGCAAGTCCCACGCCCTCTACGGCAAGATCGTGCGTACCACGAAGCGCGTCAAGGCTCACGACGAGAACAACACCGCTGGTGTTGGCGATCTCGTCCACATCGAGGAGACGCGTCCGCTGTCGAAGGACAAGCACTTCCGTCTCGTCGACATCATCGAGAAGGCTCGCTAAAAGCTAGTCGCTTCTCGACGACTCCACCGCCCCGGGTTGGCTACCAACCCGGGGCGGTTTTTGCGTTTTCAACTTTTTCTGCGCCCTTACACAAGGGTACGATTTCCCGCATGTGTGGAATCGTTGGATATGTAGGCGCAAACGCGACAACGCGTGACGCGAAAGACGTAATCATCGATGGTCTTCGCCGCCTCGAATACCGCGGGTACGACTCCGCAGGTGTTGCGGTGGTGAACGACCAGTCGATCGAATGCCGGAAGAAGGCCGGCAAGGTAGCGGATCTCGAAGCGGAGATTGCTAACAACCCCATCGCAGCATCGAACCTGGGCATCGGGCATACCCGGTGGGCGACCCACGGCGGTCCGACGGATGCGAATGCTCACCCGCATGTGGTGGGAGATGGCCGTATGGCAGTGGTGCACAACGGCATCATCGAAAACTTTTCGCATTTGAAGGCTGAGCTCGCAGAGAAGGGCTACACCTTCAAGTCTGAAACCGATACTGAGGTTGCTGGCACGCTGCTGCTGGATATCTACAACACGGAAGCGGACGGGGATCTGACCCGTGCGATGCAGTTGGCAGCGAACCGTCTGGAGGGCGCGTTCACCCTGCTCGCCATCCACCCGGACCATCCAGACCGCATTGTTGCGGCGCGTTGGAACTCCCCGCTGGTGATCGGTGTAGGCGAGGGCGAGAACTTCCTGAGCTCCGACGTCGCTGGCTTCATTGAGTTCACCCGTGACGCGGTGGAGATGGACAACGGCCAGATTGTGACGTTGACGGCTGATGGCTACGACGTGATTGACTTCGACGGCACCCCCGCCGAGGCGAAGCCGTTCAAGGTTGAGTGGGATGTCACCGCTGCGGAGAAGGGTGGCTACAACTCCTTCATGGAGAAGGAGATCCATGATCAGCCGGGTGCCGTCCGCGACACGCTTTACGGTCGCTTCGACGAAGATGGCAAGTTGATGTTGGACGAGTTGCGTATCGACGAATCCGTGCTGCGCTCCATCAACAAAATCATCATCGTCGCTTGCGGTACTGCGTCGTACGCGGGCCAGGTGGCGCGTTACGCCATCGAACACTGGTGCCGTATCCCGACGGAAGTGGAGCTCGCCCACGAGTTCCGCTACCGCGACCCGATTGTCAACGAGCAGACTCTCGTCGTTGCCGTTTCCCAGTCCGGAGAGACCATGGACACGCTGATGGCTGTCCGTCACGCACGTGAGCAGGGCGCGAAGGTCGTCGCTATCTGCAACACCGTGGGCTCCTCGATCCCGCGTGAGGCGGATGCGTCGCTGTACACCTACGCAGGCCCGGAGATCGCTGTGGCGTCGACGAAGGCGTTCATCTCCCAGATTGTCGCGGCGTATCTGCTGGCGCTGTACCTGGCGCAGGTGCGTGGCAACAAGTACGCCGATGAGATCCGTCAGATCATCGGCGAGCTGGAGCTGATGCCGGAGAAGATCCAGCGCGTGCTGGACAACGAAAACCAGGTCAAGCAGTTGGGCCAGGATATGGCGGATGCAAAGTCCGTGCTCTTCCTTGGCCGCCACGTCGGCTTCCCGGTCGCCCTCGAGGGCGCGCTGAAGCTCAAGGAGGTTGCTTATTTGCACTCCGAGGGCTTCGCTGCAGGCGAGTTGAAGCACGGTCCGATCGCGCTGGTCGAAGAAGGCCAGCCGGTGTTCGTCATCGTGCCGTCGAAGAAGTCGCGCCACAACCTGCACGCCAAGGTCGTCTCCAACATCCAAGAGGTGCGCGCCCGTGGTGCCGTGACCATCGTGATCGCGGAAGAGGGCGACACGGATGTGGAGCAGTTTGCCAACCACATCATCCGCATCCCGGAGTCCCCGGGTTTGCTGCAGCCACTCTTGGCGACGATCCCGTTGCAGATCTTCGCCTGCGCCGTCGCAGAAGCACGCGGCCTGAACGTGGACCAGCCGCGTAACCTGGCCAAGTCCGTCACGGTGGAGTAGAAGCTACCGACCGCGCCAGGGCGCCCCGGGATTGGCGCTGCGGTATTTCATCATCTGGTGGAAGATCTCCGCAGCACCAGCCCGCTGGCCCAGGGTTGCGCTGAGCGTACCTGTGTTGTCAGGCTGGAACACAGGAGACCGGCAGTTTCGCGATCCGGCCCATCACTCGGTCGAGTTCAGCCTCAACGTATCGCGCTCGACACATCGCCATGCCCATCGCACCAACTTCCTCGGTGCGGATCTGGCCCGCCCAGGGGTAAATGTCCTACATGAGGTAATGGTGTGTGGACTGCAGAGATTCACGTGTGAATTCGATCAGCAGTGGACCGTTTTCGAGCTCGCCGAGTCGTTGAGGCGCGAGGTTGCCAGCGATGCGGTCCAGCACAACCGGGTCTGTTAGCCCGAATAGGTTTTCCGGGGCCTCGTTGCTTCGTCGTGCCATGGCGTTTAGGCAGCTCCGGTGATACGTTGCCGCAGTTCACGTGCACGAGGCGTGTTTCCCAGGCCTTCCCTTTCGAGCACCTGTAGCACGGCCTCGTCGGCCGAGATATCTCCTCGCAGCTGTCGTCGCAGAAACGCCTCGTCCTCTGCGGACATGGGTTGGCCCGCCATGATCATCGAGGCATTCACGGCGGCGACCTTCTGATCTTCGTTGCGCGGGTCAGTCATGCAGGTGATTCTAGCGGTTCGGCGAGGCGGTAGAGCTGGTGGAAGTGGTGCACCGGCCCGTGGCCCTGGCCCACCTCGAGGTCGTCGGCGTGGGCGATGGCTTCGTGGAGCCAGGCGGAAGCCCACTCGACGGCGGCGGGGGCGTCGTCGAGAACAAGCCGGGTTGCAAGGGCTGCGGAGAGAGAACAGCCGGTGCCGTGGGTGTTTTTTGTGCGCACGCGGGGCACGTCCGCGATGTGGGTGTCGCCGTCGGGGGTGATCAGCGCGTTGGAGGCGTGGTCGCCGGTGAGGTGCCCGCCTTTGACCAGGACGGACACGTTCGCATCTGCTGCGTATCGACGACCCTGGGAAACCGCTTCGTCGAATGTGGTGGCGGGGGTGTCGTCGCAAAGCACTGCGAGCTCGGGGATGTTCGGGGTGACCACGGTGGCGTGCTCACGAACGAGGGTGCGCAGGGCGTCTTCGGCATCCTCGGTGAGGAGGCGATCGCCGGAGGTGGCGACCATGACGGGATCGACAACAACGACGGGGACCGGGTGCTGAGCGAGGAATGCGGAGACAGTGCGGGTTGTGGCTGCGTCGCCGAGCATGCCGATCTTGACGGCGTCCACGGTGACGTCGTCGAACACCGAATCCAACTGCGCGCGCAAGAACGACTGGGGTGGGGTGTGGATCTCGCGCACACCTTGTGTGTTCTGGGCGACCAGCGCGGTGACCACGCACATGCCGTAGCCACCTGCGGCGGCGATGGACTTCAGATCAGCTTGAATGCCGGCACCGCCTGTGGGGTCGGTGCCGGCAATGGAGAGAACTCTTGGGATGCGTGCCATAGGCACTGACGCTACCCGGAACTACCCAGCGGCGAGGGCGATGCGCTCGGCAAAACGGGAATAGTCTTCGCGGATAGCCAACAGCGGCTGGGACACAGCAGTTTCGGAGGCCGCGGCCACCTCTTTTTGGATGGCGTAGCGCGTTCGGCGTTTCACCCCGGATCCCAACATGCCGCCGAATGCTGCGGATATCAATCCGATGATTACACCGGTGAGTAAGCCAGCCATGATCAGCAGGGTAGGAATCGGCCAGCCTTCTACATCCGGTACCAGATCGGTGCCGAGCAGCGGTGTGAGCACGCCCGGCACGAAGGCGACCAGCAGGTACCACAGCACGCCGATCAGGGCGGCGAGCAGCGCAAACCACTGGAAGATGGTCAGCACTGCCCAGCCCTTGGACGGCTCCGCGGGCAGTTTCGCACGGGCCACAGCGCGGTCCAGTTCGGCGGGAAGGCCGGTGGAGATCTCCTCGGACCGGTCCGCCACGGCCGCAGCCCACTCGTGTGGCAGCCCTTCGCCAACGGCGGTGGCGTAATCGCGAAGACCCGAGTTGGCTACGGCTTTGGAGGCGGCGTCGAGTTCCGGCATGGAGGTGCGGTGCACGCCCAGTTCGTCGGGATCCTCGCGCAGCCCTAAGCGACGAAGCGGGTCGGGTTTGAAGCGGGTGATCCAGGAGGTCAGCAGCCAGCCGGTGCGTTGGCGCAGGCGTTTGCGGTAGGCGGCAGCGGTGATGCCCGCGATGCGTTCTGCACCCGCGGCCTTGGTCAGTGCGGTGTCGAGGTCACGCTTGGCGTGCTTGTCCACACCACCGGCCCCCTTCGTTCCAGCGTAGGGGGCGGCAACGGAAGCAATGTCGGCCTCGATGCGGGCAGTCTGCGCATTGTGGGCCTTTGCCACGCGCGCGATCGCGCCGCGCAGGTCTTCGATACCAGCGCCGGTCAGGGTGGAGGTGGGGATGACGTGGACGTTGGTCAGGCCGTCGTCGCGAAGCAAGCCCGCATAAGAGCCAGCTACGGTGTCCACGTCGCGCTCCGCCAAAAGGTCGGCTTTGTTCAGCACTGCCAGTGTGACCGCGGAGTGGTTCGCGTGCGGGCGGATGAACTGGTCATGGATGACACTGTCGGCGTACTTCTCGGGGTCGGACACCCACACGAGCACGTCGACCTGGCCGGCGAGGCGTTCGGCGATGACGCGGTTGGAGGCCTCTACCGAGTCGAAGTCGGGAAGATCCAGCAGGATCAGCGGGCCAGCATTTTTGGCAAACTCGCCTTGGCGCTCGCGGCGGTCTTCCACGCCGAGCCAGCCCAGGAGTTCCTCAGAGCCTTCCGGCTGCCAGATTGCGGCCAGGGGAGAGGACGTGGTTGGGCGGCGCGCCGCTGCTTTGCCCAGGTCTTCGCCGACAACGGCGTTGAACAGCGAGGTTTTACCGGAACCGGTCGCGCCGAAAAATCCCACGACGGTGTGCTCGGCGGACAGGGCGCGACGCTCGGCGCCAGCCTTGGCCACGCGTTCTAGGCGTTCGCGTTGCTCGCCGGACAGGTACGGTGCACTAATTTCGGCAGCGTCCTCGAGCGCGCTCAGCCGTTCGCTCAGCCCAATCTTTTTGCTAAACAGTGCCATTGTCGGACCCCTTTCGGAAGTTGCCGCGAAGCTGGTCAAACAGGCCGCGCAGGGTGCTGTTGTTCAGGTCGTCGTTGGGGGTGTCGTCGATACGCGCGGGCACTTGCTTGTCGACGACCCCCAGCAGCTTCGCATCCACCGCCCGGCGAGCCTGCTGGGAGGCATCGCGGATCTGCTCGGCCGTTGCGCCTTCGAGCAACGGGTCGGTGAACACGTGGTAGCGGTCGCGCTCGGCAGCAAAGAGTCCACCAAGGCGCTCGTTGAGGTCGTTGCGGGCCTGAGTGACCATGCGGCGCACCGTGTCTTCGCCGAAGATGGTCTCCAAAAGTTTCTGGCCAAGTACCGCAGAACCGCCCGCGATGGCCACCTCGCCGCCAGTCAAACCTGCGGTGGAGGCGAACACTGTAAGCATGAGTGCCACGGTGACCACGTTGAGCCCAAAGGACATGAGACGGGCGCGCTGACGCTTATCGCCAGCAGTGTCCTGGATGTGTCCGACGAGTTCTTGCTGCCAGTCTCGCACCAGTTTCGCCGCCTGATCGGAAATGTCGGTGCTGGCGCGTGCGAGAGCTGGATCGGCGTCGGTGCGCAGCTCAGGCGCGACCGCACCGGTATGCGCCCAGGCGCGCGATGCTGCGGATTCGGCAGCATCGACGATAACGGCGTGCAGACCAGACTCGATCTCGGTCTCCACCTCACGCAGCGGAGCGGGCTGACCGGTGAAGAAACTGCCCACCTTATCTATTGCGCTGCTGAACCAGCGCTCGAATCCACGGAACACGTCAGAGGTACCGATGACGTCCTGCCAGCGGTCCATGACCTCGGAGCGCAGCAACTGTCCGTCGGAAGTCGCGTCGATGACCTGACGGTTGGCGGTGGTGTAAAACTCGTGGATCGATGCGTCGAGCTGGTTGGCAAACGCCTCCTGACGCTCACGGCGGCCGACCAAGGTATCCACTCGATCAAGCGCAGTCTGAACCGCGCCGGCCACAGTCTTGCCAGCCACGTCGCGCCGGGCGACGGTGTCCTCGGCGAGTGTGGTCAGGTAATCGCGCAGTGAAGCGACAAGGTCTTCGGCGAGAAACTCCCCGGACTCTCCAGACTTCTCCGCGCCAAGGTCCGCGACGAACGGCACAGTAAAGACTGTTGCGTCGTGCAAGCCAGCCTCATTCATCATGCGGCGCAGATCGTCCGGCACGGTTTCGGCTGCCTTCTCGTCCAGGCGGTTGAGTACCACCACAACTTCGATGCCGCGGCCAGCGGCGTCGTGGAGGAAGTTCCACACAAGTTGATCGGCGTAGCGCGCCGGGGTGGTGACGAACACCCACAGATCCGCAGCCGCAAGGAGCTGACTTGCCAGGGCGCG
>NZ_KV825899.1:96181-160867 GCF_001835805.1 Corynebacterium sp. HMSC034B08 | reverse complement strand
TTTTGTCGTCGATGGAGTCGAAATCGGGGGCGTCGAGAAGCGCAAGGCCCTCGGGCACGCTTTGCGTATCCACGACTCGCAGCGTCGTCGATTGCTCGTTGCCCGCGCCGTGCGAGCGCGTCAGGCCTGGCAGTACCTGTGGGGAGTTAAACCAATCAGCATCTGCTGGGTTTGCCACTAGCACTGGCTGCCGGGTGGTGGGGCGGATGACGCCTGGGTTGGAGACCCGCTCGCGCAGCAATGCATTGACAAGCGTGGACTTACCAGAGCCGGTGGAGCCGCCGATCACGGCGAGCAGCGGCGCGTCCAGGTTGGCGAGGCGGGGCAGGACATAGTCGTCGAGCTGGTTGACAATTGCGCGGGCCTCTGGGGCTGCATCAATAGGTAGGGCAGTGTCCGCGAGGGCATCGCGAACACTGCGAACAGCTTCGAGGACGTCAGGTGTCTGGGTACTCACCCGTCTCATTTTGGCAGAGACACCCAAGGTGAGGGGAGTTAGTCCTTGTTGGTTAGTCCTTGTAACCGGTCTTGGTCAGGTTCAGCCATCCGTAGAGGCCACCCATGATGAACCCGCCGCCGACGAAGTTGCCCAGCCAGACGACCACCCAGTTGCGGATGACGTTCCAGTTGGTGAAGCCCTCGATCGTCTCCGGGCCGAGCGTAAACCCGCCCAGGCTGGTGAGGATGAAGTTCGCGATGGAGTGCTCGTAGCTCATGGTGGCAAACGACGGGATGATCAGGATGACACCCCACAGCTTCGCGCTGAAGTCCTTGCCGGCCTGGGTGGCCAGCATGAAGGCGATGTTGACCACGACGTTTGCCAGGATCGCTTCAACGAACAGGGTGGAACTGGATTTTTGCAGCTTGGCGACGAGCAAATCGTGGAGGAATCCGTCCACCTCGACCATCTGGCCCATGGTGGTCCGGGAAATCAGCCATGAAATCGCCACTGCACCAATGAGGTTGAACACGGTGACAAAGAAGACGAGGAGGAACCCGCGGGTGATGGTGTTGAGCCTATGGATGGCACCATAGGTCATGAACATCATGTCACCTGTGGCGAGTTCGCCTTGCAAGACGATGATGATGTACAGCGTTGACGCGAAGATGGCACCGAAGGCGTATTTGCCCCAGCCGGGGGCGTAGCCGTCGAGTAGTTGTGCCGTGGATGCGGCGAATGCCGTCATGATGCCCAGGTACACGCCCGCGAGCACGGAGCGCGTGGCAAATCGGGCAGGTTCTGTCGAGAACAGATCGACCTTATTCTTGATTGCCTCGGGGGCGGCTTCGTAGAAACTCACGCCCTCCAATGTACAAGAGGTACTATCTTAAAAGGAAATGTGGTAATACCTATTCGGCGATTGGAAAGCTTTGGAAAATCGTGAAAGAAAATGGGAATTCTGCCAAAAACTGTAAAACGTCACGGTAATGTTCAGTGGGCAAGGTCGTTCAAGCTGCGGCCGATGCCTACCGTTCATTAAGAAAATTGGAGATTCACATGAAGCTTCGTCGTCTTGTTGCTGCGGCGGCTGTCGCAACCACCGTTGCTGTTGCTGCTCCGGCTGCTACCGCTCAGCCTGCTCCGGAACCGCTGAACCGTGTTCTGTACGAGATTTACAAGGTCGGTGGCTGGGAAGCCCAGAACATCATTCTGCTGCCGGCAGCGCTTTCTTCGCTGAACGTTGTCATCTCGATCATTCAGTCCATCGTCACTGCTGCTAAGTAAGCCGCGACACGTACACACCTCTCCTGAAAGGAAACGAACATGAAGTTCCGTCGTCTCGCCGCTGTTGCTCTTGCGGCATCTGTTGCAATCGGTGCTGGTGCTCCTGTCGCTGAGGCTGCTACCTACCCGGAGCCGCTCAACCAGGTCATCAATGAAATGCGCGCTCTCGGTGGCCCGCTGGCCCCGAACCTGCTGCTGGTTCCAGCTGCCCTGTCCTCCGTGGGCTGGATCATCACCATCCTGTCGCTCACTGGTGTGCTCGGCCTCGGCGCCGTTGCTGCTAGCACCGTCTAAAATTGCGCTAACGCTGCGGCACACTCATCGTCTCACCCCTAAGTTTCGGGGTGGGGCGATTTTTGTATCTTCAGGCGACACGATTTAGCGGCAATTTGTGCGATCGTCGCTGCTCATGGTTAAATACTCCAGTTGTCTACTGCTGGTCGGGCGTGACACGCGTTTCCGAGTGAAGCGTCCGAGACCCTTCGACCAGACTGCGCTCTCCTCGTGTGCGAGGGACGAGCGCGCGAGGTTCGTCGATAAGCAATAGGCCGCAAGAACATTGACCACGTGCGTTCAGGACGGAAATCTGGCGCACATTGACCCAGGTCAGGAGACCAACTGTGATTCAGAAGGAATCGCGTCTGAAGGTCGCCGACAACACGGGTGCACGCGAACTGCTGTGCATCCGCGTTCTCGGCGGTTCCGTTCGACGCTTCGCCGGCATCGGCGACACGATCGTCGCCACCGTGAAGGAAGCTGCCCCGGGCGGCAACGTCAAGGAAGGCGAGGTCGTTAAGGCTGTCATCGTCCGTGCGAAGAAGGAGACCCGTCGTCCGGACGGCTCCTACATCTCGTTCGACGAGAACGCTGCTGTCGTCATCAAGAACGACACCGAGCCGCGCGGTACCCGCATCTTCGGCCCGGTTGCTCGTGAGCTCCGCGACAAGCGCTTCATGAAGATTGTGTCTCTCGCACCGGAGGTGATCTAAGTATGAAGATCAAGAAGGGCGATATGGTGCAGGTTATCGCCGGCAAGGATAAGGGTGCTCAGGGTCGCGTCATTGAGGCGTACCCGCAGCGCGACAAGGTCCTCGTCGAGGGTGTTAACCGCATCAAGAAGCACGTCGCAAACTCCTACAACGAGCGCGGCGCCGAGTCCGGCGGCATCGTCAGCCAGGAAGCTCCGATCCACGTGTCCAACGTGATGATCCTGGACTCCGACGGCAAGCCGACCCGCGTGGGCTACCGCTTCGACGAGAACGGCAAGAAGGTCCGCGTGGCTAAGTCGAACGGGAAGGACATCTAATGGCTGAGAACATTCAGAACTACACCCCGCGCCTGAAGTCCCGCTACCAGGACGAGATCCGCACCAAGCTGAACGAGCAGTTCAACTACGACAACGTCATGCAGATCCCGGGCCTGACCAAGATTGTTGTGAACATGGGTGTGGGCGACGCTGCCCGCGACTCCAAGGTGATCAACGGCGCACTCGAGGACCTCACCGCGATCACCGGCCAGAAGCCGCAGCTGCGTCGCGCGAAGAAGTCCATCGCTAACTTCAAGCTCCGTGAGGGCATGCCGATCGGCGCAAAGGTCACCCTGCGCGGCGACCGTATGTGGGAGTTCCTCGACCGTATGCTGACGGTTGCTCTCCCGCGTATTCGCGACTTCCGTGGCCTGAACGACAAGCAGTTCGACGGCAACGGTAACTACACCTTCGGCCTGTCCGAGCAGACCATGTTCTACGAAATCGACATCGACAAGATCGATCGCGTTCGCGGCATGGACATCACGCTCGTGACCACCGCTGGTAGCGACGACGAGGGTCGCGCACTGCTGACGCACCTCGGCTTCCCGTTCGCTGACAAGGACGGCAAGATGAAGCGCGCATAAGCGTTCACTTGACGACGACACCCCTGCACCCGGTTTTTATACCGCGGTCGCAGGGGTTTTGTCGTATTGGAAAAGCATGAAAGAAAGCTTGCGTGAAGCTGGCTATGGGTGGTTATGATGTCCGCTGTATTAAATACATTGTTTGGCATCCATAATAGGGGAACCCCCATGAGTTACTTCTCCCGAAGCGCAATTATCGCGCCTAAGGAATTCAATCGCTGGCTAATTGTCCCTGCGGCACTCGCCATCCACCTCTCTATCGGCCAGGTCTACGGGTTCTCCGTGTTCAAGAAGCCAATGATGGAGCACTTCGGTGTCGGCGAAGTTGCTGTGGGCTGGATCTTCTCGTTGGCAATCGGCATGCTCGGCATCTCGTCCGCGCTGTTCGGTTCCTGGGTCGAGCGAGTCGGCCCACGCGCGTCCATGGCAGTTTCCGGCGTGCTGTGGGTGACAGGCTTCCTCGTTGCCACCCTGGGTGTCACCACCGGAAACTTGTGGCTGGTGTACTTCGGCTACGGCTTTATCGGCGGCATCGGTTTGGGCATCGGATACATCTCGCCGGTGTCCACGCTGATGAAGTGGTTCCCGGATCGCCCCGGTCTGGCTACGGGCCTTGCGATCATGGGCTTCGGCGGCGGCGCACTGATTGCCTCGCCGGCGTCGAACCGCCTCATGGAGTTCTACGGCGGCGGTGTGGATATCGCCAACCGCGCCGCGGGCATCCAACCCACCTTTGTCACCCTTGGCGTCGTGTATCTCGTCGTCATCGCTATGGGCGCGTACTGCATCCGCATGCCGCACCCGGATTGGACCCCGTCGGGCGAAGCGAAGCAGGGGCGCAAACCTTCCAAGGTTGCCATCGTCGGTGCAAATGTTAGCGCCAACAACGCGATTCGAACCCCGCAGTTCTGGTGCCTGTGGGTGATCCTGTTCTGCAACATCACCGCGGGTATCGGCGTGCTGGAGAATGCGGCACCGATGATTCAGGACTACTTCCCGGCACTGACTGCGGCGGCCGCCGCAGGCTTTGTTGGCTTGCTGTCGCTGGCGAACATGGCTGGCCGTTTCGTCTGGTCGTCGGTTTCTGACGTCATTGGCCGCAAGAACATCTACATGGTGTACCTGGGTATCGGGTTGGCTTTCTACTTCATCTTCGCCAGGTTCGGCCACGCCAACATCGCGCTGTTTGTGATCTGCGCGCTGGTGTTGCTGTCCTTCTACGGGGGTGGCTTTGCCAGTATCCCGGCCTACCTGCGCGACCTATTCGGTGTTTACCAGGTCGGCGCTATTCACGGCCGTCTGCTTACCGCATGGTCGGCTGCAGGTGTAGCTGGCCCGCTGATCATCAACATGGTCGTGGAGCGCCAGGCAGCCAACGGCGGCGAAGGCCCGGACCTTTACCGCCTGTCGCTGTACGTCATGTGCTGCCTGCTTGCTGTTGGCCTGATCGCCAACATCCTTGTACGCCCGGTGGCGTCGAAGTGGTTCGAAGACCAAGACACCGTTCAGGCGAAGATCGAGGCAGATCGCGCCTCCGCGCTTGAAGGTGCTGGTGCCGGTCAGGCGCGTGGGGCTTCCGCGGGCCAGGCCCACAAGATTGTCGCGATCATTCTGGCGGCAATCATCGCTGGACTGCTTATCTACGGTCTGTGGGCCACTGCCGCGAAGGCTGCTGGCATGTTCATTGGCTAAGCGCCCGAGTACACGCTGAAGCGCTCGTCGGTAATTGCGCCGACGAGCGCTGTATTTGTTTCGCGGGCCAATTCCACCGCCATCGACGTGACGTCGCGTGTGGTGGCGACAATGCCGAAGCCGGCCGCTGCTGCAGCACGCATCATTTCAAACGTCACGCGCGTATCCACTGCGAGGGTGAGGTTGTGGGCGGGCAGGGTGTCGTCGAGAAGCAAACGCCCAGCGATCTTCTGTACCGCGTTGACAGCGTCGATGTCTTGACGCGCGGTCTCGCCAGCGAGCGCGGTGGGCAGGTCGCGACGACGCGCCTGGTTGAGACGTTCTGGCAAGGCGAAGATCGCATCCTGATCAATAGGGGCGAACTCGCTGCGCACGTTCAGGCGGACCGCCAACTCCCGTACGCGCTGCTCGGCAGAAATACCACAGGACTGAGATGGGATTGGGTCGATGAACTGCGGTGCAGCAGGGTAGGAAAGCTCGATATCGAGCAGGTTGTAGGTGTTTTCGCCGCCGATGGCACCTTCGCAATAGCGAGCGGTAATGACATCTTTAGGGGTGGTAATGAGGCCCTGCGTCAGGAGCACACCGTGGGCGAGCTCGATGTCGTGGCCCGGGGTGCGAAACAACTGAGCGACCTCTCGGCCACCGGCGCGCACCTCGAGTGGTTCTTCCACTTCCACTTGGCCCGCGCGCGTGTCGCGGGTGCCGCTAGCGGAAATCTTTGTGACGGCGAAACTGCGCTTGGTCCTGCTCATTGCAACGATGCTAGCGCTTAGGGTGCAAGCGGGACGGAGGGGTGTCGTCGCAGCGCTACAACCTGCGCAAAGAGAAGTTATCCACAGGGCGGAAATTGCAAATTCCACAAGCTGAAACGGACATGTCGTGCGAGTTCGTTATAACTACAGGCACACATCCAAACAGCAATGGGGAAGGGGTGGGTGCGTCAGATGCGTACCGAAGAAAAGATCAAACAACGAGTACAAAAACTACTCAACCAAGCCAACGACAGGGAAGGGACACCGGAGGGTGACGCGTTCTATGCCCGAGCATTCGAGCTGATGGCACAGTACGGCTACGACGAGCGCGATCTTGCAAGTCCCGATGCTGGCGACAACGTAGGCCACCGCGCCTACACGTTCCGTGGCGCCTACACCGATATGCAGGCAACGCTGCTGCACTCCATCGCGAGGTCGTTGCACTGCACGGGCTTTACGCAGCGGGTGTATAACTCCACGCGCGTCAAGGACGCAGACATTTTTGGCCTTCAGCGACACCTCGACCGGGTGGACATGCTCTACGCGCTGTTGTTGCCGGTGATGCTTGCAGAATCACAAAAGATCCGCGCCACCAACTTCGGGGAATCGGTCGTGGTGATGCGTCGGTCGTTTATGCAGGGGTTCGCGACAAGCATCGGCAAACGTCTGATGAAAGCTGAAGAGGGCGCAGCAAAGGGGGATAGCGAATATGCGCTTGTGCTTGTCGACGACGCCGCAAAGGCCGAGCAAGCCCGCTCCAAATTCGCCGAAGAGCAGGGCTTTGTGCTCTCCGCGCACCAAACCAACCGCTCGTTCGACCCAGGTGCGTACCTCAGCGGACACGCCGCGGGAGAGAATTCAGACCTCGGCCAAACACGGGTGAAGTCCAGGGCGGCGCTGCCGTTCTGATCAATTCGGTGTCGGGAGATGCTGACGGGGGCAAGGTGTCGTCGTTAAGCAATTTGGTTCTGAGCGAACAAGCAGGTAACTTGGTCGATCGGACTTGTGCGCCGAGATTTCGGCGTGCCAAGCCGAGAGAAACATTTGAACATCCAACTTTGTTGCAGGCCCCTCGCCAAGATGCGGACCGCGTGCAAGGGAGGCGGCGAGCGGCCCACGCTACTGAGTGTGGGCAGCGTTGAGTAGCCCCCGATAGACCATGCGGAAAACGCGACCTTGAAAAGGGTCAGGTGGGTTTAGGGAACCGCAACGAGAAAGGAAACGGTCACCACAATGACCATGACAGATCCGATTGCGGACATGCTGTCGCGCGTGCGCAACGCAACAACTGCGCAGCACGACACCGTGTCTATGCCGTCCTCCAAGCTCAAGGCAGCTATTGCTGAGATCTTGAAGCAGGAAGGCTACATCGAAGATTACAAAGTTGAGGACGAGAAGGTTGGCAAATCGCTGACGCTCAACCTCAAGTACGGCCCGACCCGCGAGGCTTCCATCGCTGGTCTGCGCCGCGTGTCCAAGCCGGGCCTGCGCGTGTACGCCAAGTCCAACGACCTGCCTCAGGTGCTCGGTGGCCTGGGCGTGGCAATCATCTCCACGTCCCACGGCCTGCTGACCGACCGCCAGGCTCAAGAGAAGGGTGTAGGCGGGGAAGTCCTCGCTTACGTCTGGTAAGGGGAGGTTGAAAAGACTATGTCGCGTGTAGGTAATGCACCCATCGCAATCCCGAACAACGTCGAGGTGAAGATCGACGGCCAGCGTGTTGAGGTCAAGGGCCCGAAGGCCACCATGGACCTCGAGATGCCGGAGCCGATCACCGCTTCCGTCGAAGACAACGAAGTCGTGGTGTCCCGTCCGGACGATCACCGTGACAGCCGTTCGCTGCACGGCCTGACCCGCTCGCTGATCAACAACCTGATCATCGGCGTGACTGAGGGCTACAAGATCAACATGGAGATCTTCGGCGTCGGTTACCGTGTGCAGCAGAAGGGCAAGGACCTTGAGTTCTCCCTCGGCTACTCGCACCCGATCCTGATTGAGGCGCCGGAAGGCGTCACGTTCTCCGTCGATGGCAACACCAAGTTCGCCATCGAAGGCACTGACAAGCAGCAGGTTGGCCAGATTGCGGCAAACATCCGCCGTCTGCGTAAGGATGACCCGTACAAGGGTAAGGGCATCCGCTACGCCGGCGAGCAGGTCCGCCGCAAGGTCGGAAAGACGGGTAAGTAATCATGAGCAATACTGCAGAGAACACCAAGCGCACCCCGGTGGGCAAGGACATCTCGTCCCGCCGCCGCGAGGCCCGCGCACGTCGCCACTACCGCATCCGCAAGACCCTGCGTGGCACCCCGGAGACCCCGCGTCTCGTTGTGCACCGCTCGTCTCGCCACATCCACGTCCAGGTCATCGACGACCTCGCAGGCCACACCCTGGTTTCTGCGTCGTCCATCGAGGCAGACGTGCGCAACCTGGAGGGCGACAAGAAGGAGAAGGCCGCAAAGGTTGGCCAGCTCGTCGCTGAGCGTGCCAAAGCAGCAGGCATCGAGCAGATCGTCTTCGACCGTGGTGGCTACAAGTACCACGGCCGCGTTGCGGCCCTGGCTGAAGCTGCTCGTGAAGGTGGTCTGAAGTTCTAATGATCACGGCAAACATCACCATCAACGGAAGGATCGCGTAATGGCCGAACGTGAACGGCGTGACGGCGGGCGCTCCGCCGACAACCAGAACAACAACGACCGCGGTAACCGCGGCGGCCGTGGCCGTCGCGACGACCGTCGCAACCAGAACGACGAGCGCGATAAGTACATCGAGCGCGTCATCACCATCAACCGTGTTGCCAAGACCGTTAAGGGTGGCCGCAACATGTCCTTCACCGCTCTCGTCGTCGTCGGCGACGGTGAAGGCATGGTCGGCGTTGGCTACGGCAAGGCGAAGGAAGTTCCTGCCGCAATTCAGAAGGGTGCAGAAGAGGCTCGCAAGAACTTCTTCCGCGTCCCGATGATCGGTGGCACCATTCCTCACCCGGTTCAGGCTGAAGAAGCCGCCGGTATCGTCATGCTCCGCCCGGCTGCTCCGGGTACCGGTGTGATCGCCGGTGGCGCAGTCCGCCCGGTGCTCGAGGCCGCTGGTGTCCAGGACATCCTGGCCAAGTCCCTCGGCTCTGACAACGCCCTCAACGTGGTTCAGGCCACCGTTGCAGGCCTGAAGCAGCTCGTGCGTCCGGAAGAGGTCGCAGCGAAGCGCGGTAAGGCTGTCGAGGACGTTGCCCCGGCACGTATGCTGCGCGCTCGCGCAGGACAGGAGGCCTAAGAACAATGGCACTGAAGATTACGTTGCACCACGGCAAGATCGGTGAGAAGCCGGTGACCCGCAAGAACCTCGAGGCTCTCGGTCTGCGCAAGATCGGTCAGTCCGTGGTGAAGAAGGACAACGCTGCTACCCGCGGCCAGATCCTCAAGGTGCGTCACCTCGTCACCGTCGAAGAAGTTGCAGGGGAGTAGATAAAACATGGCTGACATCATCAAGCTCCATGATCTGCGCCCGGCAGAGGGCGCCAACAAGGCCAAGACCCGCGTTGGTCGCGGTGAGGCCTCCAAGGGCAAGACCGCTGGCCGCGGTACCAAGGGCACCAAGGCTCGTAAGCAGGTTTCCGCTGCTTTCGAGGGTGGCCAGATGCCGCTGCACATGCGTCTGCCGAAGCTCAAGGGCTTCAAGAACCCGAACCGCGTCGAGTACCAGGTGGTCAACGTCGCGGACCTCGCGGAAGCATTCCCGCAGGGTGGCGACATTGCAGTTGCCGACATCGTCGCTAAGGGCCTCGTTCGCCCGAAGCAGCCGGTGAAGGTGCTGGCAGAGGGCGACATCAACGTCGCACTCAACGTCACCGCAAACAAGTTCTCCAAGTCCGCTGAGGAGAAGCTCAAGGCTGCTGGCGGCTCCGCCACCGTCGTCGAGTTCTCCAAGCGCGCTCCGAAGGACGCGTAAAGAGCCGAAAGCGTAACGCTTTCCGCGCTTGAGATAACCCCCATACTGGACAATCACTGTCCGGTGTGGGGGTTTTCGCTGTGCTGTAGCGGTAAAGTCGACCGTGAGTATCAACTTTTTAAGCACAGCTGCTAGGGTAGTGGGGTCAAACACGGCGACGGCCCGTTTTGTGTGCCTTCATGCACGAGTCGGCGCTGCACTATCCACTACCTTCCGCCGCGGTTCAGGTGGAAGCCAGGAGGCTATGTGTCCGCAATTGCTCAGGCGTTTAAGGATCCTGACCTTCGCAAGAAGATCTTGATCACCCTTGCGCTGATGATTCTGTACCGCGTAGGTGCCCAGATCCCGTCCCCGGGCGTTGATTACGCGTTGATCAACCAGCGACTCGAAGAGGTTGCCCAGGGTGACCGTGCCACGATGTTCTCCATCATTGGCCTGTTCTCCGGTGGTGCACTGCTGCAGTTGTCGATCTTCGCGATCGGCATCATGCCGTACATTACGGCGTCGATTATCGTGCAGCTGCTCACTGTCGTGATCCCGAAGTTCGAGGAGCTGAAGAAGGAAGGCCAGTCCGGCCAGGCGAAGATGACGCAGTACACGCGCTACCTCACGGTCGCGCTGGCGTTGCTGCAGTCCGCAGGTATCGTCGCGCTGGCAGACCGCGAGCAGCTGCTCGGCCAGGGAATGCCGGTGCTGGTGGAAGACCGCAATGTCTGGACCTTGATCATGATGATCCTTGTGATGACCTCCGGTGCGGTGCTCATCATGTGGCTCGGCGAGATCATCACTGAAAAGGGCGTGGGCAACGGTATGTCCCTGCTCATCTTTGCGGGTATCGCAACCCAGATCCCGTCCGAGGGTGCGTTCATCCTCCAGAACTCCGGTGCCTTGACGCTGATCCTCGTCATCCTCGCGCTTGTTGCGCTGGTCGTCGGCATTGTCTTCATTGAGCAGGGCCAGCGTCGCATCCCGGTGCAGTACGCCAAGCGCATGGTGGGTCGTCGCCAGTACGGTGGCTCTTCCACCTACTTGCCGCTGAAGGTCAACCAGGCTGGCGTTATCCCGGTCATCTTCGCCTCGTCGCTGATGTACGTGCCGGTTCTGATCACACAGATCGTGACCATGAATAACCCGACTCCGCCGGACAACTGGTGGATGAACCACGTGATGGCATGGCTGCAGAACCCGGGTTCGTGGCAGTACATCCTCACCTACGTCGTGATGATCATCTTCTTCTCCTACTTCTATGTGTCGATCCAGTATGACCCGGTCGATCAGGCAGAGAACATGAAGAAGTACGGTGGCTTTATCCCGGGTATCCGTCCGGGCCGTCCGACTGCTGAATACCTCGCGTTCGTCATGAACCGCCTGCTGTTCGTCGGCGCGATTTACCTCGCGCTGATCGCAGTGCTGCCGAACCTGGCAATGGACGCCGGTATCACCGGCTCCGGCCGGATGGGTATGAGCGCGTTTGGCGGTACGGCCATCCTGATTATGGTTTCCGTGGCTTTGACCACGGTTAAGCAAATTGAATCCCAGCTTCTGCAATCCAACTACGAAGGACTTCTGCGATAATGCGTCTCGTTCTCCTTGGCCCTCCCGGTGCCGGCAAGGGCACCCAAGCCGCTATCCTTTCCGAAAAGCTCGGTGTTCCGCACATCTCCACCGGTGATCTGTTCCGCGCCAACATTGGCGAGGGCACCCCGCTCGGTGTTGAGGCGAAGAGCTACATTGACGCCGGCAAGCTTGTGCCGACCGATGTCACCGCACGCATGGTTGAGGATCGCCTGAACCAGGACGACGCGAAGGACGGCTTCCTGCTGGACGGCTTCCCGCGCACGGTGGAGCAGGCCGAGATCCTGACTGATCTGCTGTCGAAGAAGGGCGAGAAGCTCGACGGCGTGCTCAACTTCGTCGTTGATGAGGACGTTGTCGTGGAGCGCATGCTCGCCCGTGGTCGTGCAGACGACAACGAGGAGACCATCCGCACCCGTCTCGCCGTGTACCGCGATGAGACCGCACCGCTGATCGATCACTACGGTGAGGAGATCATTTCTATCGACGCTGTGGGCGACGTCGACGAGATCAACCAGCGCGCCATGGCGCAGCTGGGCAAGTAGCCCGAATACGCTCAAGGCCGGTGTTCGCACCGGCCTTTCGCTTTTGCTTATCGACGACCACCACAAAGGAGCACCCCGCTATGGCATTCCGCAAACGCAAGATTGCCGCCAAAACCCCCGACGAACTCGATGCGATGGAGGCAGCCGGCCGCATTGTCGGTGTCGCGCTGCAGGAGGTCCGTGCTGCGGCAAAGCCGGGTGTCAGCACGCTTGACCTTGACAAGTTGGCGGAAACCGTCATTCGCGACCATGGCGCGGTGCCGACCTTCCTCGGATACCACGGTTTTACTGGGTCGATTTGTGCGTCGGTCAACGATGTGGTGGTCCATGGCATTCCATCCGCCGACGTGGTGCTCAATGAAGGGGACCTGGTTTCCATCGACTGCGGCGCGACGTTTAACGGTTGGGTAGGGGACAGTGCCTGGTCGTTCGGTATCGGTGAACTTGCACCGGATGTGGACGCGCTCAACCGCGCAACCGAGTGGGTGCTCGCAGAAGGCCTGAAAGCCATGGTTCCGGGCAACAAGCTCACTGACGTGTCTCACGCGTTGGAGTTGGCAACCTACGCCGCCGAGGAGAGTTTCGGCGTTGAGCTCGGCATTGTGGATGGCTACGGCGGGCACGGCATTGGCCGCACGATGCACGAAGACCCGTACCTGGCTAATGAGGGCAAGCCGAATCGGGGTCCTGTGATTCAGGAAGGTTCGGTGTTGGCGATCGAGCCGATGTTGATCCTGGGTGGTGGCTACGACACGCGCGTACTTGACGACGAATGGACGGTTACCACCCTCGATGGTTCACCGGCAGCACACTGGGAACACACCGTGGCAGCGACCGCTCAGGGACCACGAATTCTTACTCCGCGCGTATAAACGGCTGGCGCGTCGATGCGTGATTCATAGCTATACGGTTATACTTCCGGCATGTCTTACCGTCCTCGCCATGCAAAGCAGTCGCCGTTGAAGCGACGCGCAATTACGTTCGCTGCCGGTCTCGGTGTCGTCGCTACGCTTGCTGCACCTGTGACTGCGCAGGCAGCGCCTGCTCCGGCCCCGAATCCGGTTGCAACCTCCAGCCTTGATGCGCTGTCCTCGTCGGCAAACACCGCGTTTGCAAACCTGGATAAGTCTGCACGGGATGCAGCTTGGGATCTTCGCAACAACCTGCGCTTGCAGGCAGATGGGTTGGCGAATATCAGCCCGGATCTGCCGGCGAAGGCGAAGCAGCGTATCGACGAGATCGTGGAGGTTTTCTTCCCCGGACTCATCGCCGAGAAGACCCCGAAGCCGAAGCCTGCACCGAAGCCTGCACCGAAGCCGGCTCCCGCTCCGGCACCAGCTCCTGCTCCGGCGCCGGCTCCGAACCCGCGTGCTGGCTTTGACTACGGTCCGTGCCCGGCCGATGCCAAGGCCTGCATTGACATTGATGGTCGCCGTTCCTGGCTGCAGAACAACGGTGTCATGTACTACCAGTCGGGCCTGATTGGTCCGGGCCGACCGGGCTACGAGACGCCGCGCGGCACCTTCTACGTCAACCGTAAGGTCAAGGACGAGATCTCCTGGGAGTTCGGCAACGCTCCAATGCCGTACGCCACGTACTTCACCTACAACGGCATCGCGTTCCACGAAGGGGACCCGAGCATCCTGTCCCACGGCTGCATCCGCATGTACCGCGGAGATGCACAGCGCTACTTCAACGATCTGCAGATCGGTGACAAGGTCTACGTCTACTAGGCATCTTTGTTGCATATTGGCCCCGGCGAAATGCTGGGGCCTTTTGCGTTTTCGCAGGTGAGCGGATAAAGTAGTCCAACGGTGCTGCCACGAAGTGTTGGCAGGTACCGACTGTCACGGTAAGAAAACGTTTCTGCCTGCACATTTGCGGGCAGTGTAGGAAGTGGAGTGTATGGCAAAAGAAGGCGCAATCGAGGTTGAGGGCCGCATCGTCGAGCCCCTGAAGAACGCCATGTTCCGTGTCGAACTCGACAATGGGCACGAGGTTCTCGCCCACATCAGTGGCAAGATGCGCCAGCACTACATCCGCATCCTCCCTGAGGACCGTGTCGTGGTGGAGCTCTCTCCCTACGACCTGGAACGCGGGCGTATCACTTACCGCTACAAGTAAGCATTTCAGCCTCCTCACCCAGACCTGCTCATAGTGGGTCGTTTACCTCCGGCCACGGTGGCTGGAGCCGCGTGTAATCCCAACCCATCCTCCGGCACGGTCCGGATAAAGCGTTGGTTGACGTGGACGGGTGGGGAGAAAACCACCGTAACAACCCGAAAGGTACGTACCTCATGGCACGTCTAGCTGGTGTTGATCTCCCGCGCAATAAGCGCATGGAGATCGCTCTCACCTACATCTATGGCATCGGTGCAACCCGATCCAAGGAACTGCTCGAGAAGACGGGCATTTCTCCGGACCTGCGCACGGACGATCTGAGCGATGACCAGCTCTCCGCTCTGCGTGACGCGATTGAGTCCTCCTACACCGTCGAGGGCGACCTGCGCCGCGAGGTTCAGGCAGACATCCGCCGCAAGATCGAAATCGGCTCCTACCAGGGCATGCGCCACCGTCGTGGCCTGCCTGTCCGCGGCCAGCGCACCAAGACCAATGCGCGTACCCGCAAGGGCCCGAAGAAGACCATCGCAGGAAAGAAGAAGTAACCTATGGCTACTCAGACTCGTTCCGGTGCACGTCGCGGACGTCGCATCGTCAAGAAGAACGTGGCCGCAGGCCACGCATACATCAAGTCCACCTTCAACAACACCATCGTGTCCATCACGGACCCGCAGGGCAACGTCATCTCCTGGGCGTCCTCCGGCCACGTTGGCTTCAAGGGCTCCCGTAAGTCCACGCCGTTCGCTGCGCAGATGGCTGCAGAGAACGCTGCCCGCAAGGCAATGGACCATGGCATGAAGAAGGTCGACGTTTTCGTCAAGGGTCCGGGCTCCGGCCGCGAGACCGCTATCCGTTCGCTCCAGGCTGCCGGCCTGGAGGTGTCTTCGATCTCCGACGTGACGCCTCAGCCGTTCAACGGCTGCCGTCCGCCGAAGCGTCGTCGCGTTTAAGGCTGAAAGGAAAAGAGGTAAAGAGACATGGCTCGTTACACCGGCCCTGCTACCCGTAAGTCCCGTCGCCTCCGCGTCGACCTCGTCGGCGGCGACATGTCCTTCGAGCGTCGCCCGTACCCTCCGGGGCAGGCTGGTCGCGCTCGCATCAAGGAATCCGAGTACCTGCTCCAGCTGCAGGAGAAGCAGAAGGCTCGCTTCACCTACGGCGTGATGGAGAAGCAGTTCCGTCGCTACTACGAAGAAGCGAACCGTCGTCCGGGCAAGACCGGCGACAACCTGCTCATCCTGCTGGAGTCCCGTCTGGACAACGTTGTCTACCGTGCTGGTCTGGCTAAGACCCGCCGTCAGGCACGTCAGCTCGTGTCCCACGGCCACTTCACGGTCAACGGCAAGAGCATCGACGTTCCGTCGTTCGCGGTAACGCAGTACGACATCATCGACGTCCGTGAGAAGTCCCGCAACATGCTGTGGTTCGAAGAGGCTCAGGACAACCTCCTGGACGCTGTCGTTCCGGCTTGGCTGCAGGTCGTTCCGGACACCCTGCGCATCCTCGTGCACCAGTTGCCCGAGCGCGCTCAGATCGAGGTGCCGCTGCAGGAGCAGCTCATCGTCGAGCTTTACTCGAAGTAAACTTTCACACGTTTGCTTCACCCCGCGCGCCGTCCACGGTGCACGGAATCTTCCATATCAGTCCCTACCGGCTTCATATAGCGGGAGCCAAAGGAGAAGTTCATGCTCATCTCTCAGCGTCCTGAATTGACCGAGGAGTACATCGATACCAACCGCTCGAAGTTCGTCATCGAGCCGCTCGAGCCTGGTTTCGGTTACACCCTGGGCAACTCCCTGCGTCGCACGCTGCTGTCGTCCATCCCGGGCGCAGCCGTGACGTCCATCAAGATCGACGGTGTGCTCCACGAGTTCACCACGATCAACGGTGTCAAGGAGAATGTCTCCGAGATCATCCTCAACATCAAGGACCTCGTGCTGTCTTCCGACTTTGACGAGCCGGTAGTCATGCAGCTTGCAGTCGAGGGGCCGGGCGACGTCACCGCAGGTGACATCGAGCCACCGGCAGGCGTGGAGATCCACAACCCGGATCTGCACATCGCCTCCCTTAACGAGCAGGCACGCCTGGAGATGGAGCTTGTTGTCGAGCGCGGCCGTGGCTACGTCCCGGCTATGCCGAACTCCGGTGGAGAGGCCGGCCGTATCCCGGTCGACCAGATTTACTCGCCGGTGACCCGTGTTGCTTACAAGGTTGAGGCAACTCGTGTTGAGCAGCGCACCGACTTTGACAAGCTGATCATCGACGTTGAGACGAAGAACTCGATGACCGCACGTGACGCGCTCGCGTCGGCTGGTTCCACCCTGGTGGAGCTCTTCGGCCTGGCTCGTGAGCTCAACACCGCTGCAGAGGGCATCGAGATCGGCCCGTCGGCTCAGGAGTCCGAGTACATCGCTGCGTACTCCACGCCGATCGAGGACCTGAACTTCTCTGTTCGTTCCTACAACTGCCTGAAGCGTCAGGAGATCCACACCGTGGGCGAGCTTGCTGAGTACAGCGAGACCGACCTGCTGGACATCCGCAACTTCGGCCAGAAGTCGATCAACGAGGTCAAGATCAAGCTCGCTAACCTGGGCCTGACCTTGAAGGACGCTCCGGAAGATTTCGACCCGACCCAGCTCGAAGGCTACGACGCCGAAACTGGCGATTTCGTGGACGACGGCGCGGACGAGACCGAGTAACACAACAGAGCACGCGCTCAACTAACCGCATACGAGGAGTTCGAATATGCCTACCCCCAAGAAGGGTGCCCGCCTCGGAGGGTCCGCCTCGCACCAGAAGCACATTCTGGCCAACCTGGCGCAGTCCCTCTTCGAGAACGGCGCTATCAAGACGACGGACGCTAAGGCACGTGCCGTGCGTCCGTACGCTGAGAAGCTGATCACCAAGGCGAAGAAGGGCACTGTGGCTGACCGCCGCGCAGTCCTCGCTGAGCTGCCGAACAAGCAGGTTGTTAACTACCTGTTCAACGAGCTCGCGCCGAAGTTCGAGAACCGTGAGGGCGGCTACACCCGCTCCATCAAGCTCCCGAACCGCTCCGGTGACAACGCTCCGATGACCCAGATTTCCCTGGTGCTCGAGGAGACCGTTACCACCGAGGCAACCCGCGCTGCACGCGCAGCTGCATCCCGCCAGGCTGAGGAGGCCAAGGCTGAGGAGGCTCCGGCAGAGGAGACCACCGAGGCTCCGGCAGAGGAGACCGCTGCTGAGGAAGAGAAGTAAACTTACTTCCTTCCTCGCGTAACGCCCAGCTACCCCGTGTAGCTGGGCGTTTTGTATTGCCCAGATAAGATTGATCGCCATGGATGAGACGATGCGGCTGCGTTTGGATATCGCCTACGATGGCACCGATTTTCACGGTTGGGCGCGCCAGAAAAGCGGCATCCGCACAGTCCAACAGACCATCGAAGAGGCGTTGAGCCTGGTGCTGCGTAGTGGCGTCTCCCTTACCGTCGCTGGACGCACCGACGCAGGAGTCCATGCCTCGGGACAGACCGCCCATGTGGATATTCCTCGCAGCAGCCTTGATCAGCGTTCGATTGAGGGGGACCCGGGACGGTTGGTTCGTCGATTAGCAAAACTGCTCCCGGAAGACGTCCGCGTATTTAATGTCGTGGAAGCGCCAGAGGGGTTTGACGCGCGTTTCTCGGCGTTGGCTCGCACCTACGTATATCGGGTGACTACGCATCCGGCAGGTGCGTTGCCAACACGGGCGCGCGATACGGCGGTGTGGCCAAAACCTATCAACCTTGAGACGACACAGGCGTGTGCCGATGCGCTTGTGGGCTTGAACAACTTTGCGGCGTTTTGCCGCCCGAAGGAGCATGCCACCACGATCCGCGACGTGCATTCTTTCGAGTGGTCGCAGGTCGAGGACGCCGTGTACGAAGCGCGCATTGTTGCGGATGCGTTTTGCTGGAATATGGTTCGCGCGCTGACCGCGACGTGTTTAACCGTCGGGGAGGGCCGCCGGGGGAGTGACTGGCCAAAGGAGCTCTTGCTTCGCGACGAACGCGCGCCCGAAGTCCCACTCGCTCCCGCTCGTGGCCTGACGTTGGTCGGCGTCGAGTATCCCGCTGATTCTGAGTTAGCTGCCCGCGCCGAAGCTACCCGCGCGCGTCGCGAGATGTAGCATGCTTGGGTTACTGACAATCTGGGAGGTGCGATGACCACAGCAGCCGCAGCATGGTTTGCAGTTGTGTTTTTCCTGCTTCCCGGATTCCTGGTGGCGTGGGTTGCAGGCCTCCGAGTTCCTGCAGCGGTGACCACGGCGCTGCCGGTGACCTTCGGTGTTATCGGAGTGTCGTCGTGGATGTGGGGCGTGACTAGTGCGCCGTTTAACCTGTGGACGTTCGGGGTGAGCATGGTGCTTGCCCTCGCGGTGGCTGGCGGGTGGCGCTATGCGTTTGCGCGCAAGGCCCGCCGCGGTGGTGATGTGCCGTGGCGCCGTGCGCTTTTTCCCGGCAAGGTGGAGTGGACGCACTGGGGCATTCCGTTTGTCGGGGTAGTGGTCGCGGCGTGGATGGCAGTTACGGACCGGCTGTCGTGGTTGGCTCAGATGCCCAACGGTGCGGACAACATCGTCCAGGGGTGGGATTCGCAGTGGCATGCGAATGCGGTGCGGTTTGTGATGGAGACGGGCGTGGCGTCGTCGACACGCATGGGCGAGCTGCAGAACTTCGAAACGCACGCGCGGCTGTTCTACCCGTCGGGATTCCACGCGGGCGTTGCTCTCTTTGCGGAGGCTGCTGGTCTTGAGCCGATTCGGGCGGTCAACATCGCGTCGACGGTGTTGCCAGCGGTGGCACTGCCACTGACCATGGTGTGTCTGGTGTTCGCGTTTATGCGCTCGACTGGGCTCACCGCGCAGATTGCCGCCGCGTTTGCCGCGATCATGGCGTACGCGGCCCCGCAGCTGCTGTGGGTGCCTGACTACGTGGGGATGTGGCCGTACCTGTTTGCGATGACCCTGACCGGCATCGTGGTTTGGCAGTTCCTTGAAGTGCCGGCACGGCATGCGGGTGCGCTGCCTGCTGCGATCGGGTTCCTTGGCGTGTTGTGCACACACCCGGCAGCGGTGACCGTAGTGGTGCTCGGTGTCATCTTCGCGTGGGCGACGTCGCTGCTGGTTCGCCCGGTGCGCTCGCGTCGCAGCGATACGGTGTGGATGGCACTCCCGGCAGCCGCAGCAACGCTTGTGTTTTTGCCCCAAGTGCTGGCGGGGTCGGACCAGGCGAGTGAGGTTGCCTCGTGGGCGCCGCAGGAGAAACTGGGCCGCGGCGGCGCGTGGGGGAGTGCGTTTCGGATGGACACCCGGCACGTCTCTCAGTTTTTCCCGGACTTCGACCCGACGGTGATGCTGTGGCTCGCCGGTGCAGGCGCGCTGGCGTTGGTGCTGTGGCGTGGCCAGGTGTGGCCTGTGCTGTTGTATGTGGTTTCGCTTGCGGTGACCGCAAATGCGCTCACACCATTCGATAACGCGTGGGGCGATGTACTGGCCATGGTGGGCAACCTGCACTACAGCACGGGGCACCGGCTGATCATGCCGGTGGTGATGTGCGTGTGGGCAGCGGCCGCCATCGGCATTGCTGTGATTATCCGCCTTGTCACCTTCGCTCCACTCGCAGCACGAACCGGTACGGGGCAGCGAGCCACGGTGCTGGCGTCGATCGCGGTGGCGGTGATCGCCGGGTCGGCGGCGGTGCCACAGGTACGCAACCACACTGAGGCTGGTGCACAGGACGCGTTTGCTACCCCGCGCCAAAGCGGACGGATGGTAAGCGCGGAGGACCTCCAGGTGTTTGACTGGTTGGCGACCCAGGACGCAGCGTGGGAAGGCACGATCATGGGCGATCCTGCGGATGGGTATTCGTGGATGTATGCCTACAACGGGTTGCCGTCGGTTTCCCGCCATTACCTATGGCCGACCGGCGGGATTGGCTCAGCGCACGACACAATTTTCCAGCACGCGGACTTCATCGGAGAAGACAACGGCGAAGTGGTGGAGCAGGCGCTGAAGGACTTGAACGTACGGTTCTTTGTGCTCAGCCCGGGGTCGTTTTGGGCGGACCAGAAACCGCAGTATCCGATGCTGCGGGCGTTCTGGGCGTCAAACGGGGTGACGCCGGTGTATCGCAAGGGCACGACGTCGGTGTTTGCGGTCAACAGCGAGTTCTCCACCGCCCAGTTGCGGGCGATGCGCAAAGACGGACAGGACCACGGCTCGGATGAGCTATTCGAGCTTGAAGATGCCGGTGTAGCCGCCTGGTAGATGCGCGCGGGGTGCTAAGGCTGTAGCCTGTTGAGTACTTACTCGGGGGAGGGGGAATTATGGCGAAACTTTTGCCTACTACACGTGCCCAGGTTTCGGGCCACCAGTTCATGCGCCGTCGTATGGAGCATGGGTTGTTGTTCGGGGATATCCGGATGATTCATGACCCGTTGTCGGCGCGCCATCGCGCCACGGTGTTTGGTGTTGCTGCGGTGGTGATGATCGCCGGGGTGATGGGGTTGTTTGCGTGGATGCGTCCGAATACAGATCCGGGGGATGCCCCGATTCTGCGGGCGTCGGACGGCACGCTGTATGTGCGTGTTGATGACACTGTTCATCCGGTGACCAATCTTTCTTCTGCACGCTTGATTGCTGGTGCGGCGGCTGATCCGTCGCGGGTGGGTGATGAGCATTTGGCGGCGATGCCACGTGGCGTTCAGGTGGGTATTGTGGCTGCGCCGGCGATGTTTGCGCCGGAGGGTGCGGTTGATGCTGCATGGTCGGTGTGTGCGGTGCCGGGCCGTGTGACGGTGGTTGCGGGGCAGCGTCCGGAGCCTTTGCTTGGCGACGATACCGTGCTGGCCACCGACGGCACCCGCCAATGGCTGGTGACTGGTGAGGGCAGACAGTTGCTGCCTGATGCGGCGTCCCCGCAGGGGCGTATCGTGCGCCGTGCGTTGGGGGTCGGGCACACCACTCCGGTGTGGGAGCCACCGTTGCAGGTGATGACGGCGCTGAAGGAATTGCCACCGGTATCAGTACCTACGCCCGACCGGTTGCCAGAAGTATTGGTCGCTGAGAGCGGTGCGTGGGCGCTGTTCAACGGGAGAATCGAGCCGCTCAGTGAGGTGCAGCAGGCAGTGCTGTTGGATGCTGGCGCGAAGCAACGCAGCATCGGCCGCGAACAGTTAGCCACGTATCAGGACGGGGACTTAGGGCTGACGATTCCAGAGCGTCGCCCGCAGTGGGTTGACCCGGTGCAGCAGACGGTATGCGTGGACCAGGACCGTGGTGGCGCGGTGCAGTCCGGTACAGAACACGACGGTACAAAACACGACGGTACAGAACACGCCGGTACAGCACGGTACGGCGCAGTGCGATCCGGTGATGCTTCGGCGATTGCGTTGTCTGGGGCGTCGGTGGCGACACATTTTGCGGGGCTTGCGGATGGCTCGATCGGTGTGGATTCCGGACATGGCTTCCACGTCGTGGCGAGCAACGGGTTGCGCCACCGTGCACCCGATGCGGAAACACTTGCCACGGTCGGTGCGGTGCATGTCGAGCGCGTGCCTTGGGAGATTGTCAGTCTCTTGCCGGAGGGCGAGGAGCTGACCCGGGCTGCGGCTTTGACCGCCACGTACTAACAGCACACATTACAAGGACACCCAGCAGAGCGAACACAACTGCGCCGAGACCGACACTGCTGAACCGTTTCACGGCTAAGGAGGCGGTGCGCTCTGTTGGGGCCACGGTGACGGTGTCTCGGGGCGCGATGTCGTCCGGCGTGAGTTGGCTGATCACGTTGTGCGGGGTGATTGCGCCGCCGCCGTGTTGTGCTGCGGCGGTGATGAGCGTGCGCACGTGGTCCGGCGTGATGCCGGGGTAGCGCTGCATGAGTAACGCGGCCGCACCACTGACTACCGGTGCGGCGAAGCTGGTTCCAACGTAGGGGCGTGACCCGTCGCGGGTGAGCGTGCCGTCGGCCCAGCCGTTGCCGCTGGATGCGAGCGCGTGTGGGACAAGACCGGCTGCGGAGATTTCCGCTGGCAAGGAGTATGACGCGAGCGTGTGGGTGTCCTCGCGAGCCCCCACAGCAAGCACCGTGGGAAACAGAGCTGGGATCACGCTAAAGCCTGGTTCACAATCGGCGCTGGTGTTGCCGGATGCGGCGACGACGACTGCGCCGTCGGCCTCGGCACGGTGCAACGCGCCGCGCAGCCCATTGAGGTCGATGCGCGAGGCAAGCCCCGGGTCCACACAGGACACGACAGAGACGTTGAGCACGCGCGCCCCCTCGTCGAGCGCGTTGTTGATTGCAGAGGCGAGCGTCTCAAGGTCCCCCGCGACAGATTGGCCGCGGCCACCGCGGTAATGGGCTGACGTTTGGCGCACCGCGAGGATCTCCGCATCTGGTGCGATGCCGAGCGTGCGCCCAGCGATGACGCCGGCGACGACGGTGCCGTGGCTGTCGCAGTCCGCAAGCGCGTTGTCGCCGACAAAGTCGGCTCCGGGGCGCAGGTGATTAAGTTCCGGGTGTGGAGCGACGCCAGTGTCGATGACGGCGACGCGCACGCCGGCTCCGGTGGCGAAGCGACGGAGCTCGTGGAGCTCCGCAGGTGTCTCACCTGGTGGTTGTGCTGCCGAAGGCACGGCGCAGGCGATGTCTTGGGCGGAGGCGTAGGTAAGCGAGCCCGGCGCGAGTGCTGCAGGTGCGCAGAGTACAGGCATGGCGAGCATCAGTGGCAACAGTGCGGAAGCGGGCAGGGAACGTGTGCGCATTGTTACAGCCCTCGAATCAGGTCGAAGACCCCGGTGAGGTGTACCGCGAGTGGGATGACGGCGATGAGGGCGGCGATTTCGGCACGTTCGAACCAGACAACGGTTGTCGGTTCTAGGTCGGGTACGCGCCGGGCCCACAGCACGGTGGTTGTAGCAGCCAGTGCGGTGAGGACGGCGATGGTGATGAGGGCGGGATGCGGGTCGTCGATACGCACAACGCTGATGGCGGAAGCAATGACTGCCGCGAGTGCTATCGCCATCAGCGCAATGCGGGTTGCAGCCCAGTGGTGGCGCGATGCGTAGACGACGAGTGCGCCGGCGATGCAGGTGCAGAACACGAAGTTCCATGCACCGCCGCTGCTGCCGATCTGGAGGAGCGCAGGGATGCTCACTGTGGCAATTCCGGCGGTGACTGCGCTGGCGATGGTGGTGGCGACTCGGCTGCGTGCGTCGACGTCTGGTTGGTATTCGTCGGCGCGATCGAATTCTTCGCCGGCGGTGGGCACGTGCGCCACGGCAAGGCCTGCAGCACGGGTGGCGATGCCGGGTGTGGCGGCAACCGTAAACAGGCCGGTGAGGACGGATAACGCAGCAGGCGAGTTTGCGGCGGGCAGCCAGGTGCCTAACGTGCCACTGCCGCTGAGCACCCCAACCGTGACAGCAAACGCCACCAATGCAGGGCCCGCAAGGCGCAGAGCCACTCCAATGCCGACGGTGATGAAGGCTGTGACGACGCCTGCGAGTGCGCCAAGAGCAACGTCTGTGCTGTGCAGGTTTGGTTCTGTGCCACCGATGACCCATGTGGCGGCGGCCCAGCCGAGGCACAACGGCGCGGCAGCAAACACGGCGGGCGATTTCGCAACAGCAGCGAGGGTGAGCGCGCATAACCCGGTGACGGCGAAGGTCGCGGGAGATGGGGCAAACATGCTGAGCAGCAACGCAATGCACGCTAACCCTACGAGGGTTGCGGCGGCGTCGAGGCCGCGCACGCTGCGGGCATTGCGGCCTGCGTGCGCGAGGGCGTCGGCGGCGTCGCGTACCACGGGAGGGGCGATGGGTTCTTTGGGGCGCAGGGCGATCACGGCGCCGTCGTGAAGCTTGAGCGCGTACAACGGCGTATGCATATCGAGTGGGCGCCCGCCTGCCGTGGAGATTTCCCACGGGCGGTGGATCTGCGGCAGTTCCACAAGACGCGCCAATTCGGGCAGCACCTCTGCAAACGTTGAGGATGTCGGCAGTGTGACATCGATATCGCGGTGAAACGCCGCAACAGAAACACGTACGGTTACGCGCACAATATGGTGCGCCGAAGTAGCAACCAAAACTCTTCCCCCGGAAGTCTCAACGCGTGGCCCCCATTTGCCACGCAACTTGGGCCAGTATGGCGCACCGTTACGCTGCAGTCCAGCTTTTCGTACCCCTTTGGCGGGCAAATGGTCTACACTGCGCTCAACACTATGCCCAACACAGTTCGGGGGAACTGTGGCCACATGGGGTGAAAAGGGGGGATCCACGAATGCTCGGGTTAGACCACGATGCTGTGCTCGCACCAACTGCGGGCACACCTGACGTGCCGGCACTGCCAACAGGACAACTGCGTGCAGAGCCAGTCCCAACAGCGCAAAAGCCGCAGACGCAGCCGGTGATCAAAATCTTGCTGCCAATTGTGATGGTGGTTGCCGTTGGTGCGGTGATGGCGCTGATGATGACATCTGGACGCACTGTGAGCCCAATGATGTTGATCTTCCCGCTGATGATGCTTTTCGGACTGTTGGGCATGATCAATCCGCAAGATCGGCAGGGAGATATCAACGAAACGCGCCGGGTGTACCTGCGCCACCTGGATGCGTTGACCCGGAAGGCGCGCGCGAACGCAGCGCAACAGCGCGCGCACGCGACAGGGTTGCACCCGGCTCCGGCAGATCTTGTTGCTGCGACACCGGTGGAGCGGGTTTGGGAGCGCACTGCGGCGTCACCGCTGGCGTTGACCGTCCGGTTGGGGACTGGCAGCGGTGCGCTGTGCACGCCTGTCGATGTAGAGGATCCGGGAAGCCCAGAGGACCTTGACCCGGTGTGCGCGGTGAGTCTTCGTCGCACTGTCGCTGCCGTAAGCACCGTGCCTGGCATGCCGATTGTTGTGCAGCTCGATGCATTTCCCGCGGTCACCCTGGCTGGTCCCGGCGCGCATGAGGTGGCGCGTTCCATCGTGTGCCAACTCGCGTTCTTTCATGGGCCCGAGTTGGTCAGCATCGACGCGCCATTCGCGTGGACGAAGTGGCTGCCGCACGCTCGCGCGGAACATGCACGTTTTCGCGTGGTGCTAATCGACGCCACCGTGGAGCACCTCCACGCCCCCGACGCCGACTGTGTGATTGTCGTCCACCCGGACGAGCACTACTTTGTGGACCCGGATGCCTTCCACCTCGTGTGCACCGATACGCTCGCTGCGGTCACCGAACAGGGCATGGAGCAACTCGGCCTTCCGGACTCGTTCACTGACGCGCAGGCCGAGTTCATCGCTCGCCACCTCGGGTTCTACCGACGCCCAGAAGGTGCGAGTGAAGTCACGGGCGATCTGCTTGCCATGCTGGGGATTACGGACCTGGATGCACTCGATGCCACCACAATGTGGCCGGGGATGCGCAACAAGCTTGTCGTGCCCATCGGCGCGACCCCCGATGGGCAGCCGGTGTACCTGGACTTCAAAGAATCAGCGCTCGGTGGCATGGGCCCACACGGGCTCTGCATCGGAGCTACCGGTAGTGGTAAGTCCGAACTGCTTAAGGAAATCGTTGTTGCGCTTGCCGCAACGCACTCGCCGGACGAGCTCAACTTGGTGCTTGTGGACTTCAAGGGCGGCGCAACCTTCCTCGGCTGCGAGGACCTGCCTCACACCAGTGCTGTGATTACCAACCTTGAAGACGAGGCCGTGCTGGTCGAGCGCATGTTTGATGCCATCTCCGGCGAGTTGAACCGCCGCCAGGAACTGCTGCGTGCCGCAGGCAACTTTGCCAACATCACCGACTACACCCGCGCCGGGCACACACTGCCGTCGCTGGTGATCATCGTCGACGAGTTTTCAGAACTGCTCTCGCAACACCCGCACTTCGCGGACCTTTTCGTCGCGGTGGGGCGCCTGGGCCGCTCACTTGGTGTGCACTTGTTGCTCGCCTCGCAGCGGCTCGAGGAAGGAAAGCTGCGCGGGCTCGATTCCCACTTGTCGTATCGCATCGGGTTGAAGACGTTTTCCGCAGGGGAGTCGCGCCAAGTCCTCGGCGTGCCGGATGCCTATGAACTGCCCAGTGAGCCGGGCTCGGGTTACCTCAAGTCAGGTATGGAACTCACCCGCTTCAGGGGTTCTTACGTGTCCGGTCCGCTGACCCGCCAGGTGTTGTCGCACCCAGCGGACGCGCCGACAGTGCGGTTGTTTACCGGCGACGAGATAGAAATCGCCCCGCAAACTGTTACCGATACCGACTATTCGACAACGCTGTTCGACGCCGTTGTGGAGAAAGCCCGCGACGTCGCCGCAACCCGGAGCATGCGCGCCCACCAGGTGTGGCTGCCACCGTTGCCGGATACGCTCGCGCTTTCTTCGCTTGTCGACGACACCATCGCCCTCGTCGACGAGCCCTATCGCCAACTCCAAGTCCCCTTCGCCGTGGACTTTTCCCGTGCCGGTGGGCATGTTGCCATTGCTGGTGCGCCGCAGACGGGGAAGTCGATGGCGGTGCGGTCGATCGTCGCCAAGCAAGCGCTGTGTCGCACAACCGATGAGTTGGCGATCTACATCATCAACGCAGGCGGCGGCGACTACAGCGACATCGAGTCCCTGCCACACGTGGCGGGTGTGGCGAACGCGAAGGACGAAGAACGCACGCGCCGTGTTATCGACGAGGTCACCGGACTTCTGGATGTGCCTGCCTCGCGCGCGACACTGCTCGTTGTCGATGGTTGGCATGCGTTGCTGGCCAACGATTCCAAACTTGAGGACCTGCGCGATCCTTTGGCACGGATCGCCTCCGAAGGCCCTGCTGCACGCGTGCACCTGCTGGTTACCACACAGCGGTGGAACGCAGTGCGTGCGAATGTGCGCGACCTCATCGGCACCCGCATCGAGATGCGCCTGACCGAGCCGATGGATTCGCTGATCGACCGCAAGGCCCAAGAACGTCTCGCCGCCGTGCCGGGACGTGCGCTCACCCCGGACGGCAAAGTCATGCATGTCGCGCTGACCAGCGCCGAAGACATCGCACACATCGCAGCCCAGGCGGCGAGCCAGACGCCGGTGCCACGCCTGCGCGTGCTGCCAGCAAGAGTCGACGCGCAACCGCTTATCGACGGCACCCGCATCCCACTCGGCATTGGCGGAGCGGACCTTGCACCGCTGTACTCCACCGGCCACATCCTGGCCATCGGTGCAGGCGGCGCGGGCAAATCCGCCTTCATCGCCAGCACGATTGCGGCTATTTCAGCGATGCCACGCGAACAAGCCCGCATGGTGATCTGCGACCCGCGCCGGGCACACCTGGCTCATGCGGACAGCGACATGGTCGCGGCGTACGCAGCTTCCTCGAGTGCGCTCACCGATGCGGTGCGCTCGCTGGCCACCACGCTGACCTCGCGACTGCCGGGCAGCGACGTCACGCCCGCCCAACTGGCAGACAGGTCCTGGTGGGCAGGCCCAGAGCTCTACTTGCTTATCGACGATCTCGACCTGGTCGGCGACGAACCACTGCGCCCAATCATCGACTTGTTGCCCCACGCGCGTGACATCGGCTTGCACATCGTGGTGGCACGCAAGTTCGGCGGTGTTGGGCGTGCCATGTTTGGCCCGTTCCTCGCCGCTGTGAAAGACCTTCACCCAGACGTGCTGATTCTGGACGGCACCAAGGACGAAGGCGCACTCTTCGGCGTCCGACCGGCACCGCAGCCACCAGGGCGCGCAACGCTCGTACAGGGCGAGCCGAAGGGCATGATCCAACTGCCGATGCTGAATATGGGGGACTAAATGACAGACCTGCGCATTACCGCGACCGATGCGTCGACCGTGTTCACCGGTGCGGCCGACGTCCACCGCTTCGACGCGCCAAGCAGCCGTGAAATCGCGAACACGATCCGCACTGTGCTGGGGCCGAACCCAGACGGGGCACACGTGCACATCACCGCAGACGACACGCGCCTACGCGAGCTCGAGTACGCCTTGGCGGACTACGACATTGACTTAACCACCGAACTCCTTGGTCCCGATCCGGCAGACGTGCCACGTTTGCTCAACGCACCCTCCGCGCCACCTGCGCCGTGGGATCCGCCACGGGACCCGCCGACAGACACGTTCGCGGCGATTGCGGACAACCGCTCGTCAAACATCGGCGTCTGGATCATCGCCGCAGTCGTCGTGGTGGTCGCAGTCGTGTGTGCGGTGGTCATCTTCAACGTTGTCTGGAAAGGCAGCGTTGGCAGTGCCGGCAGCGCCAGCAGTGCAGCGAACACGGACAGTTCAATTGCGACACCGACGGCTACTGAAGCTGCGGCGGGGGCAACGCCGTCTGTGGCGGTGGAGTCGTCGATACGCGAAGAAGCACCGCAGACCGTCCTGCTTGAACAAGACGGCCTTCAAGTGGAACTGCCTGCCGGGTTCGCTCTTGAGGCCGACGATGGCACATGGCGCGCAACCGGCGATGATCCGAACTTCCGCCTCCACATCGCCGTTGAGAGGCTGTACCAACTACCGGCCAAGACTATGGCCGAGCAACTCCTCGCCGATGTTGAGGCGGACCCGCAAACAGAACTTGTGGACACGGACGGCACCTCGGTGACCTACCTGGAGCGCGCCGCGGATGGATCGCAGGCGCTCTGGAAGACCTGGCCGCACGGCACCACCCAGCTTTTCGTGGGCTGTCACACGCGCCATGAACCCACCACAGTGCAACGCGCAACGTGTCGAATGGCCATGGAAACCGCTGAATTTAAGGGGGCTGACATGCGGACATGAAAAACTTTTGAATTCGATGGAACCGAAAGCACCAAATGTCAGTCAGATATATGAACGGCAAACACACACCGTTCATCCAACCTAAACACACAAGGGGGAAACCATGGAGCTGTTCGCCACTGAAGCGGAGGTCATGCGCGCCGCCGCAGACCGTACCGACGACACCAACGCAAACGTCAACCGTGAAATCGATCGCATCCAACAGGTAGTCGAATCCACTCGCAACTACTGGGTGGGCAACGCGCAGCGCAGTTTCGACGACCTGATGATGCGCTACGACGACGCTCAAAAGCGTTTGTCGGAGGCGTTGACCGCGATCTCCGCGAACATTCGCGACAACGCGAAGCACTACGAGTCCACCGACGCAACCAACACCGACAGCCTCCGTCAGCTCGCTGGCGGACTCGCACTCTAACCACAAGGGGGAACCACCATGCAGATCAAATACGACTTCGCTCAGATCGCCGGCGCATCCGAAGACATGCGCGCATCCGCATCCCGCATCAACGGCGACCTGGCCGAACTGAAGCAGATGCTCCAGCCCATGGTCCAGACCTGGGAAGGTACCGCCGCCACCGCCTACCAGGCACACCAAGCCAAGTGGGATCAAGCGGCAGAGGATCTCAACCAGATCCTCACCCAGATCGCGCAGACCGTTGAAGATGGCAACTCCACCATGTTGGCCGTCAACAACGCTGCAGCGAACAGCTGGGGCTAACCAACAGACTTGCGTCGGGGCGACAACGCCGACCATCGGGGGATAGGGCGCGGCAGACCCGTCTCCGGCGCATCCACAAAAAAGGGGGACTCGGGGGAAACGCCGCCGCAGGTGACTATGGGGAACACCTGCGGCGGCGTTTTTGTTTTGTGGCCAGATTGCCGTAGTGTTTAACCCCTGTGTGTCCCGCCTGACGCGCGTTTCGGGTCTCCACCGGCCGCCGGAACCGTCGAGGAACATGCGAAGTATGGCCGGCAGCAATCTAGACAGACTTTAAGGAGTCATGCATGTCTACTTACCACCCGAAGAGCGGTGACGTGACCCGTAACTGGTACGTCATCGACGCAACCGACGTGGTGCTGGGCAAGCTTGCTTCCACCGCAGCAGACCTGCTGCGCGGTAAGCACAAGCCGCAGTTCGCACCGAACGTTGACACCGGCGATCACGTCATCGTGATCAACGCCGACAAGATCCACATCTCCTCCAACAAGCGCGATCGCGAGATGCGTTACCGCCACTCCGGCTACCCGGGTGGTCTGAAGTCCATGACCCTGGGCCGCGCACTGGACGAGCGTCCGGACCGCGTGATCGAGGAAGCTGTGAAGGGCATGATGCCGCACAACAAGCTCTCCCGCCAGTCCATCAAGAAGCTGCACGTCTTCGTCGGCTCCGAGCACCCGTACGCTGCTCAGAAGCCGGAAACCTACGAGTTTAAGCAGGTGGCACAGTAATGACCGAGCCGAACAACTACGACAACCTCGCTGCCGACACCGACGTCGATGCCGCAACCGCAGCAACCGAGGAGTTCAACTACACCATCGGTGACGCAATTGCGCCGGAGGCTGACGCTGCTGAGGAGACCGTTGAGGTCGCACCGCTGCACGAGGGCCCGATCCAGACTGTTGGTCGTCGTAAGCGCGCAATCGCTCGCGTGACCGTCGTCGAGGGCGAAGGCAAGATCACGGTCAACGGCCGTGAGTTCGAGGAGTACTTCCCGAACAAGCTGCACCAGCAGGACATCCTGACCCCGCTGACGCTGCTCGAGCGCGAGGGCCAGTTCGACATCAAGGCCAACATCTCCGGTGGTGGCCCGACCGGCCAGTCCGGTGCTCTGCGTCTGGCTATCGCCCGCGCACTGAACATCTACAACCCGGCTGAGCGCCCGACCCTGAAGAAGGCCGGCCTGCTCACCCGTGACGCTCGTGCCGTGGAGCGCAAGAAGGCTGGTCTGCACAAGGCCCGTCGCGCACCGCAGTACTCCAAGCGTTAATCGCTGGCTTACTCCACACGCCGTCGCCCATGTTCTGGGTGGCGGCGTTTGCCGTTTCTTCTGTCGTTGTTGGTGAGCGGACCGGTTGCGAGGGTTCGTCGATAAGCAATTGCAGCAAGCATGCATAATTGTGGGCATGACTCGATTGTTTGGAACTGATGGTGTTCGCGGCTTGGCCAACGAGGCGTTGACAGCGCCGTTGGCGTTGAAGCTCGGCGCGGCTGCGGCAACGGTGCTGACGAAGGACCGTCGCTCCGGGAAGCGTCGCCCAGTAGCGCTCATTGGGCGCGACCCGCGCGTCTCCGGTGAGATGCTGGCGGCAGCGATGGCAGCCGGCATGGCGTCGAAGGGCGTGGACGTGCTGCGTGTCGGTGTGATTCCGACGCCTGGCTTGGCGTTTCTTACGGACGACTACGGAGCCGACATCGGTGTAATGATTTCCGCCTCCCACAACCCGATGCCGGATAACGGGATCAAGTTCTTCTCCGCTGGTGGTCACAAGCTGCCGGACGATATTGAAGACGAGATTGAGCGCGCCATGGACGAGCTGGAGGAAACCGGTCCGACCGGCACCAGCATCGGCCGTGTGATCGAGGAGGCCCCAGATGCGCAGAGCCGCTACCTGGCGCATCTGGCTGATGCGGTGAGCACCGACCTGTCGGGCATCAAGGTTGTGGTGGACTGCGCGAACGGTGCAGCGTTCGAGGTGGCCCCGAAGGCGTATGCGGCAGCGGGAGCTGACGTGACCGCGATCTTTAACAAGCCCGACGCCTACAACATCAACGACGGCGCAGGCTCCACGCACATGGAGCAGATTCAGCGCGCAGTGGTTGAGCACGGCGCGGACCTTGGTTTGGCGCACGATGGTGACGCGGATCGTTGCTTGGCTGTGGACGCCGAGGGCAATGTTGTCGACGGCGACCAGATCATGGCTGTACTGGCAACCGCGATGCGCGACAACAACTCGTTGCGCTCCAACACGCTGGTGGCCACGGTGATGAGCAACCTGGGGCTGAAGCAGGCAATGAAGCGCGAGGGCATCGAGATGCGGGAGACCAAAGTGGGCGACCGTTATGTCCTCGAAGAGCTCAACCGTGGCGACTTCTCCTTGGGTGGCGAGCAGTCCGGCCACATTGTGGTTCCGGAGCATGCGACCACCGGCGATGGCGTGCTGTCCGGTCTGATGCTCATGGCACGCATGGCTGAAACCGGGAAGTCGCTCGCTGAGTTGGCGAGTGTGATGACCGTGCTGCCGCAGACGCTGATCAACGTTCCGGTCTCAGACAAGTCGCGCATTCTTGACGACGAATCCGTTACCGCCGCGATCCGCGAAGCTGAAGCGGAGCTGGGCGATACCGGTCGTGTCTTGCTGCGTCCGTCGGGTACCGAGGAGCTGTTCCGCGTGATGGTGGAAGCAGCTGAGGAAGAACAGGCACGAAAGGTTGCCGGACAGCTCGCGGCGGTCGTCGCAGCCGTGTAACTTCTGAGTAAGAAGTTTTTTGCCCCGGCAGGGAACCGCCGGGGCGTTGGGGGAGTCTAACTAAGTAGAAATAGTTGGACTGGAATCTTTTCAGGGGTGGGAAATGACACGACATGTCAGTGCTGTCGACGTTGACGTTGACAATGTTCGAACGCAGTACGGTGCCGCGATTAACGCGTACCGTGCTGCGGCGCACGACCTCGACACGAGGCGCATCACGGTGGACCCGTCTGCTTTCGGCGATGGCTTCGCGGAGCAAGGCCGGCGTGTTGCTGAGGCACTTGAGGCGCTTCACAGTACGTCGAAGCGGTTTTTAGAGGTCCGTAGCGAGAACTGGGAGCAGGTGCTCGCGCTTACCGACGACATCGTGGCCGCCGATGCACTCGCAGCCGAGGTACTTGAGGGGGTGGAGCAGCCATGATGCCGACAGTGCAAGATGATGTCCGCACCCTCGTCGAAGCGGTCGAGGTTGCACCTGAGGTGCCAGAACACCAGCGCAATGCCGTGCGAGGCCTTGCCGGTGAGTTGATGTCCGAGTCCTCCTGTATCAACGGGCTCGACCTTTCGGTGTTCGCACAGATCGGCTTGCAATTGGCGTTGAGTTGTGGGCGTCCGGATACGCCAGCGCGCACGTGCACGGCAGATAACAGCGGATGGTTTGAAGAGGTGGGCATCCGGGATCGGGAGTGCCGAAATGAAGCCCGCGAGACCGACCACTTTGAACACGTCAAGCAGGTAGGCCAGCGTATTGGAGAGTGCTCTTCGGCGATAGAAGCGATCGTGCGCTCAGCTGATATGGCGATTCGTGCGATCTTGGAACCTGCGCGCCGTGTGTTCGAAATCGCGCAGCGTTGCGGGATCACTCAGATTGTGGAGATCGCCGTAGAGGTGATCATCGAAGCGCTGCGGTGTGCAACGGCAACGACCACGGACCGAAATGGGGTGATCCGGGAGTGCCTCGACAGCATTGCCGAGTGCACTGGTGAGGCGGCGCAAACCCAGCCAGAGCCTGCGGTGGAGAAACCATGCGACACGGTTGCAAGCTCCTCGGTCGGCACTGTGGCCGCCGGCGTGAATATCTCGGTCGATGTGGGGCTGAAGCTGGGCGTTGAGCTCGACCTCGCACAAGGAGAGGTGGAATGCCCGCCGGAGGAAGCACCGAAGCCGGAGCCTGAACCGCCGGCGAAACCAGCACCGAAACCTGCTCCAGCACCGGCGCCACCGCCACCGCCACCGCCTGCACCTGCACCGACACCGACTAAGGATGGGGTTATCGCCCCACCGCCAGAACTGTCGCAGGTGCAAGAGCCGCCACCACCGCCGAAGAAGGCACAGCACGTCGATACAACGGCTGCTTCCGTAGGTGGCGCAGACGGGGCACAATCAGGCGCTCAGGGCGGGCAGGATCCGTGGGCAATGAAGAAAACGGGGGAGTGGTAACCAATGGATTACGAGTTGTTTGTGCTCCAGTTCCAACGTAGGACGCAAAAACGCATGGCTGATTTTGAGGCCATGATGCGCGAGCACCAGAACAAGATGGAACAAACTGCGAAGCACTACGCCAGAGCGCGCGAGACGATGGAACGGCCGAAGCCGGTCGCGCCGCGTGGGGATTACACCTTGGAACGCTCGCGTGTGTCTGCGGCGCGTCGCGCAAGAAGGGCGCAGGTGCATGCGGTGCTGCAAAGCCAGGCCCGGGGGACTCCGCCGGAGCAGCCCGGCGTGGGCGAAGAGGCCTAACCCGCGAGTGAGAACCTCGCGGAAGCGCGCCGCCCTAGAACAGGGAGAAACCGGCGTTGTCGCGGGCCAGCCCCGCGGCCTTGGCGAGCTTCTCGCCAGAAAGGGAGACCACGCCAGAGCCTTCGGCGTCGGCTTCCGCGTAGCCGGCGTAGGCCTTCTCGTCGTTTAGCACGTGCAGCAAGTAGCCCACGAGCAAGCCGCGCACGGTTTCCTGCAGCGAACGGTCGGACTTGCCCACGCCGAGGATGCGCTTGATCATGCCGTCTTCGGAGAAGGACTGCTGATCGCCCTTCTTCGGCGCGCGGTAGACCACATCGCCCGCCCAGTTGTAGGCAAGCTTTGCGGGGTTGCCCGGGTCGAACAAGGAATCGCCGTCCTCGCCGGGACCGATGACCATGCCGGGGGCGAAGAGCGCACGGGCTGCTTCCACCGCGGACGGTGCGACGTTTGCCGGGTACACCGTCGCCACAGCCTTCACCTTCGGGTTGTCTACCGCCGCAAGCACTGCGGCGCCACCACCCATGCCGTGGCCAACGATGCCGAGTTTGCCTGGGGAGACAGAGATGTTGCCGTTGCCCAGTCGCACGCCGGCGAGGATCTGCAGGCTCGTCTCCAGGTCTGCAGCAAAGCCACGGTGATCTGGCCTAAACCCGGTTTCGGTGTTGGGTGCTGCGACTGCGATGCCCCAGCTGGCCAGGTGGCGCAGTGTGCCGTGGTAGTCGTCGACGTCTTTCGTCCAGTCGTGGCCGAACGCGACAGCGGGCAGGTTCTTGCCCTCGGCAGGGGTGTACACCTTGCCGGGCAGGCCCGTGTAGCCCAAGTCGCCTTCAAGGACGCGGTGGGGGCCACGCTTGGTCAGGTCAGAGAGTTTCTTTAGCTTCGCAGACACGCCGACGATCCTACTGCATCTTTGTCTGGACTAGGGTGAGTCCATCGTTGCAGGCGGGGTTACTCAGGAGGCAGGATGCTCGGCGCGTTACAGCTCGCATTCGTCGATTCGGTGAACCTTCTGCTCATCGGGGTCATCGTTGCAGTAGGTATTGCGGTGCCACGGGGAAACGGCCGCTACGCCAAGACGACATCGTTGCTGATTGCCGGTGACTGGCTGGGGGTGGCGGGGCTTGCGCTGCTGATGCTTGTCATTTTCGACGGGTTGGGCTCCGCCGTTGAACGTTTTGTCAACGGCCCTGTCTTCGGTGTGTTGCTGATCGCAACGGGTTTGCTGACGGCGGTGCTTGCCATGCGTGGCGGTGACAACCAGGCGCTGACGCAGAAGATCATGCAGCACCTGAACACGCCCGGTCCGCTGACGGTGCTGACGGGTTTTGTCTTGGGGCTGGTGCAGTCCGCAACCTCGGGACCGTTTTTCGGCGGGCTTGCGTTGCTGTCCGCCTCGGGTATTGACGCGCAGGTGCGTTACGCGGCGATTCCGCTGTACGCCTCGGTGGCGTTGTCGCTGCCAACGCTGTGTGCGCTGCTGGTCGGGTTGGTGCGCGCTCGTCCTGAAAGTCTCGCAGGCAGGGGGTTTGCGTGGGCGCGCAGCCACCCGCAGCAGGTGACGGCAGCCGCGACGTGGGCTGTGGCAGTAATGCTGACTGTGCTGGGTGTCGTGCACCTGCTGTAGGTGGTGCACAATGGGGCGTATGTTTCCGCTCCGTACAACGATTGATTTAGGTGCGATTGCGCACAACACTCGCCGTCTGAAAGAGCAGGCAGGCGAGGCGAAACTCATGTGTGTGGTGAAGGCGGACGCCTATAACCATGGCGTCGAAAAGTGTGTTCCGGTGATGGATCGCAATGGCGCAGATGCGTTCGGCGTGGCCACGTTGGCTGAGGCTCGTCGTGTCCGTGAGGTCACACAGAAGCCTGTGCTCGCCTGGTTGTGGAGTATCCACGAGGAGTTACCGGAGGGCATCGATCTTGGCGCGCCGAGTGTTGCCCATTTGCAGTTGCTTATCGACGAACCCACGCACCGCACCGTCTACCTCATGGTGGATACGGGCATGCACCGCTCCGGTATCGACGAACCGGAGTGGGAAGCGGCGTTCAAGATGGCGTTTGAGGCGGAGCAGGCCGGCAAGATTGAGGTTGCTGGTTTGATGACGCACCTGGCGTGCGCCGACAACCCGGTCGACCCCTACACGGATTTCCAGGCGGAGAACTTCCGCAAGGCGATCGAGGCGGCGCGTGCGGCCGGATTGCGTGTGGAGCGAAACCACATGGCGAACTCGCCAGCGACTTGGACGCGCAAGGATTTGCATTTTGACATGGTGCGCCCCGGCGTGAGCCTGTACGGGCTCGAACCAGTGGCGGGGCTTGACCACGACCTGAAACCGGCGATGACGTGGGTGGGACAGGTCATCGCGGTTAAGCCGATGAAGCAGGGCGAAGTAACCAGTTACGCACGCACCTGGGAAGCACCCGAGGACGGCTACACCGCAGTGATTCCGGCCGGTTATGCAGACGGCGTGCACCGTAGCTGGCAGGGTGCGTTGGAGATCGCCATCAATGGCCAGACCTACACCCAGGTTGGGCGTGTGAGCATGGACCAGATTGTGGTGTGGCTCGGCGCAAACGAGGACAACGTCCAGGCAGGCGACGAGGCAATCATCTTCGGTGCGGGTGGTCGCAGCGCAACTGATCTGGCTAAGGCCGCCGGCACGATCAACTATGAGGTTGTGTGCGCGCCGGAGGGCCGAACGCTTCGCACCTATGTAGGGGAGGAGTAAGTGAAGGACACGTTTGCGTGTGAAGGAAAGCGGGTGTGTGAGGGGGTCGTCGATACGCAACAGCTTGGTGAGGAGCTCGGCGCAGCACTTGAGGCGGGGGATCTAGTGATCCTGGATGGCCCGCTCGGCGCCGGCAAGACCACGTTCACACAAGGTATTGCGCGTGGCATGCAGGTGAAGGGACGCGTGACCAGCCCGACGTTTGTCATCGCGCGCCAGCACGCTTCCACTGTGGGCGGGCCCGCGTTGGTGCATGTGGATGCCTACCGTCTCGGCGACGATCCGCTGGGTGAGCTCGATGCGCTCGACCTGGATACCGAGTTGGAAGATGCCGTGGTGGTCGCAGAATGGGGCGGCGGTTTGATGGAGCAGTTGGGGGCGCGCCACATTCTCGTGCAGTTGGATCGGGAGACTCTCGCGGAGACTGAGGGCAGGATAGTTTCCTGGCGTGTCGTGGAGGGGATGTAGGCTTACACCCATGCTGAAAACGAGTAGCAAAGCCCGTGGTTGGATCATTCTTGCGGCGGTGCTGTGGTTGGTGATCCTGATCGGGATCATCTTCATTCCGCAGTCCCGTGGCTCGAACGCTGTGGACGAGGTGAAGCCGACGAACTCGCTGACGCGTGCGTTGCTGCAGACCCGTCCGGGCGGTGACGTGGTTGCCGCGCAGCTCGTTGACCCGTCCAGGGTGTACGACGCAAACGAGTACATGGGGTACACCACGCTGTGCCCAGGCGAGCCGGAGGAGCTGGTGAAGGCGAAGAAGGAAGCCTTCGCGCTGACGGATGAGGATGTGGACCTCAACGGCGAGATGGGTTACGTGCTGCTGATCCCAGCGGAGGGTGAGACTGCCCTGATCGACCCGGTTGAGTTGAAGAAGGTCGACATCTGCACTGTTCCGCAGTCGGAGACTTTCCCGCTGAACACCGCAATGCCGTTCTACAACACGAAGGGCCAGTGGGCTCTGGGGATGGGCCAGTAATGCTGGTGCTCGCCCTCGACACGGCGACTACGGATTTGGTCGCAGGTGTCGTGGATACCGAGGCGGCGAAAACGCTTGCTGAGGCAACCGTTGCTACGCGTGCGCACAACGAGCAGCTTGTGCCGACAGTGCAGGTGCTTCTCGACGAAGCCTCGCTCACCTTCGCCGACCTCGACGCCATCGTTGTCGGTTGCGGGCCGGGCCCGTTTACCGGTTTGCGTGTCGGGATGGCCACCGCCTCTGCGCTTGGCCAGGCGCTTGGCATTCCGGTGCATGGGGTATGCACCCACGATGCGGTAGCGGTAGACCGCCAAGGCGATGTGCTTGTGGTGACCGACGCCCGCCGCCGCGAGGTGTACTGGGCCCGGTACAACGACGGTGCCCGTGTTGCAGGCCCCGAGGTATGTAAGCCGGCGGATCTGCCAGTGGAGCAGGTGGACGTGCTGAGCGTGCCCGACAACCTTGCAGAGCAGGTCACGGTCGTAGCAGGCACTATTGCGTACCATGCGCCGACCCCGGCTGGGTTGGTTGCCGTGGCGGATCTGAGCGCCACCCCGGAGCCTCTCGTCCCGCTGTATTTGCGTCGGCCGGATGCGGTGCCACCGAAGCAAGCTCCGAAGTCGCCCGCGCTGCCGTGATGGAGTTCCGTGAACTGACAGTCGGCGATGCGGCCGCGGCGGCAGCGATAGAGGCTGTCCTGTTCGCCGGGGATAACCCGTGGTCGGAGGCAGCATTTCGTTCAGAGATTGCTGCGCCCCACACGTTTTACCTCGGTGCGTTTGAAGCAGACCGGATGCTTGGTTACGCGGGGCTTGCAATGCTGGGCCCGCGCGACGACCCAGAGTTTGAAATCCACACCATCGGGGTGGACCCCGAACAGCAGGGCCGCGGCCTGGGCCGGGCGTTGATGGACCAGATGATGCACACCGCTGACCTCATGGATGGTCCGGTCTATCTTGAGGTGCGGGTGGATAACGAGCCCGCGATCGCGCTGTATAAACGTTTCGAGTTTTCACCGCCGGCGTGCGGAAGAACTACTATCAGGCCTCCGGCATGGACGCGTACACCATGACGCGCCCGCGCAAGAGCGAAAGGGTGTAAGCAATGATTGTCCTCGGTATCGAGTCCTCCTGCGACGAGACTGGCGTAGGCATCATCAACCTTCATGACGACGGCACGATGGAAATCCTTGCCGACGTCGTCGCGTCCTCGATGGAACAGCACGCCCGCTTTGGTGGTGTGGTGCCGGAGATCGCCTCCCGTGCACACTTGGAGGCGATGCCGCAGGTGATGGAAAAGGCGCTGGCGGACGCTGGTATTGAGAAGCCAGATGCCGTAGCAGCCACGATCGGGCCCGGTCTTGCAGGCGCACTGCTGGTTGGCGCTTCCGCCGCGAAGGCATACGCCGCCGCCTGGGGCGTGCCCTTTTACGGCGTGAACCACCTTGGCGGCCACGTCGCTGTGGCCAACCTCGAGGGGGAGAGTCTGCCGCACTCGATTGCGCTGCTGGTCTCCGGTGGGCACACGCAGCTGCTTGAAGTCGACGCGGTAGGCAAGCCGATGAAGGAACTCGGCACCACACTCGACGACGCTGCTGGTGAGGCCTACGACAAGGTGGCCCGGCTTCTGGGGTTGGGCTATCCGGGTGGTCCGGTCGTCGACAAGTTAGCTGCGCAGGGGGATCCGAATGCGGTGCGTTTCCCTCGTGCGCTGTCGCGTGCGGAGGATCTGCGCGGCGAACACCGTTACAACTTCTCGTTCTCTGGGCTGAAGACCGCGGTCGCGCGCCACGTTGAGGCCGCCGAGCGTGAGGGCCGCGTGATCTCGCTGGAGGACGTGTGCGCGTCCTTCCAGGAGGCAGTCTGCGACGTGCTTACCGCCAAGGCGATCATGGCCTGCGAGGACACCGGCGCGAACACCCTGCTGCTCGGCGGGGGTGTGGCGGCCAACAGTCGTCTGCGTGAACTCGCGCAGCAGCGTTGCGACGACCACGGCATCGAACTGCGTGTGCCACGGTTCAAACTCTGCACCGACAACGGTGTGATGATCGCAGCGCTTGCGGGTCAGCTCATCCACGAAGGGGCCACGCCGTCTGATTTGGGTGTAGGCACGGACACGTCGCTCGAGGTAGAGGTTCCGCTCGTGTAATCGCTCGCCGAGCGAGGTCACCAGGGTGGGGCTATATTGAGCACCTGAACTGTATCCCGTGAAAGGAAATCCTCCGTGACCACCGAGCAATTTAGCCAAGAGCAGGCCGAACGCGAACGCTTCGGGCTGCTCGTCAACCCAGATCTGACGTACCGTCGCATCGTGTTCGATGAGGACTCTGCGCGCGAGATGCTCGGTGGCGGAACCGATGGAGTTGTGGACGTGGCGTTTGACCGCGACGGCAACCGGTTCCACGCGATTTACCGGGTTGACGCTGGAATTGTCGGAGCGGAGCCGAACCCTGTTGCGTCCCTTGCGCGTAACACTGCAGAGACGGACACCCCGGAGTTTCTTACGGATCCCACCCGGTCGATCTGCGGGCCGGTGATCTTCGCGGCGCGCGGGGGCGGCAGCATCAGCGAAGGCACGGTCGAAGAGGTTGTCAACGCGATCCGTGCGGTGGAAAACTTCCGCAACGACAATCCCGAAGAGTTCGAGCTGTGGCGTAACGCGGTGAAAAACCGCTAAACGCCACCAGTGTTGTTGGCTGGCACTCTCATAGGTAGAGTGCTAAGGCAGGTTGTGTGAAGCACAGTTGTTCACCCGCGACGACGGCTGCGCCTCGTGAGACCTGAACTATTGAATCATTCACCAATGAAAGGTTTTTGATCATGGCAAACGTCAACATCAAGCCGCTGGAGGACAAGGTCCTCGTCCAGATCGCTGAGGCTGAAACCACCACCGCCTCCGGCCTGGTTATTCCGGATTCCGCGGCGGAAAAGCCGCAGGAAGCCGTCGTCATCGCTGTTGGCCCGGGTCGTCTCGACGACAATGGCAACCGCATCGCCGTGGACGTGAAGGAAGGCGACACGGTTATCTTCTCCAAGTACGGCGGCACCGAGCTGAAGTACGGCGGCGAGGAGTTCCTCCTGCTGTCCGCTCGTGACCTGCTGGCCGTCGTCGAGAAGTAAGTAAAACGCTATGGCAAAACTCATCGCATTTGATCAGGAAGCTCGCGAGGGCATCCAGCGCGGCGTGAACACGCTCGCCGACGCGGTGAAGGTCACCCTCGGTCCCCGTGGCCGCAACGTTGTGCTTGCAAAGTCCTGGGGCGGCCCGACCGTCACCAACGACGGCGTGACCATCGCCCGCGACATTGACCTTGAGGATCCGTTTGAGAACCTCGGTGCGCAGCTGGTGAAGTCCGTCGCAGTCAAGACCAACGACATTGCAGGTGACGGCACCACCACCGCAACGCTGCTCGCCCAGGCGCTCGTCGCCGAAGGGCTGCGCAACGTGGCTGCTGGTGCGAACCCGATCGAGCTGAATAAGGGCATCAAGGCGGCAGCCGACAAGGTCGTCGAGGAGCTCAAGGCTCGCGCGACCGACGTGAAGTCGTCCGCTGAGATCGCCAACGTGGCCACCGTGTCCTCTCGCGACCCTGAGGTTGGTGAGATGGTCGCAGGTGCCATGGAGAAGGTGGGCAAAGACGGTGTGCTTACCGTCGAGGAGTCTCAGTCCATTGATTCCTACGTGGATCTGACTGAGGGTATTTCCTTTGATAAGGGCTTCCTCTCCCCGTACTTCATGACCGATCCGGATGCCGGCCAGGCCGTGCTTGAGGACGCCCGCGTGCTGCTCGTACGCGGCAAGATCTCCTCTCTGCCGGATTTCCTCCCGCTGCTTGAGCAGGTTGCATCGGAGTCGGTGCCGCTGTTCGTCGTGGCCGAGGACATCGAAGGCGAGGCGCTGCAGGCGCTCGTTGTCAACGCGATCCGCAAGGTGATCAAGGTCGTTGCTGTGAAGTCGCCGTACTTCGGCGAGCGCCGCAAGGCGTTCATGGATGACCTTGCTGTTGTCACCGACGCGACCGTCATCGACCCAGAGGTTGGCATCAACCTCAAGGACGCCACCCTGGACCACCTTGGCTCCGCACGCCGCGTAACCACGACGAAGGACGACACGGTCATCGTCGACGGTGCCGGCACCGCAGAGGCAGTCGAGGAGCGCCGCGAGCAGATCCGCCGCGAGATCGAAACCACGGATTCCACCTGGGACAAGGAAAAGGCCGAGGAGCGCTTGGCCAAGCTTTCCGGTGGTGTCGCGGTGCTGCGCGTCGGTGCAGCGACCGAGACCGAACAGAACGAGCGCAAGCTCCGCGTCGAGGACGCCATCAACGCTGCCCGCGCGGCAGCAGAGGAAGGCATCATCGCCGGCGGCGGCTCCGCACTGGTGCAGATTGCCAAGCAGCTCGAGGAGTTTGCTGAAGGCTTCGAAGGCGAGCAGAAGACCGGTGTGCTGGCAGTGGCACGTGCACTGTCCAAGCCGGCATTCTGGATCGCCGACAACGCTGGTCTCGACGGCGCTGTCGTCGTGTCCAAGGTTGCCGAGATGAACAACGGCGAGGGCTTCAACGCCGCCACGCTCGAGTACGGCAACCTCATCGACCAGGGCATCATCGACCCGGTGAAGGTGACCCACAACGCTGTGGTCAACGCCGCATCCGTGGCTCGCATGGTGCTGACCACGGAGGTATCCGTGGTGACCAAGCCGGCCGAAAACGGCGAGGAAGGTCACGCACACGCCCACTAGGGTGTCGTCGATACGCTAAAACAGTGCCCCACTTCGGTAGGGCACTGTTTTTCTTTTGGCGTGATTCTTCGGTCATGCGCTTACTTGACGGCGGCGACGTACTTCACGCTGCCAAGGCCGCGGCGCAGGGCAGTGGAGCGCTCAGATTCACTCATGCCGCCCCAGATGCCATAGGGCTCGGCCACACGCAGGGCATGCTCGCGGCACTGGGTAAGCACCGGGCAGTTGAAGCAAATAGCCTTCGCTCGATTCTCACGCTGCGTGCGGGCGCGGCCCCGCTCACCCTCGGGGTGGTAGAAGATTTCCGAGGCTTCGCCTCGGCAGGCGCCGTGAAGCTGCCAATCCCAAAAGTCTGCATTGGGGCCGGGGAGTTGCTGTGGCAACGTCATGGTGTGAGATCTCCTTTGCCGTGGAAAACGTGATGTACACAACCAGCAGTGCAGTGTTCCGGCGGTGGGTGAACAAAGGGTTGCCGCGCGGTTACGGCACGGGCGTTTCTCGGAGGCTCTTGTGAATAAAAGCGCAATTCGCAGGGAAAATGGCAAGAGTTAAAGGTTGGTGAATTCTTGGATACGCGTCGGTAACTCATATGGCGGGGGAATGAGTGTTTATAGTGTTTGCTTGTGATTGGCAATACCGGCGCGACAGCGGGTGACGAGGAAGATGAACTTGTCACCCTCGTTCCACGTGCCGCCGAAGGGGATGCGCGTGCTCTCCAGCGTGTGATTGCCATCGTCCATCCACGGGTGCTGCGCTACGCCAGGGCGCGCATTGGAGGCGGGCGCATGCCGACTGCGGAGGACGTCGCTCAGGAGATCTGCTTGGCGGTAGCGACGTCCATCGACCGCTACGTGGATACCGGGCGGCCGTTCATGGCGTTTGTGTACGGCATTGCGTTTAACAAGGTCGCCGATGCGCACCGCAGCCTGGTGCGTGACAAGACAACGCCTACTGAAGATGTCCCTGACCAGGAGGTTGTTGCGTTCACGCCGGAGGATGCAGCCGTTGTTGCAGACGGAAGTAACGAAGTTCGCGCATTACTCGATTCATTAAGTGATAAGGCTCGCGACATTGTGATTCTGAGAGTGTTTGTGGGCCTCTCGGCGGAAGAAACGGCAGAGGTAGTGGGCAGTACTCCAGGTGCGGTGCGTGTCGCGCAGCATAGGGCGCTGTCCAAGTTGCGTGAGCAGTTGGAAGGAGACCATTCAGGCCATGACGCGTGATTTTGGTGGCGGCGACTTTGGAGAAGAGTGCGTTCGCGACGATGCGTTTCTTGATGCGCTTTCGAGTGGTGTAGACCCCAGTGACGGCAGTGACCCACTGGCTGCGGCGCTGCTTGGACTAAAGCAGGACGTCGATCGCCCGATGCCAGCGGCTCCCACGGTGATCCCGGTTGCGCCGGTTGCGCCGGTTGCATCGCTTGACGACGCCCGCGCGCGCCGCCGGACCGCCAACCCATGGGTCGCAGGTGTGGTCGGTGCTGCAGCTGCGTCTGTGGCTATCGTCGGCACTGGCGCTGCGGTGTATGGCACGCAGAGCTCCGCGAACGAAACCACGATGGTGGAGTTGGCAACCACGCTCGACGAGCTGGAGGCAGCGAACCAAAGCGGGGATATGGAGGCCGCCCGAAGCCTGCTTGAGCAGGCTAGGGGGCTTATGGCAGGTATCAAGATGCGTGAGGCGCGTAACGGTGAAGACGTAGTGCAGCCAGCGCCACGCACGGTTACTGAAACCACGACTGTGGTGGAGGTCCATGAAGTTGAAGTTCCGCCGAGCGTGCAGCAGCCTGCGCCGGCGCCGGAGCAGAACCCTGCGCCTGCTCCGGAGAATGCGCAGCCGCCGGCTGGGGCACCGGCGCCGGGGTCGGATGCCGTGGCGCCTTCGAACGGGAGCTTGCCGCCGCGCCAGCCGCAGGAGCAACCGCGACCGACGGTGGTGGAGCCGTCCGATTCGCGCGAGCAAACTCCGATCCCAGGAGATCAGCCGCCAGCACGGCCGACGGTCCGCGATAATGTCCCGTCGAATCCAGTCGATTCTGCATCGCGGTACGCAGCAACGCCCGCGCCGGTAGTGCCGGGCGGGGCGGGCTCGTCGGAAAATTTCTAGCTAGCGTGCCTCGAGACCATCGAGGTAGCCCATCGCGTAATCCCACGGAACGTACGCAGTGACGTTCGGTTGCGCGCTGGGCTCATGCACCGGGGGAAGTTCCCCGTTGAGGGTGGCGATCATGTTTTGTTCCATGATCTCCCAGTCGTAGTAGTGCATTTGGTCGCAGTCCTCGCACAGGAAATGGATGCCCAAAATTCCGCGCGGCTTCAGCATTCGTTGTGCGTCGCGTACGTGTGCAAGGTCCTGGATGACGGCGACGCGCTCCTCAGGGGAGAGGGGCTCCACGATCTCATCGTCTTCGATGAACGACGCCGGATCGTTTGGGTCGTCCGCGAACGGGTCCAGCGGCATCATGTCGTCGTAATTCACGGTGCCCAGCCTATTAAGTGGCCGCTTGCTAGGCCAATCAGGGCGTCATCCCCGCATAGCCCCAGAGCTTGCGCGGCGTTATATCATTGCTGAAAACAATCGCGCGGGAGAGGAGAACATGTCGATGTCTGAGGCACGAGTATGGACGGGTGGCGACGATCCGAACAAGGTGGCGCTGAGGGGGCTGACGTTTGATGACGTGCTGCTGCTTCCGGCGGAGTCCCACATTGTTCCATCTGAGGTGAGCACCGAAGCCCAGTTCACCCGCAATATCCGTCTCGGCATGCCGATTATTTCGGCGGCGATGGACACAGTGACCGAATCCCGTATGGCGATCGCGATGGCGCGCCAGGGCGGTATCGGTGTGCTGCACCGTAACTTGAGCGCTCAGGACCAGGCGGAGCACGTCGATGTGGTCAAGCGCTCGGAATCCGGCATGGTGACTAACCCGGTTACCGCCACCCCCGATATGACCATCGCCGACGTCGATGCACTGTGCGCCCGTTTCCGCATCTCGGGCCTTCCTGTAGTTGACGGTTCTGACCGTCTTGTTGGCATCATCACCAACCGCGACATGCGCTTCGAGCCGGATGCTCAGCGCAAGGTTGCAGAGGTCATGACCCCGATGCCGCTGGTTGTAGCGCAGGAGGGTGTGGACAAGAAGGAAGCGCTCGATCTGCTATCCGCCAACAAGGTGGAGAAACTTCCGATTGTGACCTCCGAAGGCAAGCTTGCCGGTCTGATCACGGTGAAGGACTTTGTCAAGAGCGAGCAGTACCCGAACGCCTCGAAGGATGAGAACGGCCGTCTACTTGTCGCTGCTGGCGTCGGTACCGGTGAGGACGCATTTGAGCGCGCTGGTCTGCTCGTTGAGGCGGGCGTAGACGCGCTCGTTGTCGACTCCGCGCACGCACACAACAACCGTGTACTTGAGATGGTCTCTCGTGTGAAGAAGGAATTCGGCGACCGCGTCGACGTTGTCGGTGGCAACTTGGCTACCCGTAGCGCTGCGAAGGCCATGATCGACGCTGGCGCAGACGCCATCAAGGTCGGTATCGGTCCGGGCTCTATCTGCACCACCCGCGTGGTTGCAGGTGTTGGTGCACCGCAGATTACCTCCATCCTCGAGGCGGCCGTGCCGGCGAAGGCTGCAGGTGTGCCGATCATTGCCGACGGTGGCATGCAGTTCTCTGGCGACGTGGCTAAGGCATTGGCTGCCGGCGCATCCACCGTCATGCTCGGCTCCATGTTGGCGGGCACGGCGGAAGCGCCAGGCGACATTGTTGTTGTCGGCGGCAAGCAGTACAAGCGTTACCGCGGCATGGGCTCCATGGGTGCAATGCAGGGCCGTGGACTGACTGGTGAGAAGCGTTCCTTCTCCAAGGACCGTTACTTCCAGGCGGATGTGGCAAGCGAGGACAAGCTCGTGCCGGAAGGCATTGAGGGGCGCGTGCCGTTCCGCGGTGACCTGGATTCCATCACCCACCAGATCGTTGGCGGTCTGCGCGCCGCGATGGGCTACACAGGCGCATCCACTATCGAGGAGCTGCAGACCAAGCAGTTCGTCCAGATCACCACCGCGGGCCTGCGTGAGTCCCACCCGCACGACATCACGCAGACCGTCGAGGCACCGAACTACCGCCAGTAGGAGAACCAGCACAACATGCGTGACTACGTGGAAATCGGCATTGGGCGCGAAGCCCGCAAGGCTTACGGCTTGAGTGATTTGTCGATCGTTCCGAAACGACGCACCCGCTCCTCGCAGGATGTGGACACCTCCTGGCATATTGATGCCTACACGTTCGATATCCCGCTTGCGTCCCATCCGACGGACGCGTTGGCAAGCCCTGAGTTTGTTATCGAGATGGGCAAGCAGGGTGGCCTCGGTGTGATTGACGCGGAAGGCCTGTGGGGCCGACACGCTGATCTGGAGGCTGCGGTGAAGAAGGTGGTGGAATCATGCGAGGACCCCTTTAACGTCGATACGGCTGAGAAGTACCAGGAGTTTGTCGAGGCAGGTGAGCGTGCCGTGCGCACCTTGCAGGAGTTGCACGCCGCAGAACTTGATCACGACTTGCTTTCGGAACGTATCGCCCAGGTGCGTGACTCTGGCGTGACTGTTGCGGTGCGCGTGAGCCCGCAGAACGTGCGCGAATTGGCGCCTGTAGTTATCGCCGCAGGTGCAGAAATCCTCTTCATTCAGGGGTCGATCGTGTCTGCAGAGCACGTGCAAAAAGGTGGGGAACCGTTGAACTTGAAAGAGTTCGTCGGTTCGCTCGACGTGCCGGTCATTGCCGGTGGTGTGTATGACTACACGACCGCGACCCACCTGATGCGCGCTGGCGTTGCTGGTGTCATTGTCGGTTCGGGCGATGCCGACACGGTGGTGAATGTCCCGATGGCTACCGCTATCGCAGATGTCGCGGCAGCACGTCGGGATTACCTCGATGAGACTGGTGGACGTTATGTCCACATTCTTGCGGATACCACTATTTGGGGGGCAGGCGAGATTGCTGCAGCCATCGCTTGTGGTGCAGATGCCGTTATGCTTGGCAACCCATTAACGAAGGCAACTGAGGCCGCTGCCGGTGGCGTGTATTGGGAAGCTCAGACAGCTCACCCACGTTTTCCGCGAGGTAGCGTGCGGAAGGAACCTGACTTCACTTCTTCGACGCCACTGGAGGTCGTGCTCTTCGGTCCATCGAGCGATCCGTGGGGTGCGAAGAATCTCATTGGTGGACTGAAAAGAATTATGGCGAAATGTGGCTATACTGGGATCAAAGCTTTCCAGAAAGCCGATTTGGCAATCCGTAACTAAGAACTGGATGAAATCGACCTATGTCTAGCCGTGTAACGATTCTTCGCGACGCCCCTGAGGGCCCATTCCACGAAGTTGATGTGAACGACATCTTCTTTTCGGTGACTGACGCCAAAGGTGTGATGACGCATGTGAACGATGTGTTCATCAAGTACGCGCAGTACTCCGCCGAAGAGATGATCGGTAAGCCGCACAACCTCATCCGTCATGAGGAGATGCCTGGTGCGGCGTTCAAACTCATGTGGGACACCATCGAGGAGGGCCGTCCTTTCGCCGCGTATGTGCGTAATAAGGCGAAGAGTGGCTCCGCGTACGACGTGTTTGCCACTGTTACGCCGCTGCCAAACGGCGGTTACCTCTCGGTGCGTACCCGTCCGATGACGGAGAACTTCGAAGCAGCCGCTGGTATTTACCAAGAAGCAAACATCGTTGAGCACGAGGCGAAGGCCAACGGTGTTGGCCGCCGCGAGCGTGCAGTGATGGGCGCGGAGAAGGTTACGGAGCTGCTGCCGGACTACGACGCATTCCTGCGCGAAGTCCTTCCTGCTGAGGTCCAGGCACGTGAGGATGCAGGCTTTACGCTTCCGGAAGGCTCCGGCGACATCTACGAGGCTGCCGTGACGCTCTACCGTGAACTCGACGAGTTCATGACGGTGCAGACCGCCATTAAGGACGCTGCTGAGGAGCTGCGCAAGGCCAGTGCGACGCTGGTCGAGGAAAACGCAGTGACCAACAACGTGAAGGCCGAGATGGAAAACGTGGTCACCGAGGGTGCATCGCGTACGCTGCTGCTCGCACCGCTGCAGGTGTGGGCGACGATGCGTGGCATTATCGACGAGAACGCGAGGACCCTCGAGGAGACCGCTCAGGAGCTCTACGCCAAGACGTCCAACGCACGTATGGCGATTGCTCTGGCTCGTCTGCACACCGCACAGACCGCACAGTTCTCCACGGAGGCTAACGTGGAGGAGTCGATGCAGCTTCTCGTCGACGCACTCGAGGCTGACGTCAAGCACATGGATGACGCCGTGTTCTTGCACTCGTCGTTCCGTCGCCGCGTGGAGCTGAAGGTTAACTCCATCACGGAGCTGACCAAGATTCCGCTCGAGATGATTCGTCGTTGGTCTGAGAACACCAACGACATGGGCGAAGAGGTCGCACCGCTGGTGGAGCAGGTGAACAAGGCAATGGCTGCTGCTGATGCCTCGATTAACCAGCTGCACCGCTCAGCTGAGCGCCTCGCACAGGCACCTTCGACGGAGAAGGTGCGCGAGGCTCTGGACAGCCTCAGCACTGCGGTCCGTTAAACCTGACGCCGCAGTCGCTTGCCGGCGAGTGTCTGGTTGACGGAAGCACCGATAACCAAGGCAATCGCCGCAAGCTTCAGCGGGGAGGGGCCCTGGCTGAGCACAAGCCATCCGACGAGTGCTGCAAATGCAGGCTCGAACGAGATGAGGATGGAAAATACCTGGGGGCGGAGTCGTCGCATAGCAATCAGTTCCAGTGATGTTGGGAGCAGCGACGCCAAGATTGCGGTACCAATTGCGAGGAGCAGCAGATTGGTATCGGAAACGATAACGAGTGCGCCTTCGAAACCGAAGGGCAACGTCACCAAACCACCAACTGCAAGGGCAACCGCGAGCCCACCTTGGCCGGCGATGAGGCGGCCAGTGCGCTTGTTGGCAAGGATGTACACCGCCCAGGCAGCGCCTGCGATCAGGATGTAGAACACGCCGAGGCGGTCGAGCGGCTCACCGGAGAGCGAATCAACGCCAAGCAGCGCCATACCTGTAAGCGCAAGCCCGACGGAGATGCCGTCGCGTACCGAACGGGACAACACCGCGGCGAGCAGCAGCGGGCCGAGGAATTGGATGGTTACCGCGGATGCGAGTGGCACAGTTGCAATACCGGCGTAGTAGAACCCGTTCATGCAGCCTAACGACACTCCGAGCACGATCGCTGCACCCCATTGTTCGGGAGTCCAGCGCCAACACGCCGGCCGTGAGATTGCAAGCAGGATGACGGAGGCGATGAGTAGTCGGAATGAACTCGTCGCCCAGGTTCCGGCATGGGGGAAAGCTGCGTGGCAAGAGCTGCGCCAAGCTGCAGAAACAGGCAGGACCCAAGGATGCACAACACGGCGGTGCGGTCGGTATTGGGTTCAACCGGGGAGGGGGCACGCAATGTCATGCAGATCATTCTGGGGCGAAACGTCGAAGAATGGACAATATATTCGGATTTATATGCCATCAGCTAGTATTTGGGCCGTGACTACCGCTCAGAAACGCCCTGTTCTTGTCGTTGATTTTGGTGCGCAATACGCGCAGTTGATCGCCCGCCGTGTGCGCGAGGCGCATGTGTTCTCGGAGGTTGTGCCGTCGACTATTACGGCTGCGGAGGTTCGTGAGAAGAACCCGCAGGCGTTGGTGCTCTCCGGTGGGCCGTCGTCGGTGTACGCGGAGGGTGCCCCGCAGCTCGATCCGGAGATCTTTGAGCTGGGGCTGCCGATCTTTGGTATTTGCTATGGCTTCCAGGTGATGACGCAGGCGCTCGGCGGCAAGGTCGAGGAGACCGGTGCCCGCGAGTACGGCCGCACGGCGATGGCTGTCAAGGGTGGCGTGCTGCACGCTGGCCTGGATGAGCACCCGGTGTGGATGTCCCACGGCGATTCTGTGACGCAGGCACCGGAGGGCTTTGAAGTCACTGCCTCGACCCCGGGTGCGCCGGTTGCTGCGTTTGAGCACGCGGAGCGCAAGTTTGCTGGTGTGCAGTACCACCCGGAGGTGATGCACTCGCCGCACGGTCAGGAGGTGCTGACCCGCTTCCTCACGGAGATTGCTGGTCTGGAGCAGAACTGGACGGCGTCGAATATTGCGCAGCAGCTTATCGACGATGTCCGTAACCAAGTCGGCGACGGCTACGCCATCTGCGGCCTGTCTGGCGGCGTGGATTCCGCCGTGGCAGCAGCGCTTGTGCAGCGCGCTATTGGTGACCGTTTGACCTGTGTGTTCGTGGATCACGGTCTGCTGCGTCAGGGTGAGCGCGAGCAGGTGGAGAAGGACTTCGTCGCCGCGACCGGCGCGAAGCTGGTCACTGTGGATGAGCGCAAGGCCTTCCTGGACAAGCTTGCCGGCGTGACCGAGCCGGAGGCCAAGCGTAAGGCGATCGGTGCGGAGTTCATCCGTTCCTTCGAGCGCGCCGTGGCTGATGTGCTGTCGGACCACAAGGTGGATTACCTGGTGCAGGGCACCCTGTATCCGGACGTGGTGGAGTCCGGCGGCGGCACCGGCACCGCGAACATCAAGAGCCACCACAACGTCGGTGGCCTGCCGGATGACGTGGAGTTCGAACTCGTCGAGCCGCTTCGCCTGCTGTTTAAGGACGAGGTCCGCGCGGTCGGCCGCGAGCTCGGCCTGCCTGAGGTGATCGTGAACCGTCAGCCGTTCCCGGGCCCGGGCTTGGGTATCCGCATCATTGGTGAGGTCACCGAGGAGCGCCTGGAAACCCTGCGCGCTGCTGATGCGATTGCTCGCGAGGAGCTGACCAAGGCTGGCCTGGATGACCAGATCTGGCAGTGCCCGGTCGTGCTGTTGGCCGACGTGCGTTCGGTTGGTGTGCAGGGCGATGGCCGCACCTACGGTCACCCGATCGTGCTTCGCCCGGTCGCATCTGAGGACGCGATGACCGCGGACTGGGTGCGCATCCCGTACGAGACGCTTGAGGTGATCTCTACCCGCATCACCAACGAGGTGGCTGACGTCAACCGCGTGGTGCTGGACGTGACATCCAAGCCACCGGCCACCATCGAGTGGGAGTAAGTCAGTTTCCTTCGCCCGCGTCCTCGCGGGCGTAGTACGCGGACACGGATCCGACGCGCTGCGACACGTTGATCGTCAGTAGTGCGCTGTCTGTGTCCGCGTTTTGTCGTTCTTCGGGGCATGCGGCCTCGCCGATGTTCACCTTGCAGTTGATGTCGACGGGGACGTTTTCCGGCAGGATGATATCGGTGCTGCCGATGTTGTTCGCAATGTTGACCGTTTTCGGCTCACTCAGCGGTTCGAGATCGGTGAAGTCGATGTATGACTCGCCGATGAAGCCGCTGGTGCCCATTTGGTCTGGTAGCTCGTCGACGTCGTACACGGTGATGTACGCGCTGCCGAAGCGGCTGTAATTGCCAAGTCGCACTTCGCTGGTTACCCCCAGCGCAAACATCGTTGCCGTTGTTAGCACCAGTGTGACGGGGATCCACAGCCAGTAGCGCTTCTTTGGTTGCGCACGCTCCGGAGCCGGCTCGATAGGGTCCGGCAGGTGCCACAGCTCAGGTGCCGCGCCGAGTGGGTCCCATGCGGGTGGTTTCTGCCCGGGGTGTTCGTAACCTTCCGGCACGGTCAGGTGGGAGGTGTCCACAACAGGGCCTTTGCTTGTCTGCGACTCCACGCCCACCACGAGTCCCTCCGGTGCCTCTGGCTGGCGCTGGTAGGCGAGGTACCAGCCGAGCGCGAAGAGCGCGAAGGTAACCAAAACACCGCGCAGGTCGCTGGCAACAGCAACGGAGGGGAAGAAGATGACAAGCCCGAGGAGCAGCAGCCAGCCGGTGTCGCGCTCTTTCTTCTCTACCTTGGTCAGCTGCTCTTTCGGGGTGGCGATCGAAGTTGCTGGGGTGCGGGTCAGCCCGAAGCGGGGCATATTGATCCAGCACAGCAAGTAAAGGAACAGGCCACCGCCGAAGGCGATTGACAATACGACGAACAGGACGCGGATGAGCGTTGGGTCGATTTGGTAGCGGGCACCGATGCCTTCGCAGACACCGCCGACGACGGCCTTACCGCCCTGGTCTTGTGGGATGCGGGGCGGGCGGGTCTCCCACATGCGCTTCAGTGTGTTGGTTTCCATGGCTTCTATTGTTGCGAGGCAACGCCAAGCGCGGTATCGGGAACGACCCTGATTTTTCATCTCAGGGTTTACCCCGATGTGCCTGAGGGGGTTGCCGTGCAACGATAGGGGACATGTCTGCGTTGTATCCTCGGCTGACCCGTGATCGTTCCCGCCGCGTTATTGCTGGCGTGGCGTCCGGGGCGGCTGACCTGCTCGGGGTGGACGTGAAATGGGTGCGTCTGTTTTTGGTTGCGGCGAGTTTCGCTGGTGGCTTCGGCGTGCTGCTGTACGCAGGTCTGTGGGTGTTTACCCCGGTTGCTGAAGGTGCCGCGCCGCGGCAGCGCCCGAGTGCGCTCGACATCTTCCTGGTGCTTGCAGGTTTCGCTGGTGCGTTGACGTCGCTGCAGATTTCCTCCGGCGCGGGTTCCACGGTGGTGTTCATCATCGGCGTGCTCATCGTCGGTGCGGTCATTGCGTTGCAGGCGTACGACCGCGGTACGGATTCGTGGGGCAACATCGCCGCGTTGACTTTAGGCGCGCTGTTGATCATGAGCGGGGTGCTCGCTGTGGCATTGCTTGGGGAGAGCGCCGGGGTTGCAGGCGTGGTTGTTTCCGTGCTGGTGACGGTGTTGGGTGTGGGGGTGCTTGTGGTGCCGCTGATTGCCAAGCTGACCAACTCGCTTGTCGCGGAGCGTGAGGCGAAGGCGGTGGCGGATCAGCGCGCGGAGATCGCCTCGCGCCTGCACGATTCGGTGCTGCAGACTCTGGCGCTGATTCAGCGCCAGGCGGATGATCCGGACGAGGTGGTGCGCCTTGCCCGTGGTCAGGAGCGCGAACTTCGGGCATGGCTTTTCGACGACACCGTGTCCAACCACACCACCACCTTCGCCGCGTTGCAGAAAGCTGCGGGCGAGGTGGAGGACGCCTATGGGGTCGTGATTCAACCGGTCACGGTGGGCGAGGACATTCCTTTCGATGAGCGCACCGAAGCAGTCGTGCTTGCCGCCCGAGAAGCGATGGTCAACGCCGCAAAGCATGCGGGGGTGGACACGATCGACGTCTACGCGGAGCACCTCGCGGGCAGGCTCGAAGTGTTTGTGCGCGATCGGGGTGCCGGCTTCGACCCGGATGCGGTGCCGGCGGACCGGCACGGGCTGCGCGATTCCATCGTGGGCCGGGTTGAGCGGGTTGGGGGAGAGGTTAACGTGGTGTCGTCGATAGGCAATGGCTCCGAGATCGAACTAGCGTTAGACCTATGACGCGCGTGTTTTTAGTAGACGACCACTCGGTGTTTCGGGCCGGAGTGAAGGCCGAACTGGCTGCCGCAGGCGACGGTCAGCTGGACATCGTTGGGGAGGCGGGCACGGTTGCGGAGGCGGTGCGCGGGATCGAAAAGGAGCGCCCGGATGTGGTGTTGCTGGACGTGCACATGCCCGACGGCGGCGGGTTGGCTGTGCTCAAGCGCGCGCCGGGACCTTCGTATTTGGCGCTGAGCGTCTCCGACGCTGCCGAGGATGTCATCGCGCTGATCCGTGCAGGGGCACGCGGATACGTGACCAAGAACATCGCAGGTGAGGAGCTTGCGGAGGCGATTGAGCGGGTGCGTGGCGGGGACGCGTACTTCTCGCCACGGCTTGCCGGGTTTGTGCTCGACGCGTTTGCCTCTGGTCCGGTTGTGGAGGAGGACGACCCGGCGGTGGACTCGCTGACCCGGCGTGAACTTGAGGTGTTGCGGCTGCTTGCGCGTGGTTACACCTACAAGGAAATCGCCGAGCGGCTGTTCATTTCGGTGAAGACGGTGGAGACGCACGCCTCCAACATTTTGCGCAAGACGCAGACGTCGAACCGCCACCAGTTGACCCGGTGGGCGGTTGCGCGCGACTTAGGGTAGCGCTCCAGGAAATTTGGCAATCAACTAATTGTGGCTGCCTTTTCTTCATCCGGCCACACCGTCACTGCTTTGTATGTGTAGTAGACACACGCTACGAAGACAACAATATTTCCAAAGATGAGCCACTGCGGTGCATCGTTCGGCAGAACTATCTGGAGAACAGCACTCACTAAACAAAGCATGGCAATGTTCGTACTCAACGCAATGATCAGCATTCTGCGTCCAAGGCTCATTTCGTTCCTTACTGTTCGTGGTACTTATATTTATCCGCACTGATCAGCAGCGGTTACGATAGAACCAGATGCGGTTGCCATGGTAGCTGCAGCCATCATAGGGCCAATAGGACCTGTGAGCGGCGCAGTGGCGACTCCGACTGCAGATGCTGTAGTCCCTCCGATCCCTACGAGGATGGCCCCCACACACCCAGCAGTAGACCGAGGTTGAATGAGGGCGGCATCGACTAACTCTGGATCAACGTTCGTTGAATACTTTGCAGTGATCTGGTCACCTTCAACCGAGTATTCGATGTTTACTTTCTCTCCAGTAGTGAGAGTCTTTGAAGTGGGCAGAGCTTCTTCTTCGCCCTTCGGGCTTTCTACAAATACTGTGTCCGCTTCTTTGCGAACGTTACCGTTTACTACTTCAGCGGAATATCCGCTCTCATCAGCGTCATTGATTACGAGAAGCGCTTGTCGCTCCTCTTGTGCCTTAGCAATCCTTTCCTCAAGGACATCATTTCCCGCCCCGGTGCTAGTTGGCTGCTGAACCTCGTTCTGAGAAATCTCTGCGGACGTAGCGACTGGCATTGGTACGAGCACAGAAGCTAGAGCGATAGAAGTAGCAAGCTTAGTTCCAAACTTCAAGGAAAAACCTCTTTCTGAATTCTCGAAAACGAATGAATGTAGGTAGACGATAACACGTTCGCTTAATCTAGTGCCGGCCTAGAACAGGCCTAGAGCACGCGCGCCTGGGTGAGCAGCGACAACGCAGTTTTGTCGGTTTCTTGCAGCATGAGCGGGTTCGTGCCCGGCATCGGCGAGATCGTCGTGTCCGCCCACTGCTTACCGGTGGGGATGCCCACGATGTGCAGGCGGGGATCCAAGGTGCCGTCGGGGTGGACGGCGCGGCGGGTGGCATCGTCGGTTTCAGGTGAGGCGGTGTGGGCGAAGGGGCGGATACGGTTGGCGTCGATAAGCGAACGCACCAGCGGGTCCTTGGTGTTGCGGATGTCCGGGCCAGGCAGGAACGCGTCGGCGAGTGCGGTCGCGGTGGCGCTGCGCCCGTGGCTGGTCGCGGTGAATGCGCCATCTTGCGTATCGACGACCGGCTGCGGGCCCAGGAACGTCACCAGGCCAGCGTCGGCAAGTGCAAGCAGTTCGCGCGTGCGGAACAGTGGCGGGCCGGAGCCGACCATCTGACCGAACGCCATGTACTGCGAGCGGGCCACCTCCGGGGTGCCTTTGCCGTTTTCGGTGGCGATGGCGCTGGGTTTGCGGCCGGCTGAAATCGCCCACAGCCCGGCCTTGATCGGGGAGTCCCAGGCGGCGACGGCCTCGGCGATGTCGCCCGCCATGGAGTCGGTGACCACGCGCTGGAGTTCGTCCAGGCTGAGATCTTCCGTGCCGGCGGGCGGGTCGACCCAGGCAGCCATGTCGAACGGTTCGGTGCTTGTGCCCTCGAGTGCTTCGGTCAGGGCGCGGGCGACCGGCAGGATGTCCTCGGGGGAGGCGTGGACGGCCAGGTCGGTGTCGTCGATACGCGTGATGATCTCCTCGAGCGGCACCTTCAGCGCCTCGGGGCGCACGCGCGCGAGGGTGCGGTAGTACTCGGCGAAGGCATCGCGGGCGAGCGCTGGCCACAGGGTGCGGCCGAACGACAAAGTGCCTGTGCCGGGCTCGGCAGGGTTGGCATCGATAGCGGCGCGCAGGCGTGACAGATCGGCCTTTGGCGGCAGCGAGTTGTACTCGGACTTGGGCAGGTAGGGGTAGCCGCGGCCAGAGGTAACGATGAAGTGGGGTTCCTCGCCGGTGGCGTCGTAACGCAAACCGGAGCGGGCCGTGTCGTCTTCGAAGAAGCGGCCGCCGCGGTTGATGGTGGTCAGCGCCATGAGGTCGAAAAAGCCCATGCCCATGCCACGCACGAGCAGGCGCTCGCCCTCGCCGATGCGGTCCACGTCCTGCTCAACCGGGTTGCCGGGCGGAATGTAGGTCAAGCCAGATTTGGCAAACGCCTGCTGCGCCGGGGTCGGGGCGGGCAGCACCCAGCCGGAGGCAACCACGGTGGCGTCGGCGTGGATCAGGGTGCCGTCCGCAAGCAAGATCGCGTCTCGGCCTCCGTCGCTGTACAGCGACATCGCGCGGGACTGGTGCTCAACCACGGTGACAGAGTCCGGCAGCTCGGCCAGCGCAACCTGCCACACCCAGCGCAAGTACTCGCCATACAACGCACGCGAAGGATTAGATTCAGGTCGCGTCACACGGATTTCAGCGTCGAAGGTGCTGGGGACGGCCGGCGGGTGGTCGCTGATAAGCGGATGCGCGAATTCGCCGCGAAGCGCCTGGATCCACTCAAACATGGTGGGGCCTTCGAGCACAGGTGCGGTGACGGTCGCGCCGGGCTCAGTGAACAGGGTTACCGCGCCAGCCAGGGTGTTCATGCACAGTGTGCGGGTTTGTTCGGTGTCCCAGATGCGGCCGGCACCGAGCTGGGCGTCGTCGATGATGTGCAACGTCAGTGGTGTAGCGCCACGGTCGTTGAGGAAGGCTGCGATGCGCTCGGTGATGGAGATGCCTCGCGGTCCTGCTCCGACGATGGCGATGTCTGCTCCCACAGCGATGTACCTCCACGATTTCGATGAATCTTTATAACGTGTATAGACTGCGCAGTCTATTAAGAAAGAACCGAATTGTCTAAAAGTGGTATGGTGCCGAAAACCACAAGGGAAAAGAGGACGATAACGTGCCGAAGAAAACGGTCGCGGCCCCAGTTGTACTTGTAGGTGCAGTTGCCCTGCTGAGCGGCTGCACCGCAGGGGGTGGCGCTGAATCTCACGCAGAGGGTGACAATGTGCTCACCTACCTGGAATCCAACTGGTTTAACAGCCTCTACCCGCCGGCTGCCGGGTTTTACCCCAACGGCGGTGTGGTCAATCAGTTAACAGACAGGTTGCTCTACCAAGACCCTGAAACGCTCGAACTCCAGCCGTGGATTGCCACCGACCTGCCGGAGATCAACGAGGACGCCACCGTGTTCACCTTCGATATCCGCACGGATGTGACCTACTCCGACGGCACACCGATGACCGCGCAGAACATCGTGGACAACTTCGACCTCTACGGCCAGGGCGACAAGGATCGCCTGCTCAACGTCTCGGAGCAGATCTCCAACTACGACTACGGCGAAGTTGTCGACGAGGACACGGTTCGCTTCCACTTCACCGCACCGTCGCCAGGGTTTGCGCAGGCTACGTCCTCGTACAACGCGGGCCTGCTGGCGGATTCCTCCCTGCAGCTGCGCAACGAGGATTTCGGCCCAGGCGGGGCGGCGAATGTGATCGGTTCGGGCCCCTTTGTCGTCGATAGTGAAACGCTGGGCACTGACCTCGTGCTGAAAACGCGCGAGGATTACGACTGGGCGCCACCGTCGCTCGAGCACCAGGGCCGGGCGCGCATTGACGGCATCCACTACACCTTCGCCGCCGAAGAAGCCGTCCGCTCCGGCGCGTTGCTGTCCGGCCAAGCGGACGCCGCGCGCACGATCTCTCCGCCAGTGGAGCGGCACCTGAAAGACCAGGGTGTGCAGGTGGTTGCCTCTGCCACCAACGGCATGAACAACCAATTGGCCATGCGGTTTAACCACCCGTTGCTGCAGGACATTCGAGTACGCAAGGCGATTATCCACGGCATCAACCGTGAAGAGATCATCCGCATTCTGCTGTCGGATTCCTACCCGCTGGCCACGTCGTCGATGACCTCGAGTGCCCTTGGCTACGCGGAGCAGCCCGGCGCGTACACGTTCGATCCGGATCGTGCGCGTGCGCTTCTCCACGACGCCGGCTGGACCCCCGGCCCCGACGGCATCCGCGTGAAAGACGGGCAGCGGTTGAGCCTGTCGGTCAACCACGCGCTGCCGCAGCCGCGCTCGAAAGAGATTGTCACGATGGTGCAGTCGGACCTGCGTGACCTCGGCATTGAGTTGAACATGGTGGCCGGTGATCGTGCCACGCAAAACGCAGCGCAGAAGGACATCAACCGCGTGCAGTTGATGCACACGATGGTGGGGCGTGCGGATTATGACGTGATTGAGTCGCACTTGTCGGTGAACCGCCGCGACTCGCTGCTGAACAACGCAGGAGATGGCACCCCAGTGGATGCCAAACTCGAGGAACTGCTGCAGAAGGTGGTTTCCACACCGGACGATGCGGGCCGTGCGGCCGCGTCGAAGGCGGTGCAGGACTACCTCACAGAACAGGCCTACGTGCTGCCGTTGTTCGAGGAGCCGCAGGTGTACGCACTTGCGCCACACGTGAAGGGCTTTGTTACCGAATCGGTGGCCCGCCCGAGTTTCTACTCGGTGTACTTCGACCGTGATGGGGAGGACAACTAAATGAGTAACACTGTGCTGAAACGCGTTGGGCAGGCGCTGCTCGTGCTGCTGCTTGCCTACACGCTTGCGTTCTTCCTGCTTTCCGCCCTGCCATCGGACGGCGTGGCCGCGCGCTATGCGGACCCCGCGCTTGGGCTGTCCCAGGCAGAGATCGAGGAGATCCGCGAGCAGATGGGCGTGGACAAACCGCTCGTCGAGCAGTACCTGGCCACCCTTGCCGGGCTGTTTACCGGCAACCTGGGGTTCTCGGTTGCCTCGGGCACGCCGGTGTTCGACCTCATCGTCGACGCTGCGCCACACACGTTTGCGCTTGCGGCGACCTCGATAGGACTTGCCATCATCGTCGCGCTGCTGACCGCCTATGTGGCCACGCTGCCGGGTGGTGGTGCGGTGCGTAATTTCTTCCGCGCGCTGCCGTCGTTCATGGTGTCGCTGCCAGGTTTCTGGATCGCGATCCTGCTACTGCAGTTCTTCTCCTTCCAACTCGGCTGGGTCAACGTGGTCGACCCGACCCCGCTCGAGGGGCTCATCCTGCCGTCGCTGACCCTGGCCGTGCCCATGGCGGCGCCGCTGATGCAGGTGCTCATCCGGTCTATCGACGAAGTCCGCGCCCAACCATTCGTCCAAGTCATCCGCGCCCGCGGTGCCAGCGAGGCCCGCATCTTCTGGCGCGACGTGCTGCGCAACTCGTTGCTGCCCGCCATCACCATGGCCGGCCTGCTGTTCGGCGAACTTGTCGGCGGAGCAGTGGTGACCGAAACCGTCTTCGGCCGCGCCGGGTTGGGGTCGCTGACCGTCAACGCGGTATCTAGCCGCGACATGCCGGTTCTGCTCGGTGTGGTGCTCATCGCCGCGACCGCGTACGTGCTGATCAACCTCATCGTCGACCTGCTCTACCCGGTGCTTGATGTGCGACTGCGGGATGCGGGGCAACAGCGCAACAAGGCTAAGAAGAGCACCGCTCAGGCTGCCGTGAAGGAGGGCGCCCGATGACAACACAAACAACACAAGCAGCAACGGATCCTGTTGCGCGGGCGAATGTGCGCGCTGGCGTGCGGGCGAATGTGCGCGCTGGCGTGCGGGCGAAGTCGCGCAAGAACCGCCGGTGGCGCTCGCCGGCGACGATCCTGTCGCTGATCGTCCTGGTCATCGCTGCCCTGTGGGCGTTGCTGCCGGGCGTGTTTGCCACCTACGACCCGTACAAGGGCGTGGATGTGGCGCTGCTCGCGCCGAACGGTGAGCACATCTTCGGTACTGACGCCGTGGGGCGCGACGTGTACTCCCGCGTGGTCTACGGCGCACGCCAATCGCTGCTCGGCGCGCTGATCGCCGTGGTGGTCGGCCTGGTCCTGGGCACCTTGATTGGCCTTGTTGCAGGTACGCAGCGTGGCTGGGTAGAGACCGTGCTTATGCGGTTCGTGGACGTGCTGCTGGCCATCCCGGGCATTTTGCTGTCGCTGTCCATCATCATCGTCACCGGTTTCGGTTCGCTGCAGGCGGCGTTTGCTGTCGGTATGACATCGGTGGCCACGTTCGCTCGTCTGGCTCGTTCGCAGGTGATCCAGATTGCCGGTGCAGACTTCGTCGAGGCTGCCTACGGCTCTGGCGCAACCCAGACCCAGGTGTTGTTCCGCCACGTGCTGCCCAACTCGCTGACCCCAGTGTTGGCGCTGGCTGCGCTGCAGTTCGGCACCGCAATCCTGCAGTTGTCCATCCTTGGCTTCCTGGGCTACGGCGCACCGCCACCAGTGCCGGAGTGGGGCCTGCTGATCGCGGAAGGCCGCGACTTCATGTCCACCGCCTGGTGGCTGATCCTGCTGCCGGGTCTGGCCATTGTGGCCACCGTGATGTCCACCAACCACATCTCCCAGGTCATTCAGACAGAAGGTGATGCGAAGTGAGTACCGCAACCACACCGCTGCTTGAAGTTGACAGCCTTACCGTTGCGTACGGTGATGCCGAGCCGACCGTGGAAAACATCGCGTTTGCTGTCGATGCCGGCAAGATGACCGCGATCGTCGGCGAGTCCGGCTCTGGCAAGACCACTTCCGCCATGGCGGCGCTCGACTTGTTGGGTCCCACCGGCAACGTGCGCGCGGGCTCCATCCGGTTTAAGGGCCAGGATCTTGCCAGCCTGAGCGCTGCCGAGCGGCGCGAGCTGCGCGGCGCAAAGATTGGTTTGGTCCCGCAGGATCCGAACAACTCGCTCAACCCGTTGAAAACCATCGGCGCATCCGTGGAGGATGGGTTGGAGATTCATGGGGTGGGGGACGCGGCGTCGCGTCGTCGTCAAGCAATTGCCCTGCTTGAGCGCGTCGGCATCGATGATCCTGAAAAGCGCTACAACCAGTACCCGCACGAGTTGTCCGGCGGCATGAAGCAGCGCGTGCTTATCGCGGCTGCGGTGGCGCTCGAGCCCGAGGTGCTCATTGCTGACGAACCCACGTCCGCACTCGACGTGACCGTGCAAAAAACCATCCTTGACCTGCTCGACGAGATGCGAGCAGAGTTGGGCCTGGGCGTCATTTTCATCACCCACGACCTTGCCGTGGCGGGCGATCGCGCCGATGACGTGGTCATCATGGAGCGCGGCCGCGTCGTCGAGCACGGCCCTGTGAGCACAGTGCTGACCAACCCCACACAGGACTACTCCAAGCGCCTGCTGGCAAACGTGCCGTCGCTGTCCGTGGCAAATGCGTATCGACGACCCCCTGTCACCACCGACACCCTCCTGCACGTGGACAACCTTGCCGTGAAGTACGGCGACTTCACCGCCGTATCCGATATCTCCTTCGAGGTCGCGCGCGGCTCCACCCATGCGCTGGTGGGCGGGTCCGGCTCCGGCAAAACCACCACAGGCCGCACGATCGCCATGTTTAACCAGCCTGCTGAGGGCAGCATCACCCTCGACGGCGAGGAACTGACCACGCTGAGCCCGAAGCAGAAGCGCAACTTCCGCAACCGCATCCAGATGGTGTACCAAAACCCGTTTTCTTCCCTAGACCCGAAGATGCGGGTCGGCGAGATTGTGGCGGAGCCACTGCGCAACCTCGCGGGGGCGTCGAAACGCGAAAGCCTTGCGCGCGCCAACGAGTACTTGGAGCGCGTGGCGCTTGATCCGGAGCGGTTCGCCACGCGCACCCCGGCGCAACTGTCCGGCGGGCAGCGCCAACGCGTCGCTATCGCCCGCGCGCTGATCGTTGAGCCGGAACTCGTGGTGCTCGACGAGGCCGTCTCCGCACTCGATGTGACCGTGCAGGCACAGATCCTGGAACTGCTGGAAAACCTCCAGCGCGAATTAGGGCTGACCTACGTGTTCATCTCCCACGACCTGGCAGTGGTGCGCCAGATCTCGGATACCGTGAGTGTGTTCAGCCGCGGCCAACAAGTGGAATATGGCCCCACCGACGAAGTGTTCTCGCACCCGCACGACGATGTCACTCGTGAACTTATCGATGCCATCCCCGGCACCGTCTTCCGTGCCCGACAGTTAGGAGAGTTTGTTGTCTAACGACATTATCGACCTGCTCGCAGAAACCCCGGCCGACCTTGCCGAACTGCGCCGCCGCCGACCCGAAGCCGTAGAAAACGCCCAGCGCAGCTTCGAGGCCCTGTTTGAGCCCACCAACCCGGCGCTGATCGAGGCCCTGCCGGTATCCACCCGCTATGCCGTCGCCGCCTTCGTCGCCGGCATTTCCGGTGCACAGCGTGCCGCGGAGTTCTACGCGGATTTGCTTGCCGACGAAGACGAGGCGCTCGTTGCCGTGGTCGAAGACGCGGTGCGCGCAGGTGTGTCCACCGGCCCGTACGCGGGCGGGGACTTTGTCACCTTCGGCGACGACGCACTCGCCGCCGCCTTCGACTTCGCCCACCTGCTGACCTTCCACCCGAAGGACGCTTCCCCGGCTGCGATCGGCCACCTGCAGACCGCTGGCTACAGCGAGGACGCGATCGTCTCACTCGGCCAACTCATCTCGTTCGTTGCGTTCCAGCTGCGCGTTGCACACGGTGTGCAGGTGCTGGCTGGGGGAGCGGCTGCGGGTGGTTCGGGTGCTGGCGATGCTGCTGTTGAGCGCGCCGCTGGTGTCGCCGACCCGGGCTGGACTCCCGCAGCGGCGACCCTGCAACCGGAGGTCGTCGCACCCGAGAAGTTTGTCAGCCACTCCCTGGGGTGGAAGCCGTGGGTGGCGCCACTTGAAGAGTCCGAATTCACCGACGAGCAGCGCGACGCCCTGATCAAGCGGGAGCGCATCGGCATGGAGTACTTCCGCCTACTCGCCCGCGACCCGCAGGCGCTCAAAGCGCGCACCCTGACCGACCTGGACATCTTCTACAACACCGAAGGTGGCCTGGGCCGTGCCGAGCGCGAACTTGCCGCTACCGTCGCGTCCCGTTTGAACGGCTGCGAGTACTGCGCATCCGTGCACCAGGCACGTTCGAAGGAGGAAGGCGGCGACGCGGAGGCGATCGACCGTCTCCTGGACGAAGGCGTGGAGGCGGACCTTGGCTCTGACACCTGGGACGCGATCCGCCAGGCTGCGGTTGCGCTGACCCGCACGCCGTTTGCTTTCGGTGCCGAGCACGTCGAGGCGCTGCGCGAGGTCGGGTTGGATGATCTGGCAATCATCGACGTGATCAACTCGTCGGCCTTCTTCAACTGGGCCAACCGTCTCATGCTCACGCTCGGCGCGCCGGATGTGCCGAAGCGCTACCGCTAGCGCCTGAACCCGCGGCGGCGTTTCTGGTCGCGCCACACGAGGTCGTCGTCACGCCATTGCTCGGGTGGCGTCGGGTTTTCGGCGTAGGCGAAAACCCACATGAACAGCAACATCACGTACACGCCAAAGGTCACACGGTTATCGCCTGCGTCAGCCGCCGCCGGGATGAAAATGATCAGCCCGAGCAGAAGCAGCCAGCCGGTGCGGCACTCCTTCTGCTCGATGGGGCTGCGCTGATCCTTGCGGGTAAAGATCGCCCGGCCCGGGCTCATGTCCTCCCCAAGACGCGGCATGAGCAGCCAGCACAGCAGGTATGCGAAGATGCCACCGCCGAAAATAAACCCGGTGAGCACAAACGCGATACGCACCGCCACCGGGTCGTAGCCGTAGCGGGCACCGAAACCGGTGCACACACCGCCGAATACGGCCCGACCACCTTGGTCTTTCGTGATGCGCCGCGGGCGGGTTTCCCACATGTGCTTGAGCGATGTCGATGAGGTTTGAGCCATGCGTGCCATTATCCGTATCTACGGCGGACTTCGCAGCAGGGGTTTCGAGAATGGCGGAGCCTGCGCGAGGGCCTTTGCGGTAGCTCGAAAGCTACTAGAAA
>NZ_KV825899.1:85809-96081 GCF_001835805.1 Corynebacterium sp. HMSC034B08 | reverse complement strand
GAAAACTCGTCTACTAGAAAGCCTTTCGAGTAGAATTCCTTCTGTGCGTCCAGAGAGAAACTACCGAGATGACCCGAGCCTTCTTCTGCGTCTGCCGGAAGATCAATGGTTCGAGCGAAAGTCTTTCCGCATCAAGCCGAAGGATCTCGCCAAAACCATCGTCGGCATGGCAAATGCGGAGGGCGGCATTATTGCTGTCGGAATTACTGACCGGGAGTTTGATGGGGCACCGACGCCTAAACAGGACAATGATCTGAGACAAACATCGCTCGACCACACGGATCCAACCGTGCGCGTTCGAATCGAGCCGTTCGATATCGGCGACGGTGCGCAGGTTTACCTGTTTCATGTAGACCCGAGTGAGCATGTGCATTATTTGCGGTCGGGGGACTGCTTCCTGCGTGTCGGCGACGAATCTCGGTTACTGAATGCAGACGGCATTCTCGAACTGCGTTACACCAAGGGTGAGCAACAGTTCGATGCGACGGTGCTGCCCCGTGTCGGTATGGGTGATCTCGATATGGAGGTCGTTGGTGAATATGCCAACGTTATTGGTTCTTCTTCCGCTGAAGACGCTCTTAAAGCAAGAAATCTCATCGACCGTGAAGGTAGGCCCCGAACAGCAGCACTCTTGCTCTTCGGTAAAGACCCGCAAGAGTTCTTCCCTAATGCGCATGTCCGTGTTCTGCGGTTCGGTGAGGATGAGCGGCTCGCGGGGCATCAGCAACAGCTTTTGGCCGACGACCGGTTTGAGGGGCCGTTGCCACAACAAATTGGGGCTGCTCAGCGGGCGATTGAGGGGATGCTGCCGCAAGTCCGGCGCCTGGGCGCTTCGGGGTTGTTCGAGGATGAAAATCTCATCCCGAACGACGTTTGGCTTGAGGGATTAGTAAATGCTGTCATTCACCGGTCGTACAGCATGGCTGGTGACCATGTGCGGTTCGAGATCTATCCATCTCGCCTCGAAGTTTCGAGTCCGGGGCGCTTTCCCGGTTTGGTGGACCCCACACGACCAGAATCTATTGCTCGATTTGCGCGCAATCCTCTCATTGCGCGGGTGACGGCAGAGCTTCGGATTGGTCAAGAACTCGGCGAGGGTATCCGCCGTATGTTCGCAGGTATGCGGCGAGTGGGTTTTGCTGACCCGATTTACCAGCAGACGAGCGGAAGTGTTCTGCTCACGTTGAAGGCGGTTCAACGGCTTGATCCGAAGACCGCGGACTCCCTCCCGCCTCACGCCGGCAGCGCCCTGTCAGTCATGCAAGCGAAAGGCAGGCCAATGTCTACGGGGGAGGTTGCAGATGCCTTGGGGATTTCGAACCCGCCTGCCCGCCGCGCGTTGAAAGCGCTGCGGGAGGAGGGCCTTATTCAATGGCGCGGTAAAGGTCCGCGGGACCCTCGGGCGGTATGGCTTTTGGAAGGGCCTTTGCGGTAGCTCGAAAGCTACTAGAAAGCTACTCGAAAGGGAATGTTTCTAGGTTGAGCTGCGAAAACTCGTCTACTAGAAAGCCTTTCGAGTAGATTCTTTCTAGTAGTTCTATGCGTACGCGAGGCGCCGCGTGCCGTCCACGTGCGGGTACAGCAACCACGCCGCCACTGCCGCAAGGATGCCGACCAGCAGCCCCGCCACTGCGGACCAGTGCACCAGCGGGCCCATCATGAGCACAAGCCACCACACCATGAGTGGCACAACCATGCTTATCGACGGCACCCTGCTGACATTTTTCTCCTCAGCAAACGCCGCAATCTGCTTCCGGTAGGGGTGCAGCCACGTCACCGCGATAGCAACAACAACGCAGACCAGCGCTGTGATCGCCTTGATGCCCAGCGGTGCTTCGGACACCATCACGCCGACGGAACCACCCACGGCCAGCGAACCCAGCGCGCGCACGACGGCGGGCGTGGGGATCGGAGTGACGCGGCTACGGACCTCGTTGGCGCTGATCGGGATCATGAAAGGCGACGTTACCAGGGCGCTCCACCGCCTTCTTATGTCTCTTAACTCTTCTGCATTGCACGTTTGAACCTCTCGTATCACAGCACATTCGCTTGCTTGCCAAAACTCTGGTTCATGGCGACGGATGGTGAGACGATCGCCGCGCCCGTCGTGGAGTGCTTGGCTGGGGGATCTGAGGCGAGTTTCTCGTTAAGTTGACGCAGGCATAAACGTTCAAACAAAAGGGTGTCTGGATCTTTTTTGCAAAGTAAAGTCCTGTACCGCATCAGTGCGGTACAGGACTTTCACGAAGTAATGCGATGAAATCGGAACTTTACTCGCGCACTTTGTCGTCATCTTTCGCTCGATGGAAGAAGAAAGCGGAGACAGGAAAGGCCACAGCAGCGATACCCCAACCAGCAATGGCAGCTCCTGTTACAGGGGTTGTTACTCCAAGAAGAGGTGCTACCGCGCCGATCGCGAGTGCGACGAACCCACGCGACTGATTTTCACTTTTGCCGGTGATTTTCATGGTTTCTCCTTGTGTTGCTTGGGGCGTGTAGCTGAGCCTTATTAGTTGGCCCACTCTTCGCGCCGCTTGGTTCCCGGGAGGTCACCCTGATAGGCGACTCACATACGGAGTGTACACAGACACCGCAAGGAATGTGTTCTGTATCACGTTAAATTTAAGTATTGCCACCATCTGGAGTGCTTTACGCCCTATTAACGTAACCGTTGTTATGTCAGCTATCTGGCAAAATCAGTTTGCCAGCTCGCCTTCTTTTTAATCGTCAGCAGTGGACGGTCCCATAGAGAGCCCCATGTTCAACGCAACCAAATTTGTCCCTGAATGTGCACGTGCCGCCACGGTTCGTGGTCAAGTCCCGTGTAGTGGTGTGGCAGTGTGTTCTTTCGGCTCGGTATGAAGCGCGGCCTCTGTTCAAGCGGAAGGCCGATGGGGAGTGCGCGATGACGGAGTTCGAGGGGGTTCGGACCGTTGTGTCGAGAGCCTTCTTTGTGCTCCGGGGTCTGTTGGCGTTCGTTGCCGCATTATGAATGAGGAGATCATGGAGTATTCGTATGGCCCCATAAGTCGGATTCTCATGAAGATTGAGTAGAAAACATGTTCGACCAGGAGCGTTGCCTGTGTCGGCCCCGGGGTGCATACTATCTGGCGTGAGTGGAACACCTATTCGAGCTACGTTGGCAGCGGCGCGCCTGCATGAAGCGGGTGAAGCGCCTGCTCAGCTGACGCGTGCTGAGCAGATCGCGGAACTGCGTGCGCGCATGGCTGCGCTCGGCGGGGAGGTCCCTCAGGAGGTTGCGGCTGATACTGAGGTGCTCACGATCAGCGGTGGTCTTTCGACTGTGTTGCCGAATGGTGGCTTGGCGCGAAGGACGGTCACGCACGTCAGTGACACACCCGCGCTGATCGTGGAGCTCATCGGCCAGGTGGTGGAAGCCGGTGGGCGCGTAGGCGTGGTGGGGTGGCCGGAGTTGTCGTACGCCGCCATCGGTGCAGATGCGCTTGAGCGGGTCGTCGCGGTGCCGGAGCCGGGTATCGACGACCTCTCGGTGGCGGGCGTGCTCGCCGAAGGGCTTGACCTGGTGGTGCTGCGCACTCGCAGTGCGCTGGAATTGTCTCCGGTGCGCGCCCGGCCACTGCTGGCCAGGATCCGGAAAGGGCAAGCGGCGCTTGTGTGCGTCAACGTTGCGGTGCCGTCGCCGGCGCTCACGCTGACGGGCACGCTCGCGCAATTCCACGGCATCGGCAGAGGCACAGGGCGCATTACCGGGATCGATTTCGATGTCCGCGCAGAAGGTAAGGGATACCGTCCGGCGAGTGCACGGGTGACGTTGGGTGCTGGTGGTGAGCGGGGCGTCGATAGGCGAAAGCTGCGGCTGGTCACATGAGGGTTGCAGCGTTGTGGTTTCCGGACTGGCCCGTGCAGGCTGCGAAGTTGGAGTCCGGCGACGAGTTGGCAGAACCCATTGCGATTGCTGCGCACCACAGGGTGAAGGCGTGCTCGCAGGCAGCCCGCCAAGTGGGCATCCGGCGTGGGATGCGGGTGCGAAACGCACAGGCGGCAGCGCCGGAGCTGACGGTGGTGGAGGACAACGCCGACCGCGACGGCCGGATGTTCGCAGCACTTGCAGCGGGTCTCGACGATGTCGCGGCGAGCGTAGAAGTGCTGCGCCCAGGCCTTGTCGTTGCGGACCTTGAGGCCGCGGGCAAGTTCCACGGCAGTGAGGACCGTGCGCTCGAGATGCTTATCGACGCCGCCTCGCGCCGCGGCATCGACGCCCTTGCCGGTGCCGCCGACGAGATCGCCACCGCAGTGATCGCCTCGCGCTCATCTGACGTGGTGGCGCAGGGGCAATCGGCGACGTTCCTGGCAGACCAGCCACTCGGTGTGCTCGTCGCCGAAGAAGCGCTCGGCGCGGACATGGACACGGTGCGGGCGTTGGGGCAGTTGGGGATTTCCACGCTCGGGCAGTTGGCGGCGCTGCCTCCGGCGGCTGTCACCACGCGATTCGGCCAGTCCGGGATGCTCATCTACCGGATCGCCGCAGCCACGCCGGACCGCCGCGTCGCGCCCGAAATTCCCGTGGAGGACCTCGCGGTGGCGATCACTCCGGAGGACCCGATCGACCGAGTTGATGCTGCCGCGTTCGCCGCCCGTGCACTGGCCGCTAGCCTGCACGAACGGCTGAAAGAAACGGGGCGGAACTGCCTGCGGCTGAAAGTGACGGCCGAACTTGGCGACGGCACCCGTGTCGAACGCGTCTGGCGCACCCGCGAAGCACTCACCGAGGCCGCGACCGCCGACCGGGTGCGCTGGCAACTCGACGGCTGGCTGACCGGCGGCGGTGCCGGTGAAATTACAAGTCTCATCCTGGAACCGCTCGAACTCGCCGCCCCAGAACCCGTCGGCGAACTGTGGGCCGACGGCGCCTCCACCGACACCGCCCGCCGCGTCGTGGAACGCGTGCAATCCCAACTCGGCATCGACGCGGTGCTCCAACCCCGGCTCGTCGGCGGCCGTGGCGTGGCAGAACGGGTGCAGATGGTGCCGTACGGGGAGGCGGGGCCGGTCGTCGACAAGCTGTCCTGGCCCGGAGCAATCCCAGCACCGCTGCCTGCGCGCCTCGGTGGCGGCATCGAGCACCCCGCCTCGCGCATCGCGCTTATCGACGACACCGCAACCCCCGTCATCGTCACCGCCGAAGTGCTGCTCTCAACCACGCCGTACGCCCTGGCCTGGGGCGATCGCCGGTTTCTGGTTACCGGCTGGGCCGGGCCGTGGCCCGTGGACGAAGGATGGTGGGCCCAAACCGAAGGGGCCACAGGACGGCTTGCGCGCATGCAAGTCGTCGGGCGCGAAGGCGGACCAGACGGCGCTGTCACAGGCTGGTTGCTTGTGTGGAGCAGACGCAGCTGGCGCGTCGAGGCGGTGTACTAACGGTGGGGTGAGCGGTGCGATTAGTTCTGGACGATGTCGACGACCACGCGCTTCGGGTCCTCCAACACCTGCACCGAATACGGCAAAGCAGAGCGCAGACCCACCACGACCTGGCTACGGCCCTCATAGGTGCCAGCGCTGATCACGTCGATGACGTTGCCAGTATCGCCCGCCATCTTCACCTCAACATCGGAATCCTTACCCATCTCAAACGGATAAACGGTGCCGTCGACGTTGATGTTCAAAAACGCGTTACCCGCTACCTTCAACGGCTGGCCGGTGGTCTCCTGCATCGGGGTGGAGGTGTAATCCACAAACCAACCCGGATCCCCGTCGCCCTCAAGATCCACCACGACGCGGTCGAATCCCTCATGTGCGCCAACACGGACCGCGGTGACCACAAGCTGTGACGGTGCCGACGGGCGCTGCGTCTTCGGAGACGGGTCAGCGTTGCCCAACGGTTTCAGACGCGGAGAGCTGGCGGACAAGCTGCTGGCCACCGTTTCGCCGGCCCCGAAGCTGGGTGTGGTGCAGGCGGTGCAGGCAGCGATCGTCGCTACGCAAGCGCCCACGACCGCAGCGCGGAAGGAACCGGAATTTTTTTGCATTAAGCCACCGTAACCAGCAGGAGGAATCAGAACAAAAGCCTCAGAGCGAAATACCCAAAAGGTTATCTAACTGTTACAGAAGTGAATGTTGTTCAAATGGGTCATCTAATAAGTTAGGCCAAGCTTGGCTATGGTGGTGACATGCGACAATTGCCCTGCTCAGATGTTGAGGTTGAACCGCTGCCCGGCACCGCCAAGCCCGGCGCTACCTACGTCATCTTTGAGTGGCCCGACCCGTGGCCCCGCGACGTGATTTCCAACGCCGCACTTGGCGAAGAAATCACCCCCAAAATCTCCAAACACCTCGACGAATACGACGCATCCCTGCTGCTCATCCGCCATCCAACGCGCGAAGGTCGCAACATTGAGGATCACCACCTCTATCTCGTCTTCGCCGACGAAGGCATCACCGAGGTCCTCCATGTGGACGGGCCAGAAGACATTTTGAACCTCGACCTGTCGGGTCCCGGTAAGAACGGTGGAGTGCGCCGCGAACGCCCGCTGCTGCTGATCTGCACCCACGCCAAGCGCGATGTCTGCTGCGCAGTGAAGGGTCGCCCGCTGGTCAACGCACTGCACGAGCGCTACCCGTTCGGCCCCGGCAACGATGTCGTGTGGGAGGTTTCCCACATCAAGGGCCACCGCTTCGCCGCAACCATGATGCTCATGCCTTGGGCATACAGTTTCGGCCGCATGAACGTGGAGGCCACCGACGCGATGCTCACAGCCGCGAAGCGGGGCGACTACTTCGTGCCCGGCAACCGCGGACGCGGCACGCTCACCCCGGTGGAACAGGTTGCCGAGGTCGCTGTCGCCAGCGAGGTTGCCAATCCTCGCTACGGTGAGTTCGATGTTGCGCCGGCGCGTGTCGACGACACCACCGCCACCGTCAACGTCACCACGCCCGGTGCGGAATACGTCGTCGAACTGGAACAACGCCCGGTCAGCGGGATTGTGGATTCCTGTGGCAAGGACCCCAAGGAAGGCACTGCCTGGGTCGCGGTCAACGTGCAGGAGCGTTAGGGGAGCTAGGCCCTACATGTACTCGCCGAGGACTTCAGCCACTGACCCGATGACCCGGTCTGTGGCTGCTTTCACGTCGGCGGGGGAGTGGTGGAAACTATGCGAGTGGTCGGCCAGAGCGTGCATAGTCAGGTCGTTCCATGAGTCGCCGAACGTGTAGAGCTCCACGTCGTCGCGGTTGATGCCGAGTATCTCGAACAGCTCGAGGATGCCGGTGCCTTTCGACCGGCCCGGTGCCATGAGGTCGATGTAGTCCTGGTTTTGAGCAACTTCTACGTCGCCGAGTTTGGTGGCCCAGGCGATGACTTCGGCGCGCAGTGCGTCGTCGCCAGGAATCCAGAACGGGATGACGGCGAACTGGTGGTCTGGGATGTCGCGAATGCCCATCGGGGTGAAGTGGGCTGTGAAGTCGTGGGTGCGGCCGGTGTTGTTCGCAAAGACGCCGTCTACGCGTCCGATGGTGGTACCGAAAATAGCCAGTCCTTCGCGGCTTCCGAACTGTTCCACGGCGGCACGCAGGACGGCACCGTCGAGTTCGTGGCTGAAGATCAGGTCACGGTTGGCACCGTCGGTGGCGGACGCACCGTTGGACAGCACCTGGTAGTCGAACGCTAGCGTGCTGCCGGCCATGCCGTGGGCGAGCGCTGTACGGGAGCGTCCGGTGGCAGAAATGGCAAGATGCCCGGCTTTGCGCCAGGCATCTATTGCGGCGATATCCTCCTGGTCGAAACCGTGGGGAGGGTGGTGGAGAGTGCCATCGAAGTCGAACGCCGCTACCTTCATGGCACTTCAATCTACCGGCGCATGACCTTCTTGGACAGCCAGTTGCCCAGGAACTGAGCGAGCTGCACGATCACCACGATGACCAGGACTGCAGCCCAGGTGACTTGTGGCTCGAAGGCGCGGTAGCCGTACACGATGGCGAAGTCACCCACACCGCCGCCGCCGATGTAGCCGGCCATCGCAGACATATCGATGACTGCGATGAAGATGAAGGTGTAACCCAGGATTAGCGGGCCGAGTGCCTCCGGCAGGATCACCGAGGTGATGATCTTCCAGGGGCCGGCGCCCATGGAGCGTGCGGCCTCGATAACGCCGGGGTCGATGGCGACGAGGTTTTGCTCCACGATGCGCGCCACGGTGAACGTGGCGGAGAAACACATCACGAACGTTGCAGCGGCACGGCCGATGGTGGTGCCCACGACCTCCAGGGTCAGTGGATACAGCATCGCGATCATGATGATGAACGGGATAGGCCTGAAGAAGTTCACCGCAACGTTGATCAGGGTGTAGACCACGTTGCTGCGCAGGATGCCACCTGGTCGGGTGGTGTAGAGCAGCATGCCCAACACCAGGCCGAAGAATCCGCCGACAACCATGGTGATGGCGACCATCCACAGGGTGTCGCCGATGGCGTCGAGGAAGGTGGGGCCGAGGTTGTCCCAGTTCGGTTCAGCGAGCAGGTATTCGGTCATCGGGTGATCTCCTCAATCTCGGTGCTGCGCTGCAGTGTGGCCAGGAATTCGTTGATGGCGGCGTCGTCGCCGTTGAGGCGGACGGTCATCTTGCCAAAGGAACGTTCCTGCAGGGTGGTGATGCCAGCGTGGACTGGCTCGATGACAACACCGCGCGTGCGGGCGGTCTCGGCGGCGCCGAAGAACCCGGAGTCCTCGGAAAGATCCACGGTGAACAGACGACCTGGTTTGGTCAGCAGTTCGGCGCGCTCAACATCATCGGGGGTGTTGCGCAGGCTCGTCGCTGCGAAACGCTGGGCGACGGGGGTCTGCGGGTTGGCGAAGACGTCGTAAACCCCGCCGTACTCCACAACACGGCCGTTCTCCATTACGGCAACCTTGTCGGCGATGGCTCGGATGACATCCATTTCGTGGGTGATCACCACGATGGTGATACCGAGTTCTTCGTTGACGCGACGCAGCACTCCGAGCACCTCGTGGGTGGTTTCGGGGTCGAGGGCGGACGTGGCCTCGTCGGCAAGCAACAGCGATGGGTTGGTCGCAAGTGCTCGCGCGATGCCGACGCGCTGCTTCTGGCCACCGGAGAGCTGCTCCGGGTAGTTTTCGCCACGGTCAGACAGACCGACGAAGTCGAGCAGTTCAGCAACGCGGCGCTTGCGTTCTTCCTTGCCTACACCGGCCAGTTTCAGCGGGTATTCGATGTTGCCCGCTGCGGTACGGGAGGAAAAGAGGTTGAACTGCTGGAAGATCATGCCGACGTTGCGGCGGATCTCGCGAAGTTTACGTTCGGGCATGCCGACGACGTTTGTGTCGTCGAGAAGCAACTCGCCCGAGGTTGGCATATCAAGGCCATTGATGAGGCGGACAAGCGTTGACTTGCCGGCACCCGAGTAGCCGATCACTCCGAGGATTTCGCCTGGCTCGACGGTCAAGGTGACGTCATCGACGGCCTTGACCTCGCGCTCTTTGGTTTTGAAAACCTTGGATACGTTCCGGAACTCAATCCGGGTGCCGGTTGTTGTCATTTACTTGTACTCCTCCACAAGTCGGTCGAGGATCTCGTTGAGTTCCTCCTTGCTGCGCTGGACCTGCACGGCGGTGCCGTTGGAATCCTCGTCAAGCGCTGCGGTGACCTCCGGCGACTGCCAGATGTCGACCAACTTGGCGTACGTCTCGTTGTCCAGGTCATCGCCTGAGACAGTGAATACGTTGATGTACGGCTCCGCAAGCTCGGAGTTCGGATCGTCGGCCGCGACCGAGGAAGCCGGGTCGATACCTGCGCGTGCCAGCCAGTTGTTGTTGATCACAGCCGGGCGGCCTTCGTTGTAGGCGTTCGGCGTCTGGGACGCATCCACAGCGACAACCTTGACCTTGGAGGCATCCTTATCGATGTCAGCCGGGGTCGGGGTGAGCTTCGGCGCGCCTTCACGCAGCTTCAGCAGGCCAGCCTGAACCAGCACGTTGATCGCGCGACCCTGGTTGGACGGGTCGTTCGGCACTGCGATCTCGGTGCCCTCGATGCCGTCGAGCGAGTCGTGGTCCTTCCAGTACAGGCCAAGCACGTTGATCTCGCCAGAACCGATGATGCGCAGGTCCTTGCCAGCGGTGGCGTTGTACTGGGCCTGGTAGTTGATGGTCTGGAACTTCGAAATCTCGATCTGACCCTCGGTCTGTGCTGGGTTGACCTGCGGATACTCGGAGAAACGCACGATATCGAGCTCGATGCCGGCCTTCTGGGCTTCGTCCGCGAAGACACTCCAGGCCTT
>NZ_KV825899.1:51768-85709 GCF_001835805.1 Corynebacterium sp. HMSC034B08 | reverse complement strand
TGGTCGGCGTCGGTGGTGCCGATCTTGACGGTCACAGCGTCGCCATCAGCACTGCTTGTCGACGACTCCGTTTCCGACGAGCACGCCACCAAAGAGGTTGCGGCGATGACAGAGGCTGCCGCCGCTGCGAGAAAACGCTTGGTACGCATGATCTACGCGCTCCTTATTGCTTCTTGTGCTTACTTGTTCTGCAGACGGTCAAGGATGTCGTTGAGCTCCTTCTGGTCGCGGTAAACCGGAACCGAGGTGCCCTTGGAGTCCTTGGCGGTAGCTTCAGCAACCTCCGGGGTCTGCCACAGCTCGACCAGCTTGTTCAGCGTTTCATCGGAAATGTCCTCGGAACGAGCAGCGAACACGTTGATGTACGGCTCTGCTTCCTTGGACTCCGGATCGTCCTCGAACACGGCCAGGCTCGGCTCGATGCCTGCGCGGTCCAGCCAGGTGTTGTTGATGATGGCCGGCTTGCCCTCGTTGTAGGCATTCGGCGTCTGGGATGCGTCGACCGGGGTGACGGTGACCTTGGACTCGTCCTTGTTGATCTCGGCCGGGGTCGGGGTCAGCGGGTCAGCGACGTTGTCGTTGAGGGTAAGCAGACCGGCCTGAACCAGCACGTTGATGGCGCGGCCCTGGTTGGACGGGTCGTTCGGGATAGCGACGGACTGGCCCTCAATGCCGTCGAGCGAGTCGTGGTCCTTCCAGAACAGTGCGAGCGGGACGATCTCGGTGGAGCCGACAACCTTGAGGTCGTTGCCGGAAGCAGCGTTGTACTCGGCGAGGTACTTAATGTGCTGGAACTTGTTCACGTCCAGCTCTCCCTGTGCGAGAGCCTCGTTGACCGGGGAGTAGTCGGAGAACTGCACGATGTCGAGCTCGATGCCGTTGTCAGCTGCGAGCTGCTTGAATACAGTCCAGGCCTCCTGGTCGGCCTCGGTGGTACCGATCTTGACGGTGACGTTCTCGCCGTTTGCGGCGGTGGTCTCGGTGGCGTCGTTGGACTCGTTGGAGCAAGCGACCAGGCCGGTGGTGGCGAGCGCTGCAGCAGCAACGGTTGCGAGGGTGCGCTTGATACGCATGATGTCTCCTTGTTTATTGGGAAAGTTTGACGGGTGAGAATCTAGCACCCTATGTACCGCTTAGTCTATTTTTTAGAACAAAGCAGTTTGCGCTTCTATGCCTGGGCCAATAAAAGTGCAGCTTGTCCGATGTTGTGCAACGCCGTTCGAAGGTGGTCTGACTCTGCGTTCGCGTCCAACTTCATCGTGCAGTCCAGGTCGCGGCATACCCAAAGAAGGTGCCATGCAAGATCGTCCCAATCTGGTGCGCCGGTGACGAAAGTACATCCATTTTTGGTTACCTCTAGGTCGGTGCGATAGGGAGGGGGGATCCGTTCGGCCACCAGATCGGGTGAGCTTTCCAGCTCCACACGGATGACGCAGGGATAGCGTTTTGCGATATCGCTGCTGAAGTCCGGGGGTGGTGGAATCTTCGGGGTGAAACCCCAGCATGTTGTCTGTGCGTTGCTTATTCGGTCGAGGCGAAAAGTGCGCCAGTCGTCTCTGCTTTTGTCAAATGCTTGGAGGTACCAGAGCTCGCCTTGGGTCATGAGCCGGGCTGGTTCAACTTCCCTCGTGGATGATGTGCCGTTGGGCTTGCTGTAGGTGAAACGTACGAGCGTGTGGTCCCGCTGTGAAGTGGCGAGTTGGGTGAGTAGTTGTAGTTCGACGGTCGGGCGCTCATGGGGGAGCGCCGTAGTTGCGTTATCAACCGCTGATGCTAGGGCTCGCAGGTGGGGCGGCAAGATGTGATCAATTTTGGCCAAGGCACGAAGTGCGGCGGTTCCAGCGTTGTCGGTGCCGTTCAGGGCCATCATGCGCAGACTCGCGACGAGCGCGACGGCCTCGGTGTCGTCGAGGAGTAGGGGCGGTAAATGGCGACCAGTGCCCAATTGGTAGCCTCCCTCGATCCCGCTGCTGGAATTGACCGGGTAGCCCATATCGCGCAACCGCGCGATATCGCGGCGCACTGTGCGCTCTGTGACGCCGAGCTCAGAGGCGAGGGCGCTTGCTTGCCACGTGGTTCGCGCTTGCAATAGTCCCAAAAGCTGGAGCACGCGCTGCGTCGTATTTGCCATGCAGTCATTCTTCTCCATACTGCGGACAAAAGCTGTCCTCAACGGGGCTTAGGGTTCCGGTTGGAAAGTGATCAACAGGAAGGAATATCGATGTATTTTCCGCGCAAAGACAATGAGCTAGACACGCTTTGTAACTATCTTGACGTGCAGTTAGATGCGCTGCGGGCTAGCGCGTTTGGGCTTGACGACGATGCTGCGAGGCGCACTCCACTCCGCAGTGCGCTGAGCATTAGCGGACTGCTCAAACACGTCACGTTTGTCATGGTGAGGTCGCTTTCCGGTGCCGGTGTTGCCGGGTATGAACACTCACAGGCCGACTTTGCAGCCAGCTTTACGCCGACTGCCGAAGAGACGCTGGATCGCATCTTGGAACGCTTCGATAGCGTGCGAGCTGACTATATGGAGATGTGTCGCGGCGGTGACCTTGAGGCGGAACTGCCGGTGGGGCCGTTCCCGTGGTACGGCATGGATGAGCCGCAGGTAGCTAAGTTGCGCTACATCTATGTGCATGCGGTGGAGGAGTTCGCCCGCCATGCCGGGCATGCGGACATCATTCGGGAGCAGATTGACGGTGCGCAGGCTGCAGAGTTGCTTGCGGCGATCGAGGGGTGGGAACCGAACGAATACATCACCCCTTGGAGTAACTAGCACACAGTTTCGAACGGTGGTAGCGTTCCCGCTATGAGGTTCAACGGGGGAGCGCCACTGTCGTGGTCGCGGCTCGAACGCATCCTCTCCGGCCGCCCCGGCCCGGAGCCGGTGCCGGTCGGTCACACCGGCACGCCCGCAGGCGCCGCGTACGGCAAGGCGGAGCCAGCGCCCCCGCCGCAAAAACAATGCCTATCGACGACACCGTTCGCCGAGCTGCACACCGTCAGCTCGTATAGCTTCCTCGGCGGGGCGAGCGAACCGGAGGACTTGGTGGCCCGGGCCGTTGAGCTGGGACTGAGCGCGGTGGGGCTGCTGGACCGGGACGGATTCTACGGTGCGGTGAAGTTCGCGGAGGCGGCCGCCGCGGCCGGGCTGGACACCGTCTTCGGGGCGGAGCTGACGTTGGGTGACACCGTCCTGCCCGTGATCGCCCGCGGGCCGGAGGGGTACAAGCGACTCTCCCACCTGATGGCGGACGCGCACATGGCCACCCGGGAAAAGGACAAGGTGGCCTATCCGCCGCTGGAGCTCATCGGCGACCAGCTGGGCGGCACCTGCGTCGTGCTCGCCGGCTGGCAGTGGGTAGGGGAAATCGACCACCTGGTCGAAACCTTTGGCCAGGACAATGTGGTGCGAGAATATGAAGTTTCGATGACTCCTGAAGACGCTGACCGGCACGCAATGCTCGATCGTTTTGATCACCTCCCCGCCATCGTCACCGCGATGCCGGCGGCAGCCACGCGTGAGCAGGCGAGGTTGGCTGCGGCGAAGCGTGCGTTGGCTCGCAGAGAAGCACTTGCACAAGCATACGGGGACTTGCATCCGATGGGGGCGAACTGGCTGCGCTCTGGCGAGCAGCTCGAACGCATGCTGCCGGGATGCAAACACATGCTGGATTACAGCGTTGAGTTGGCAAAGCAGTGCGCGTTCACGCTGAATCTTGTCGCGCCTGAACTGCCGCGCTACCCAACGCCAAGCGGGCGAGGCGAGATGGATCATCTGCGGGATCTGACGTTGGCGAGCGCGCAGTTCCGGTACGCGACGCGGAGTGCGGATGTGCGCAACCAGGCGATGAAGCAGATCCGCTACGAACTGAGCGTGATTGAGGAGCTGAACTTTCCCGGCTACTTCCTGATCATTTACGACCTCGTGGATTTCTGCGCGAAGCAGAACATTTTGTGCCAAGGACGTGGTTCGGCGGCGAACTCGGCGGTGTGTTTCGCCCTCGGGATCACGAATGTCGAGCCGATCGAGGCAGGCCTCCTGTTCGAGCGTTTCCTATCTCCCGACCGTGACGGACCACCAGATATTGACCTAGACATTGAGTCAGGCCGGCGAGAGGAGGTCATTCAGTACGTCTACGACACATATGGGCGCGACAATGCGGCGCAGGTAGCTAACGTGATTACGTACCGCACGAAAGGGGCGGTCCGTGATGCCGCGCGTGCGCTCGGATACGCACAGGGCGCTGCGGATAGTTGGTCGAAGGGGCTTTCAGATCCGCCCGAGGCTGTGGAGCAACTTGCAGCGCAGTTCAAGGGGCAGCCGCGTCACCTGGGCATTCATTCTGGTGGCATGGTGATTTGTGACCGTCCCATCGCCGACGTCGTCCCCGTCGAATGGGCGCGCATGGCAGATCGCTCGGTGGTGCAATGGGATAAAGATGACTGTGCCTCCGCTGGTCTGGTCAAGTTCGACCTGCTGGGGCTCGGCATGCTCGAAGCGCTGCACCACATGGTGGATCTCGTGGAGGAAACCACAGGCCGCAAGGTGCATTTGTGGGAGCTTTCGCTTGACGACGACGCCGTGTACGACATGCTTTGCCGCGCCGATTCCGTCGGCGTGTTCCAGGTTGAATCGCGCGCACAGATGGGCACGCTGCCTAGGTTGAAGCCGCGCAGGTTTTTCGACCTGGTCGTGCAGGTGGCCTTGATCCGCCCTGGTCCAATCCAGGGTGGTTCGGTGCATCCGTACCTGCGGCGGCGCGACGGGCTAGAGCCGGTCGTGTACGACCATCCGGTGCTCGAGCGATCCCTTGGCAAAACACTGGGGATCCCGCTGTTCCAAGAGCAACTCATGCAGATCTGCGTCGATGCGGCTGGTTTTTCTGGCCGTGAGGCGGATGCGCTTCGGCGCGCGATGGGATCGAAACGCTCGCCGGCGAAAATGGCGGCGTTGCGCGCACGGTTCTTCGAAGGCTGCTGGACTACTAACCAGATCGGTGAAGAGGTAGCAGAGCGGCTGTGGCAGAAGATCGTGGCGTTCGCCGCATACGGGTTCCCGGAATCGCACTCCCAGTCGTTCGCCTCTTTGGTGTACTTCTCCGCCTGGTTTAAATGCCACTACCCGGCGCAGTTCTGCGTGGGGTTGCTGCGGGCGCAACCGATGGGATTCTACTCACCACAGTCGCTGGTACAGGACGCACGCCGGCACGGGGTAGAGGTACTGCCAGTGTCGGTCAACGCGTCGGGGCGCGAGGCGCGCTGCATTGATTCCTCAACGATCCGGATGGGGCTCGGGCTCGTCCGTGGCTTAGGTGCGGATGCCGCCGACCGGATCGAAGCAGCGGCACCGTTTACCGATATTGCGGATCTATCGCGCCGGGCTGACCTGAGCGTCGACCATGTCGAGGCGCTCGCGCGGGCGGGGGCGTTGGACTGCTTTGAGGTGTCTCGTCGACAAGCATTGTGGCAAGCGGGTATCGCTGCCACGGAACGCCACGGCATGCTGCCCGGTTTGTCGGCTATCTCAGCGCCGGCGCTGCCTGGCATGAACTCGTTCGAACTCATGGTGGCTGACATCGCAGCCACAGGGGTGACCCCGGAGCTCATGCCAGTAGAGATGGTGCGCGAATCGCTGGAGGAGCGAGGCGTTATTCCGGTTGCACAACTGCTGCATGGCGTGGAGGACGGCACTCGCGTGCGCATCGCCGGAGTGGTGACACACCGCCAACACCCGGTCACTGCAGGTGGTGTGACATTTTTGGGAATGGAGGATGAAACCGGGCTGGTCAACGTGGTTATCTCAGTCGGGTTGTGGAAGAAGCAACGCGTCCTTGCCCGCACTGCGAAAGCGCTCGTCGTACGCGGGATTGTGCAAAATGCTTCCGGGGCAGTGTCCGTGGTGGCGGACCGGTTCGAACCGTTGGAGGTAGGGGAGCTGCTCTCCCGGGGATCGAGGGACTTCCGATGAATGCTTCGATGAGCCCTGTCATGAGCAAGGCCGTGTCTGGGGCTGCTGGTAGCGTGATCGCCATGTCTGAAGCGCTCAGCGGAAGCCCTGAACATCACCCCGGCCCGAACACTGCAGGCCAGCCCACTGCAGGCCCGAACACTGCAGGCCAGCCCACTACCGGCGTGCATAGCCCGGTGCAGCCTTTGCCGTCCTCGGTCGAGGAGATGCACAAAGTGTCGCCGAAGTTGATGTGGCCGATGCTGGTGTCGAATGCCCTGTGGACCATCGGCGTGTGCGGTGGCCTGTATTTGGCCTACCGCGAGTGGGGCTGGGGATTCCTGATCCCGCTGGGGATTTTCACGGTGATCTTCATCTGGCGCTTCTTCCTTATCCCGTACCAGGTCCGCAACATGGGCTGGCTGGAGACCGAGGACGAACTGGTGCTGAGCACCGGCAAGATGTTCCACACGATCACAGTGATTCCGTATGGGCGCATTCAGTTCGTGGATGTGCAGTCGGGGCCGATCACACGTGCCCTGGGGCTGAAGGAGCTGACGGTGCATACGGCGTCGAATTCGTCCAACTCGGATCTGCCGGGACTGCTTGCGGCGGATGCGGATGCGTTGCGGGATCGCCTTGCGCTGAAGGCTCGTGAGCGGATGAGTGGGCTGTGACAAGCGGACGCGTATCGACGATTCCCGGCATGGAGGGCTACCGCCACGTCCATAGGCTCACGCCACTGTTGCGTGTGTGGACGTTCATGCTGGCCCTAGCGACACTCGCCCTGTTCAATTTCACCATGCCGATTTATCGGTGGATGCAGCGCGAAAACGTCGGCCCCACCGACATTGCATGGGCAGCCGCAGGCCTTGTGGCTGCGCTCGTGGTGATTTTCGCGGTGTCCCAGGTGTGGTGGCGTCGCAGCGGATTCAAGGTAGGCGACGAAGAAGTGGAGACCCGCCGCGGTGTGCTTACCAACCAAATCCGCACCGCGCGCTACGACCGTGTGCAGGCTGTTGACGTAGTCGAATCCTTTGCACCGCGACTGTTTGGGCTTGCCTCCGTGCGTATCGAGGCCGCAGGCAGTGCCAGTTCAGGTTTGGACATCACATATCTTCCGCGCGAGGAAGCAGAGGAGGTCCGCGCGCAGATCCTGGCCCGAATTGACGGGCCAGTGAAGCGTTCGCTTGAGAGCGCCGCCGCTGCCGGGGCCGAATACGCACCGAACATGTTGGTGCCGCCGATCCCGATTCGCCGCTCGCTGATCGGCACCACATTGCAAATGTCGACCGTATTCACACTGGCGTGGTCGACGATTCCACTGTGGACGGATGTGACCGCCGCGGCGATCATCCCTGTTGTGGTGGGTTTTATGCCCCGCATTTGGCGCACGATCGACCAGTCGTGGCGCTTCAACGCGACGAAGGACGGGGAGGTGTTCCACTTGACGTATGGGTTGGCGAATCGTCGTCGGCAAGCAATGCCTCGCTCGCGTATCCACGCGGTGCAGTTGCGCCAGCCAATGTTCTGGCGCCCGTTCGGATGGTGGACGGTCTCTGTCGTGGCGGCGGGTTATGGCTCGGAACGTAACAAGCAAACCGGCACGTCGAAGATTCTGCCAGTGGGGACGTGGGAACAGGCGATGGCCGTGATCGATGCAGTCGGTCCGCTTACCGGCGCTGAACTGACCGATCTGGACAACGTAGATTTCCGCTCCCCGCGCAGCGCCCGGTGGATCTCACCGTTCGACTGGAAACGTCAAACGGTCAAGGTCCGCGCCGACGCGGTCACGACAACGGCAGGGCGGATCGGGCGCTGGTTCCAGATGGTGGACGTCCCACACATTCAGGAACTGACCTTTAACCAGGATCCGCTGCAGCGCAGACTCGGCTTGGCCAGCGTTGACCTGGACCTGGTGCCCGGCGCCTTCAGTGTGACGTGTCGGGATATGGAGGAGGACCAGGCGCGTGGGCTCGTCGATAAGCTGCGCGCCCGCGAGTTGCCGCCGCTGTCACAAAGCGCCGGGGAACCCGAGCTGGCGCCAGGCCTCGTAGATGGCGACTGACGCCGAGTTCGTCAGGTTCATACTGCGCCGCGACGGCAGCATCGGAATCCGCACCTGACGCGTAATCCGCGGGTGGGCGAGGTGCTCCTCCGGGATGCCGTTGGCCTCGTTGCCGAACAGCAACGCGTCGCCGTCCTGGTATTGCACCTCGTGGTAGTGGTGGTCGGTGTGCGCGGTGAACGCGAAAATGCGTGAGCCTTCCAACGCGTCGAAGCAGGCGTCGATGTTGGGGTGGATGACCACGTCTGCAAGATCGTGGTAGTCCAGGCCTGCGCGTTTGAGGTGTTTGTCGTCAAAATTGAAGCCGAGCGGCTCGACGAAATGCAGCTGCGCGCCGGTATTTGCCGCAAGGCGGATCGCCGCGCCAGCGTTGCCGCCAATGGCCGGATTGTCATAGATGATGTGGAGCACGCACAAGAGTCTAGGATTGGGGCCGTGACTGCGATCAAACTGGACGGAAAACTCTACCGCGAGGAGATTTTCGCGGACCTGCGCGAGCGCGTGGCGCGACTGAAGGAACAGGGGGTGACCCCGGGTCTGGCGACGGTGCTTGTCGGCGAAGATCCCGCTAGCCAGAACTACGTGCGTATGAAGCACAAGGACTGCGAAGAGCTCGGCATTGCCTCCATTCAGAAGCACCTGCCTGCGGAGACCACTCAAAAGGAGCTTGAGGCGGTTATCGACGAGCTCAACCGCGACGATTCCGTCACCGGCTACATCGTCCAGTTGCCGCTGCCGAAGCACCTGGATGAGAACCGGATCCTGGAGTTGATCGACCCGGACAAGGACGCCGACGGCCTCCACCCGGTGAACCTGGGCAAACTCGTCCTCAACGAGCCGGCCCCGCTGCCGTGCACCCCGAACGGCTCCATCAAGCTGCTCGAGCGCTTCGGCGTGGATCTCAACGGCGCCATCGTTTGTGTTATTGGCCGCGGCGTGACGGTGGGCCGTCCGATCTCGCTGATGCTGACCTCCCGCGATGTCAACGCCACCACCGTGCTGTGTCACACCGGCACCAAGGACCTCGCCGCGGAGACTCGCCGCGCGGACGTGATCATCGCTGCCGCTGGCAAGCCACACATGATCACCGCCGACATGATCAAGGAAGGCGCGGCGCTTCTCGACGTCGGCGTCTCCCGCGTCGACGGCAAAACCGTCGGCGACCTGCACCCCGACGTGTGGGAGAAGGCCGGTTGGGTCTCCCCGAACCCGGGCGGTGTCGGCCCGATGACGCGCACGTTCCTGGTGCGCAACATCGTCGAAAGCGCCGAGCGCCAAGCCGGCGTGAACCAGCAAGCAAACCAGGACGCGTAACAACGTGGGAAGCACCCGCATCCAGCTCCCCGGCACCTCGCTACCACCGGGGTTGACGCTGGATAACCCTCACGACCGCGGCAACGCCCCGTCACGCCTGCCATTGTGGGCGCAGCGCACCGGGGTTGCCGTGTTTGTCGTCGGGTTTGTGCTCTCTGGCATCTTCGCCGCCACCGAGCACTGGCGTCGCGCCACGTTCACCCTTGGCGCGGCCCTGCTGTGGCTCACGCTGGTGCGCCTGACCTGCGACTCCAAAGTAATCGGTCTGGTTGCGGTGCGTTCCAAGCGTTTCGACGCCACGTTCACCACCGCCCTCGGCGCCACCATGATGTGGCTGTCCTGGTCGGTGGACGCGCTGGGGTCTTAACCCCTAGATCGCGTAGTCGCCGTAGCGTGACGCGATCTCGCGGGCGGGCGGGATTTCGTGGGTGAGTTTGATGAAGTTGCGCAGAATCCGGTCCATCTGACGTGCCTCCACGAGGAAGGCGTCGTGGCCGACGGGGGAGGACAACTTCGACATGGCTAGCAGGTTGCCCAAGTTTCGGGAGATGTGTTCCTGCTGGTGGTAGGGGTACAAAATGTCGGTGTCGACGCCGACGATCATCGTCGGCACGGTTGAGGATGCCAACGCCTTGTTCAGCCCGCCGCGGCCCCGGCCGATGTCGTGGCGGTTGAGGGCTTCGGTGAGGGTGACGTAGCAGGCGGCATCGAAACGCTCGGTGAGTTTCTTGCCCTGGTGCTCCAGATAGGACTGGACGGCGAAGCGCTGGTCGTCTTGGCGGAATGGTCCGAGTGGGTTTTCGCCGGTTTGGGCGGAGGTGCCGAAGCGCTCGTCGATTTCCAGCTCGCCACGGTAGGTCAGGTGGGCGATCCTGCGCGCGGCGGCGAGCCCGGCATCCGGCGACTGGCCGGTGCCGTGGTAGTCGCCACCCTGCCAGGCTGGGTCCTGGGTGATCGAGGTGATCTGCGCGGTTTGGATACCGATTTGCCAGGCGCTTGCCCGGGCAGACACCGCCAGCACCAGCGCGTAATCGGCCTGCTCGGGGTAGAGCAGCGTCCACTCCAGAGTGCGTGCACCGCCCATGGATCCACCGATGACCGCGTGGACGCGCCCAATGCCGAGACGGTCAAGGAAGGCGTGCTCGGCGTGCACCATGTCGCGGATCGTGATGGCGGGGAAGCGCGATCCCCACACGCCGCCGTCCGGGTGCTCGCTCGCGGGGCCGGTGGAGCCGTAACACGACCCGAGTGCGTTCGTGCAGATCACGCACCACTCGTCGGTGTCTAGCGCCTTGCCTGGGCCGATGGCTTCGGACCACCAGTCGGCGGCGTCACTGTCGCCGGTCAATGCGTGTTCGACGAGGATCACGTTGTTGACGCCGTTGGGGTCGCCTTGCAGTGCGCCCCATCGTCGATAAGCAATGCGCGTATCCGCGATCACCTCGCCGGCTTCAGTGACAACATCGCCGATGGCGACCGTGGCGAGCTGCCCTTCGGAAGCCAGCATTTAGACCGCCGTGAAACCGCGCTCGAGGTCCGCAATAATGTCCTCGACATCCTCGATGCCGACAGACAAACGCACCGTGGCCTGCGTAATACCAGCGCGAGCGAGGCCGGCAGCGTCCGACTGGGAGTGCGTTGTCGACGCCGGGTGCACCACAAGCGAGCGCACGTCGCCGATGTTGGCCAGGTTGGAGTGCAGCTTCAGCGCGTCGATGAACTTCCACGCGTTCGTCTTGTCATCCTGATCGCCCGCGATGTCGAACGACAGCACCGAACCGGTGTACTTCAGGCCCAACTTGTCCTTCGTCGCCTTGTACGGCGAATCGTCCAGGCCTGCGTAGTTGACCTTGGCCACCTTGTCGTGGCCCGCCAGGAACTCCGCCACCTTCAGCGCGTTCGCATTGTGCTTTTCCACGCGAAGCGCCAACGTATCAATACCCTGCAGCGCAACCCACGCGTTGAACGGCGAGATCGCCGCACCCGTGTCGCGCAGCAAACCGGCGCGGGCACGCAGCGCGAACGCCGGGGCGCCCAGGTCCGCGTACTTCAGACCGTGGTACGCCGGGTCTGGAGTGGTGAACAGGGGGAAGACGTCCTTGCCGTCGCGCTGGACGGTCCAGTCGAACTTGCCGCCGTCGATAATCGCGCCACCAATCGCAGCGCCGTTACCGGTGTAGAACTTCGTCGTGGACACGACCACGATGTCCGCACCCAACTCAAGCGGCTTGACCAGGGCAGCAGTGGCCATCGTGTTATCGACGATCAACGGCACCTGGTTGTTATGCGCAACCTCTGCAATCGCCGGGATGTCCAGCACGTCCGCGATCGGGTTACCGAACGTCTCGCCGTAAAACGCCCGCGTGTTCGGCTGGACGGCAGCCTGCCAGCTTGCCGGGTCGTCCGGGTTTTCCACGAAGGTGAACTCAATGCCCAACTTCGGCAACGTGTGCTGGAACAGCGTTTCAGTGCCGCCGTAGAGGCGCGGGGAAGTAACAACGTGGTCGCCCGCCTGCGCCAGCGTAAGAATCGCAGCGGTCTCCGCAGCCATGCCGGACGCGAACGCCGTGGCAGCCACGCCGCCCTCCAGCGACGCCAGGCGATCCTCTAGTGCCTGCTGCGTCGGGTTGGTCAGGCGGGTGTAAATCGGGCCTGCATCCGAGAGGTTAAAGCGGTTCGCCGCGTGCTGGGCATCGTCGAACACGTAGCTGGTGGTCATGTAAATCGGCTGGTTACGCGCGCCGTAGTCCTGGTCGACCTGCTGGCCAGCATGGATCGAGCGCGTACCAAAGGACCATTCTTGTGCGTTGGAGTTGTCGTAGTTTCCCATGCGTCGCAATGTAGCCCGCTTGGTCTGTAGTTGTGTACCAAGCGGTCTATTTTGCGAGTTGAGGGGCTGAATAAAAATAGTGCAAATATCCCAGCTCGCGATCGTTCGACCTCCGATGTCGAGACAGGGGAGTAGAACTTGGCTACGTTTACTAAGCACGTCGCGCCCGTGACGTCTTAGTCGCGCCGTAGTTGAAGGAAGCCTCCGTGTCTGCTCAGCCTGCCGATCACGTCCGTGAAGACATCCGACTCCTAGGCCGGGTACTCGGCCGCGTGCTTGCCGAGCAGGAAGGGCAGGAGATCTTCGACCTGGTCGAATCCACCCGCCGCACCGCCTTCGACATCGCCCACGGGGACGCCACCCCGGAAGACTTGCTCGCAGTCTTCCGCGATATGGACATCACCAAAGTGAACCTCGTCGCACGCGCATTTAGCCACTTCGCGCTGCTGGCTAACTTGGTTGAGGATCTTGACGACGAGAAGGCCGCCGCACCGGTCTCGCTACGCACAAGCTTCGCGCACCTGAAAGACAGCGGCGTGGACGCTGACAAGGTCGCCGACCTTATCGCCGGGGCGCAGGTCTCTCCGGTGCTCACTGCGCACCCGACTGAGACCCGTCGCCGCACCGTCTTCGACACCCAGACCCACATCAAGCGCTTGCTGAGTGAACTCCACGCTGGTGCCGACCCGGCAGCCATCGAACGCGAGATGGAGCTGCGCATGACCCTGATGTGGCAGACCGCGCTGATCCGCATCGCCCGCCCGCGTCTTGAGGACGAGATTGACGTCGGCCTGCGCTATTACAAGCTCTCCCTGCTCGAGCAGATCCCGGCGATCAACCGCGCAATCCGCTACGAACTTCGCGACACCTTTGGCCGCGACCTTGCCCTCACCCCCGTGATGCGCCCCGGTTCCTGGATCGGTGGCGACCACGACGGCAACCCGTACGTGAATGCCGAAACGCTCACGTATGCCACCCGCCAAGCCGCCGATACTGTGCTCAGCTACTACATCGATGAGCTGGGTGAGTTGGAGCGCGAGCTGTCGCTTTCAGACCGCTATTCCACCTGCTCGGAGGAGCTTTCCCGGCTTGCGGATGCCGCCAACAACACCGCCGAGTCCCGCGTCGATGAGCCCTACCGCCGGGCCATTTTTGGCATCCGCCACCGTGTCGTCGCTACGCGCGAGTTGCTCGCTGGCTCGGTGACCACGGGCTCGCCGTATGCGGACCCCGGCGAGCTGCTTGCAGACCTGGACGTGATCGACGACTCCCTGCGTGCGCACGGCGGCGCAATCATTGCGGACGACCGGCTGGCGCGTCTACGCTCTGCCGTGACCACCTTCGGTTTTCACCTGTACACGCTTGACTTGCGGCAGAACTCTGAGTCCTTCGAGAAAGTCGTGGCCGAGGTACTGGGCGTTGCCGGCGTGTGCGATAACTACGCCGCGCTTGCTGAAGAGGACCGCGTGGAGTTACTCGTCGAGGAGCTGCGCACCCCGCGTCCGCTGCTGCGCGCCGAAGCACTGCTTAGCGACGACACCCGCAAGGAAATGGGCATCCTCACCGCCGCCGCCCGCGCTGTCCGGGACTTGGGCCAGGGGGCGATCGCGCAGTGCATTATCGCCATGACCGGTGCGGTCTCCGACATTTTGGAGCCCATGGTCCTGCTCAAAGAGGTCGGCCTGAGCGACGTCAACGTCGTCCCGCTGTTTGAAACCATCGAGGACCTCGCACACGGCGCCAGCATCCTCGAAGATCTCTGGTCGCTGCCGTTCTATCGCGAACATCTGCGCGCCCGCGGTGACATCCAGGAGGTCATGCTCGGCTACTCCGACTCCAACAAGGACGGCGGCTACCTGCAAGCGAACTGGGCGCTTTACGACGCCGAACTCGCCCTGGTTGAACTCTGCAACCGGCACGGCATCCGCCTTCGACTCGCGCACGGCCGCGGCGGGGCAGTCGGCCGCGGTGGCGGGCCCACCTACGACGCGATCCTCGCTCAGCCCAAGGGTGCCGTCGACGGCTCCATCCGCATCACCGAGCAGGGCGAGATCATCTCCGCCAAGTACGGATCGCCAGAGACCGCCCGCCGCCACCTCGAAGCCTTCGTCGCCGGCACCCTGGAGGCATCCTTCCTGGATACCGAACCTATCGACGACCCGACCCGCGCCTACGACATCATGCGTGCGCTTGCCGCCTACTCCGGCGAAAAGTACAACGAGCTCATCGGCGACCCCGGGTTCATTGACTACTTCACCCAATCCACCCCGCTGCACGAGATCGGCGAGCTCAACCTCGGCTCTCGCCCGGCGTCCCGCAAACAGACCACCGCGATTTCCGACCTGCGCGCCATCCCCTGGGTGCTGTCCTGGGCGCAGTCGCGCACCAATGTGCCTGGCTGGTTCGGCGTCGGTACTGCAGTCGAGCGCTGGGCTGGGGAAGACGAAGACCGCTGGGATGACCTGCGCGAACTCTACCGTGACTGGCCGTTCTTCCGCTCCGTGCTGTCCAACATGGCCCAAGTCATGGCGAAGGCCGAGCTGTCGCTGGCCCGCCTCTACGCCGACCTAGTGGAGGACCGCGAGGTAGCCGAGCGCATCTACTCCCTTATCGCCGATGAATTCGAGCGCACCAAGCAGGTCTACTTCCGTATCACCGGGCATACGGACCTTGTTGCCGAGAACCAGCGCCAGGCCCGATCCCTAAAACGTCGCTACCCCTACCTGCTGCCGCTCAACGCGGTCCAGCTTGAGCTGCTGCGCCGCTACCGCGCCGGCGACGAGGCCTTCCTCGTCCCGAAGACGATCCAGGTCACCATGAACGGGCTGGCCACCGCACTGCGCAACGCAGGGTAGATTTCCTGCGGCGAAAGGGAACCGGTGCCGAGTTTCCGCCGTCAGAATAGGTATGGGGATTGACAGAGAACACAAGGCACAACAGCAACGATGGGAGGAGCGGAAGGAGGAACTGCGGCGGGGGATTGTGGACAAACGGCTGCTCTCCCACAAAGCACTCGACAAACTCCGAGGGCCGCATCGGGTGCTCGACACAAGTATTGTGTATCGGGAGACGAGCTGGAAAGAGCTGAAGTTCCACGAACGTCAATGGCTGCGCGTCGAGGCTGCTGCACTGATGAGCAGGGAAGCAGTGCTAGTCGGCAGATCGGCCGCGCGCATGCACGGTATTTGGGTGATCAGTACGACAAAAGAGCCCGTCGAACTGTGTCTGCTTTCCAGGGGGAGCTCCCCTACTCGACGAAACCGGGAAGGGATCCTGTTTCGACGCATGGTGCTGCGCAAGAGCGAAATCTCGTTGCGCGACGGCCACCGGGTTACCAATGGTTTTCGAACGTTCGCTGATATCGCCCGCCACTACGGCTTCGTCGAAGGGCTCGTCGCTGCCGACTACCTCCGGCGCAGTGGGTTTACGCTTGAACTCCTTGAACGGGAGGCATCCCAGCTTGGCAGACTGAAAGGTGTTGCAGTGGTCCGGGAGTGCATTCGGCACAGCGTCGCGGATTCCGGTTCGCCCTACGAATCTTTCGCGCGCGCCTTGCTGATCCGTGCGGGGATCGGCCCCTTGTTTACACAGTACGAAGTGGCTGGACGCTACGCCGACCTTTGCATCGATGGCTGGTTACTCATTGAGATCGACGGCAACGTGAAATACCAGGGACCCAACGCCGAACGCGCGCGGCAGGAAGAGTTCGAGCGACAGAAGATGATCGCCAACCGAGGATATGTGTTTCTGCGCTACTCGCCGGATTTCCTACGCCGGCATCCTGAGAAGTTCGTCCGAGAGGTTCTCGCCACCATCGCTGGCCGTCGAGCAGCCTTGGGGTGAGCAGTCGCACCCGCTCTTCGCCGGCGCTGTTCCCGCCCTTCGCCGCTCCTGGCCGGCGCTGTTCCCGTCCTTCGCCGAGGATGGTAACCGGAGGATGGTGATGAGCCGAGTTGGACGAGCACCGTCGGTCCAGGCACTCGGTTGATTACCATCTGGTGGTTACCACCTAGGAGGACAGCACCAGGAGGAAAGCACCCAGGGCAGGCCTGACGCGACGAACAGCAAAAGCCCCGGCCACTGTGTGGAAACAGTGACCGGGGCCGATCAAACCGAGCGCTTACTTCTCCAGTGCGTCGATGATCTTGTTGAAGGTTGCGGACGGACGCATGACCGCGGAGGTCTTGGCGTCGTCCGGCCAGTAGTAGCCGCCGAGGTCGGCAGCGTTGCCCTGGGCAGCGAGCAGCTCAGAGTCGATCGCTTCGGCGTTGTCGCGCAGGTCCTTCGCAATCGGGCCGAAGACCTCAGCCAGTTCGGCGTCGTCGGTCTGGGCTGCCAGTGCCTCTGCCCAGTACAGGGAGAGCCAGAAGTGGGAGCCGCGGTCGTCGATTTCGTTGACCTTGCGGGACGGGGACTTGCCCTCATCCAGCCGCTTCTCGGTTGCCTTGTCCAGAGCGGCGGCGAGGACGCCAGCCTTCTCGTTGCCGTTGGTGTTCTTCTCGTGGCGGAAGGACTCGGCCAGTGCGAGGTACTCACCGAGGGAGTCCCAACGCAGGTGGTTTTCTTCCTCAACCTGCTGGACGTGCTTCGGGGCGGAGCCGCCGGCACCGGTCTCGAACAGGCCGCCGCCAGCCATCAGCGGGACGACGGAGAGCATCTTCGCGGAGGTACCCAGTTCGAGGATCGGGAACAGGTCCGTGTTGTAGTCACGCAGCACGTTGCCGGTCACGGAGATGGTGTCCTCGCCGCGGCGGATGCGCTCGACGGAGATCTTGGTGGCCTCGACCGGGGAGGCGATGGAGATGTCCAGGCCGTCGGTGTCGTGGTCGGCCAGGTACTTCTTCACCAGTTCGATGAGGTTGCGGTCGTGTGCGCGCTCCTCGTCCAGCCAGAAGATGGTCTTCATGCCGGACAGGCGTGCGCGGTTGACGGCCAGCTTGACCCAGTCTTGGATCGGGGCGTCCTTGGTCTGGCATGCGCGCCAGATATCGCCAGCTTCGACGTCGTACTCGATCAGCACGTCGCCAGCAGCGTTGACAACCTGGGCCTTGCCGTCAGCCGGGATCTTGAAGGTCTTGTCGTGGGAGCCGTACTCCTCAGCCTTCTTTGCCATGAGGCCGACGTTCGGAACGGTGCCCATGGTGGTCGGGTCGTAGGCGCCGTTTTCGCGGCAGTCGTCGATAACCGTCTGGTACACGCCGGCGTAGGAGGAATCCGGGATGACGGCCAGGGTGTCTTGCTCCTGGTCGTCGGCGTTCCACATGTGGCCGGAGGTGCGGATCATGGCCGGCATGGAGGCGTCGATGATCACGTCGGACGGGACGTGGAGGTTGGTGATGCCCTTTGCGGAGTTCACCTGTGCCAGTGCCGGGCCGTCCTGCAGGGCCTGGTCGAAGGCTGCGCGGATCTCTTCGCCGTTCGGCAGATCAGCAAGGCCTTCGTAGATTGCGCCGAGGCCGTTTTCGCCGTTGAGGCCGGCGTCGAGAAGCTCGGCGCCGTACTTGTCGTAGACATCCTTGAAGAATGCGCGCACGACGTGGCCGAAGATGATCGGGTCGGAGACCTTCATCATGGTGGCCTTGAGGTGCGCGGAGAAGAGCACACCCTCTTCCTTGGCCTTCTTCACGGACTCGAGCAGGAACTCATCCAGAGCCTTCGCGGACATGAAGGTGCCGTCGATGACCTCGCCCTGTTCAACCTTCAGGCCGTCCTTGAGCACCTGCTCGCCGTTAGCGGTGACGAGCTTGATGGCCAGGGTGTCCTCGGCCGGCATGATGACGGACTTCTCGTTGTGGCGGAAGTCTCCTGCGCCCATGGTGGCAACGTTGGTCTTGGAGTCCTTCGACCAAGCGCCCATGGAGTGCGGGTGCTTCTTGGTGTAGTTCTTTACGGCCTCCGGAGCGCGGCGGTCGGAGTTGCCCTCACGCAGAACCGGGTTCACAGCGGAGCCCTTGACTGCGTCGTACTTGTCCTGTGCGTCCTCGTAGTCCGGGATGTCGAAGCCTGCGGCCTGCAGCTCGGCGATGGCCTTCTTCAGCTGGACGAGGGAAGCGGAAATGTTCGGAAGCTTGATGATGTTGGCTTCCGGGGTCTTTGCCAGCTCACCGAGCTGGGCGAGTGCGTCGTCGACCTTCTTGTCGCCGAGGCGATCTGGGAACTGTGCGAGGATGCGGCCTGCCAGCGAGATGTCTGCGGTGTCGACCTCGATGCCTGCACGGGAAGCGAATGCCTCCACGATTGGCTTGAGGGAGTACGTCGCAAGCAGCGGTGCTTCGTCGGTACGAGTCCAAATGATCTTCGCCATAATGCTCCTTTGTTGTAAGGTTCCTGACTTCAACCCACCAGAGTACCGTCCCAACGGGGCGCTGTCTGGCGATAGGGCCGGGAGAGGTACGGGATAGGTAAGGTCTTGGCCCATGAGCCTTACCATTGCATCCGTCAACGTCAACGGCATCCGTGCCGCCACGAAGGTCCGCAACGAGAACAATCCGGGCATGTTGGCCTGGTTGAACGAGAATCCGGCTGATGTGGTGCTGATGCAGGAGGTGCGCGCCACGGAAGATCAGGCGCGTGCTGCGCTTGCCCCGGCGCTGGAAAACGGGTGGCACTTGGAGGTTGCGCCGGCTGAAACGCCTGGTGCGAAGGGGCGTGCGGGTGTGGGCATCCTGTCGCGCACGCCGCTGCGTGATGTGGAGATCGGGATTCCTGAGTTCGAGGATGCGGGTCGCTTTATTGCAGCATCGCTTGACGACGACACCCGTGTCGCCTCCCTCTACCTCCCCTCAGGAGCAGCCGAGACGGCCAAGCAGGACGAGAAGTACCGCTTCCTGGATCAGTTCGAGCCGCTGCTGGAACAGTGGGCGGGCGAGTACCCGGACATGGTGATCGGTGGGGATTGGAACATCTGCCACCGCCGCGAGGACCTGAAGAATTGGAAGACGAACCGGAAGAAGTCCGGTTTCTTGCCGCACGAGCGCGCGTTCATGGATGCGGTGTTCGGCTGCTTCCCGGACGCGGAGGCCCAGGATGTAGAGGACAAGGCCGCGGTGGAATGGGCTGGGGCGGTGGAGTACCGGTCGGGGGGTCGTCGTCAAGCAAATGGTGCTCCGAAGTGGTTCGATGTCGCGCGCAGGCTGCACCCGGAGGACGCGCCGTACACCTGGTGGACGTTCCGTGGCCAGGCGTTTAACAACGACGCGGGTTGGCGCATCGACGTCCAGGCTGCCACCGCGAACATGCTGGAACGCGCGCAGCGCACCTGGGTGGAGAAGGCGCCGACGGTGGAAGAGCGCTGGTCGGACCACTCGCCGCTTGTGGTTGAGTATCGCTAATCCGGGTCTTCCTGAACGCCGTTCAATTGGGCGCTAAACTGTTGCGCAACCATCACGTGAACGACGCGAACGGAGCCCGCACATGACCGATATTCTTGACATCGCCCGCGAAAAAGCCCTGGAAAACGGCGAAGGTCTGAACAAGGAGGAACTCGTCCAGATCCTCAACATTGAGGACGAGCGCCTGCCTGAACTGCTCGACCTCGCCCACCAGGTGCGCATCAAACATTGCGGTGTCGATGTTTCGCTGGAAGGCATCATCTCCCTGAAGACCGGCGGCTGCCCCGAAGACTGCCACTTCTGTTCCCAGTCCGGCCTGTTCGAGTCACCCGTGCGCGCCGTGACTTTGGACATCGCCGAACTTGTCGAGGCCGCCAAGCAGTCCGAGAAGATGGGCGCTTCCGAGTTCTGCATCGTCGCCGCCGTGAAGGGCCCGACCCAGCAGCTGCTCGACCAGGTCGCCGAGGCCGTCACTGCGATCCAGGAAGAGGTGGACATTTCCATCTCCGCATCACTTGGCATCCTCACCCGCGACCAGGCCCGCCAACTGGCCAAGATGGGTGTGTCGCGCTACAACCACAACTTCGAAACCGCCGAGTCGTTCTTCCCCAACGTGGTCACCACCCACACCTGGCAGGAGCGCAAGGACACGCTGGAGAACGTGCTGGCAGAGGGCATGGAAACCTGCTGCGGCGGCATCATCGGGCTCGGCGAAACCATCGAGCAGCGCGCCGAGTTCGCCACCCAGCTGGCCGAAATCCAGCCGCATGAAGTGCCGATGAACTTCCTCGACCCGCGCCCAGGCACCCCGTTCGCCGACCGCCCCTTGGTGCCGCAAGGTGAGGCGCTGCGTGCCGTCGCCGCGTTCCGCCTGGCCATGCCGTCCACCCAGCTCCGTTTCGCGGGTGGCACGGAGCTCGCGCTTGGCGACGACGGCACCGAAGCCGGCCTCATGGGCGGCGCGAATGCAATTATCGGCGGCAACTACCTGACCACCTTCGGCCGTCCGATGGAGAAGGACCGCGACGCCGTCGACCGGGTGATGGAAGGCGGGGCGAAGCCAGGCTTGAGCCTGAACATCACCCCGGTGGGGCAGAAGCAGAACTCCGGCCACGGCGTGCTCTACGACACCATCAAGTCGCTGTAGTCAGCCGGGCCCTGATGAAAATCCCGGATTCAACGGAACTTGCCGACGCAGTCCTCTCCGGCGAGATCGCCTGGCCGCTCGACCCGGCAAGGCCTTACGACGCGCCGCGCATCTGCCCGCTGTGCCAGCGGCGCATGGTGGTAAAAATCAGCCCGATGGCGTGGGAGGCAGCTTGCTCCCGCCATGGGCTGCTGCGCTCCGAGTGGTTGGAGCGTTAGTGCACGAAACGGCGGGTTCTAGCGAACACAATTGCGCTGGCTGCTAAAACTACTGGCCCCGCCGCCGCTACGAAGATGGCGTAGAGGTAGGGGTCGGAGGGGTTCACATCCGCCTTGTAGATACCCACTAGAAGCCCGGTGAAACCACCCACGAACATGCTGCCGAGCATGAACCACTGCATGGCGGTGCCCCGCGCAAGGCCGATTGCTACACCGGTCAGCGCCATGGTGAGGAAGATGACGAAGTGGAGTAGCACAGTTGCCACGACGGATGTCAGGTCCTGCGCGGCGCCTTCAACGAAATACGGTTCGCCGCTGCCGTTGATCCAGGGCATCGGTTGTCCGTTCGTAACAATGAACGGGTCGTACCGCTTGTAGTACGGGCTATGTGCTTGGTGGTACACCGCCGACGCGGCGGTAAGTGGCGTGAGTATGACCGCTGCCACGAGAGCCGTTAGCGTTGCCGAATTCATCCATCGGTTGAAGCTCGCGCCTAGCTGGTTCATTGCTGGCCAGTTCGATCCTCCGATTGCGAAGAGTATCCACAGTGTGGCAGCGCCCGCCATGGTCCAAAGGCCGCCGTCGCCAAACTCCAATCGTCCAAAGGGTACGGCAATGCAGAGGACGAGAAAGATGCCCAAATACATCGCTGGTTTGAAGGGGCTGAGGAAGAGTTTCATCGTTCGGGCCTTTCCGCCGCGAGGAGGTCAATGAGTTCGGCATCGTCCGGGTACTCGATGGGCAAGTGGACATCGGCCACGCCGATAGGTTCGGCGAACGTCGCGCGTGTCATCGGTCCGAGGCTCGCTGTCTCAGCGACGGGGAAGCGGGCGGTAAGGTCTTTGATCTCGGCGGTGGGGCCGGTGACCGTTGGAAAGCATAGGCGGGCGTCGTCGAGTGGGACTGGGCGCGAAACCACCCGATCAAACACCTGGATGACATGGGTGGCGAGACCCACGAAGTCCTCGGGGCGATGCGATGCCATCACCACGCTGCGCTGCGGGTTCTCCGCGATGTAGTCGATCAGTCTCTGGCGGACCTGTTTGCGGGTGGTGGTGTCGATGCCATCAAACGGTTCGTCGAGAAGTAACAGGTCTTTGCCAATGGCTAGGGCCACCTCAATGGTGAGTAGGCGGCGCTGCCCAACGGAGAGATCTTTGATGCGGGCGTTGGGAAAGTCGAGCCTCACGTGCGGGTAGATCGCTGCGACTGCACGTAAGTGATCGTCCACGGTCGTGCCTGCAAACTTGGCATCCGCACCAGCCGGAACGAACGCGGTGTGAGGGCTCATGAGCGTGTGGAGGTAGTGGGTTTTGCCGGCGGCGTTCGGGCCGACCAGCGCGTAGAAGCCGGGGTTCATTGAGCACGCTCCTTTTCGATCATTGCGGTCAGCTCCTCGGTGGTGATGCCGATTTGGTTGGCCTCGTGGACAAACGGTTGGACAAAATCGCGGGCAAATGCTTCGCGACGAGTACGTAGCACCTGCTCACGTGCACTCTCCAGGACGAACATGCCGAGCCCGCGGCGTTTCTCCAGCAGACCCTCGTTGAACAGTTCGGTGAGTGCTTTGGCGGAGGTGGTGGGATTGACAGAGTGGTAGGCGGAGAGCTCGTTGGTAGACGGCACCCGGTCGCCGGGAGCGAGGGTGCCTGCCCCGATGAGGTCACGTAACTCATCTGCTATCTGTAGGTATATGGGTTTACCACTCATGTGGGTAACCATAGAACCGGAAAGCCCGGCGCGTCAACCCCCAATTTTGACGCGCCGGGTGAGATTCGGGTATGTCGCGGAAACCGCAGGCTAGCGGCTACTCGTCGGTGATGTCGAGCAGTGCCGCGCCCTTATCCACGTGGCTGCCGGCCTCCACGGCGAGGTTTTTCACCACACCGCTCTTGTGGGCCTTGACCGGGTTTTCCATCTTCATGGCCTCGAGGATGACCACGATGTCGCCGGCTTCCACCCGGGCGCCCTCGGAGACCTCGGACTTGACCACGGTGCCCTGCATCGGAGCGGTCAGGGTGTCTGCGCTGGCAGCGCCCTTGCCGGACCCCTTGCCGCCGGATCCGCCATTACGGGAGCGGCGCTTGCGGTCTCGGCGGCGCTGCGCCACCGCGCCGAGAAGCAACGGCTCCGGCAGCGTGATCTCGATCGATCGGCCGTTGACCCCGACGGAGACGGTGCGGCGGCGCGCTTCGTCCTGCTCACCGTCTTCGCCAGCGCCGTCGGACTCGTAGGGCGCGACGTCCGGGTCCCATTCCTCTTCGATCCAGCGGGTGTAAACGGAGAATTGGGTGGCGTCGCCGGTGAAGGCGTCGTCGTCAAGCATGCGCTGGTGGAAGGGGATGATGGTCGGCATGCCTTCGACCCGGAATTCGGCGAGGGCGCGCTTGGCGCGGGCGATGGCCTGGTCGCGTGTTTCGCCGCGGACGATGAGTTTGGCCAGCATCGAGTCGAACTGGCCGCCGATGGTGGAGCCGGCGCGGATGCCGGAGTCGACGCGAACGCCGGGGCCTGCCGGTTCGATGTAGGTGGTGGCGGTGCCGGGCATGGGCATGAAGTTGGTGCCGGCGTCTTCTGCGGTGATGCGGAATTCGATGGCGTGGCCGGTGGGTTCCAGGTTGGCGTCGAAACGCAGTGGCTCGCCGGCGGCGATGCGGAACTGCTCGATGACGAGGTCCACACCGGTGGTTTCTTCGGTGACGGGGTGCTCGACCTGGAGGCGGGTGTTGACCTCGAGGAAGGAGATCAGCCCGTCGGAGCCAACCAGGTATTCGACGGTGCCAACACCCACGTAACCTGCCCGTTTCGCAATCGCTTTGGCAGAGGAGTGGATGCGTTCGCGCTGCTCATCGGTGAGGTACGGGGCGGGGGCTTCCTCGATGAGCTTTTGGAACCTGCGCTGCACGGAGCAGTCGCGGGTACCGGCGACGATGACGTTGCCGTGAGTATCCGCCAGTACCTGCGCCTCCACGTGGCGGGCACGGTCGAGGTAACGCTCCACGAAGCACTCACCGCGGCCGAACGCTGCCTTGGCTTCGCGGGTGGCGGACTCGAACAGTTCGCGGATCTCGCCGCGGGTGCGGGCGACCTTCATGCCACGGCCGCCACCGCCGTACGCCGCCTTGATAGCCACGGGCAGACCGTGGGTGTCGGCGAAAGCGACCACATCGTCGGCGCTGTCCACCGGGTCTTTCGTGCCCGGCACGAGCGGTGCGTCGACCTCCTCAGCGATGCGCCGGGCGGTGACCTTGTCGCCAAGCGCGTCGATCGCCCTTGGCGGCGGGCCGATCCAGGTCAGGCCCTCGTCGATGACGCGCCGGGCGAACTCGGCGTTCTCTGCCAAGAAGCCGTAGCCGGGGTGGACGGCGTCCGCGCCGCTGTCGCGGCAGGCCTTGAGCACTTTGTCGATATCCAGATAGCTTTGCGACGACGTCTCGCCACCGATCCCAATCGCCTCGTCCGCCATTTCGGTGTACGGCGCGTCTTTGTCGGGGTCGGCGTAGATAGCCACGGAGGCAAGGCCGGCGTCGCGGGCTGCGCGGATGATGCGGACCGCGATCTCGCCGCGGTTGGCGACGAGGACCTTGCGGAACGGAAAGTCATGCATGTGTGCGGTCCTTTCTAGAAGTAGGTGACGTTGCCGATGGTTTGCTGGGCGCCGAACGGCTGGCCGAACGCATCGCCGAACACGTTGTCTTCGTAGGCAGCGCCGGTGCCGCCTGCCGCGCCAGCAACGCCAGGTGTGCCGGCAACGGCCTGCCAGGAATGGGCCTCGGCGAGGACGGTGGTCAGTGCTGCCAGTTCGTCGTGGGACAGCGACGTGTCGTCGGTACGAAACAGTGGTGTCATGGTGTCTCTCCTTAAACGGTCGGGGTCGCGGTCGGGTACGTGCCGTCGGCGTTGAGACGGGCATCAGGGTTGAGCAGGAGTGCGATCTCGTCGGCGTGGTCGTCGATACCGGCGAAGCGGCGGTTCTCCACCTGGGTGAAGAGGTCGGCGCGGCCGATCATTCCGGCTTCGAGTCGGCTTGCGCCCTGGGCGAGGCGTTCGGTTGCGCGCTCACGCCAGGCGTCGGCGTCGCGGCCGTCGCGTGTCAGTGCGGCTTCGAACACACCCGGGTGGCCCAGCACGACGAGCGCGCCGACGTGGCCGAAACCGAGCGAGGTCAGCGCCGCGGCCTTCACGTTGCCGGCACCGAGGGCGAGCGGGGAGCGCAGCCACACCAGGTTGGTTGCCTTCGGCTCGATGAGCGGGTCGACGCAGTCCAGGGAGGCGTTCGGCGGGAGGTCGCCGGTGGCCAGCACGTCGAGGAGTCCGCCGGTCTGCAGCAGTGCCGCACCTGCCTTGGAGTGGCCGGTGAGGGTCTTTTGCGAGATGACGTACATCGGCGCGTCCGGGTCGCGGCCAACGGCCGGCCACAGCACCGAGTGCAGTTCGGACTCGTTCGGGTCGTTGGCGTTGGTGGAGGTGTCGTGCTTGGACAGGACGGTGACGTCGTCAGGGGTCAGCCCCAGCGAGGACAGGGAGCGGGCCAGGCGCGAGTCGGTTCCGCCGCAGGCTGCAGCGAGCACGCCGAGGCCTGGTGCCGGGATGGAGGTGTGCACGCCGTCGCCGAAGCTGGAGGCGTACGCGACCACTGCCAGCACCGGCAGGCCGAGTTCGGCAGCGAGGGTGCCGCGGGCGAGCAGGACCGTGCCGCCGCCTTCGGCTTCGAGGAAGCCACCGCGTCGGCGGTCGTTGGCGCGCGAGATAAAGCGGCCGTCGATCCCTTGTGCCGTCATCTTGGCGGTTTCGGCGGTGGCGTTCATGTCGCCGAAGCCCTGGAGGGATTCGACCTGGACGTCGTCGATACCGCCGGCGACTACGAAGTCAGCCTTGCCCAGCGCGATCTTGTCCACCGCTTCTTCGATGCTGACGGCGGCGGTGGCGCAGGCGCCGACCGGGTGGATCATGGAGCCGTAGCCGCCGACAAGTGCCTGCATGGTGTGGGCAGCCACCACGTTGGGCAGTGCTTCCTGCAGGATGTCGGTCTGGCGTTCCTCGCCGATGAAGCGGGAGACGAACACCTTGTGCAGCGATTCCATGCCGCCGATACCGGTGCCTTGGGTGGTGGCGATGAAGGACGGGTGGACCTTCTGCATGAGCTCCGCCGGGGTGAAGCCGGCGTTGATAAACGCGTCGACGGCGGTGACCAGGTTCCAGGCGGCCATGCGGTCCATGCCGTCGGCCATCTGTGCGGGGATGCCCCACTTGGTCGGGTCGAAGCCGTCCGGCATCTGGCCAGCGACGGTGCGCGTCAGGGTGGCCTTCTTCGGCACGTGTGCCAGGGCACCGGCGTGGCGGGTCACGCTCCATTCGCCGTCGATCTGGCGGATGGTGGTCTTCTCACCGTCGGCCTCCACGTATGCGAGAGCTTCCTCTTCCGTGGCCACGGTGAACGTGATGTCGCGGTCGAGGTAGACCTGCTCGAGGTCGATGGAGCCTTGGTCGGTGAGGAAGTACTTGTCCGTCAGGGTGCGGATACCGCTGCGTGCGATGACATCGTCGCGGAAGCGCTCGTAGATGTCCTCCTCGGCGACCTCTGCGCCGTCTTCGTCGTACCAGGCCGGGTTCGGATCCTCGGACCAGGTGATCAGGCCCATCATCCACGCCAGTTCGAGGACACCGGCTGCGGTGAGGTCGACCTCGCCCGTGCGCGTGATGCCGTATTCGGCTTCGCGGCGGGTGCGGCCGGAGCCCCAGCTGGATACCTCGCCGATGCCGACGACAACCACCATGTCATCAAGTGCGCAGGTCACATCGCCCACAGCTGCAGGTGCAGGCTGGCGCGGGGTGGTGACGTTCGGCAGTGCGCGCACCGTGGCGCCATTGCTTGTCGACGACTCCGTGCCCGCCACATCAACACGTGCATTACGCGCCAGATCGGCGATGGACACGCCTGCGTCCTCGAGCCCACCTGTGAGGTCGAGATCCAGCGGGGACTGCTTCGCCTGCTCGCGGGATTCCTCGGTGACCAGGCCAAGTAGCTGCGTGGAGATCTCCTCCGGGCTCCACACGTGGATACCCGCAGCCTGTGCTGCCGGGACGAGGCCGTCGTTGCCGCCCATCAGGTGCGTGCCGGCAACCCAACCGATGCGGGCCTGCGCCAGGGTCACGCCTTCTGGCCAGCCGGTTTCCGCGGACCACTTGTTTACGATCGCGTCGAAGGCGGCCTTGACTTCGCCGTAGGCGCCGTCGCCACCGAAGGTGCCGCGGTTCGGCGAGCCCGGAAGGACGATGTGCGCGCGCTCGGCAGGGAAGTGATCGCCGCGCTGCGCCAGGTCGGACAGACCAGCGATGGTGCGCTCCACCGACCACAGCAGCAGGCGGGCCTGCGTTTCGGCGTTGCCGCCGACCTCTGCAAGCGAGCCGGACACCGGCGGCGCTGCGAACGGGAAAGCAAGCGTCGGAGTGAGCGCCGGTTTGATGATCTTGACGTCCTTGCCAACGGTTTCCTTCTGCTCCGAGCCGATCCACTCGATGAGCGCATCGATGTCGCGGTAGGACGACAGGTTCGTCGGCACCAGCCACAGGCGTGCACCCACGGAGGCGTGCTTGGCGAAAAGCGTGCGAGCGAATTCCTTACGCGCCTGGCTGACGTTGGATGCCGTCATGATGACCGTCGCACCGCCTGCGAGCAGGCCCTCCACCACAGCGGTGGCGATGGAACCCGGCGCGGCACCGGTGACCAGGGCGACGTCGTTTGCGTACGGCTCGTTCGCTGCGGCGTTTGCGGCAGTAGCGATCTCGCCGAGTACGTTGCGACGATCACCCTCCACGCGCTTGGCGTACCACTCGGCCTGCTTGGCCACGGTGGCACCGGTGCCAGCGAAGCGCTGTGGTGCGAGGTCGATTTCGCCGAGGGCGACGCGGGCGAGGTCTTCGCGGGCTTGGGCCCAGCGGTCGTCGAAAAGCACTGCCTTGCGCTCGTCGAAGACCGGGGTGACCTGCTTGACCCAGCCGGAGCCGAGTTCTGCCTCGATCGTTTCCACGATCGTGGTGTCCGGCGCGGGGATTTCGGCGACCTCGTCTTCGATGCCGAGCTTGTTCAGCAGCGTGCGGGCGGTAGCCACCAGGGTGTCGGTGACTTCGTCCTTGTAGGCGTCGAGCGCAGCCGAATCCACCACGCCGCCGCCGGATGCGCCGCCGCTGGTGGCCTGGGAGACTGCAACGCCGTAGCGTGCGGCGACGTTTTGTACCGCCTGGTCGATCAGTGCGGTGATCTCCGCCTTGGTTGTGGCCGACGGCAGGCTGTTCAGCGAGCCGCCGCGCACCGATTCCTCGGTGCGGCTGCCCAGCAGGATCTCGGCTTCGACGTGTGCGGTCCAGGATGCGGGCAGGCCCCACGCGGCTGCGAGGTGCTCGCCGACAAACGCCGGCTTCAGGCCTGCGCCGCCGAAGAGCTGGCGCAGGCGGGTGCCCACGGCCTCGCTCAAGACAGCGCCGAACGGGGTGTAGCCAGGCGCGGCGGTGTTCACGCGCGTGTTTAGCGTGGCCACGTCGGCTTCCGCTGCGCCGTCGATGGCGGGCACGCCGAGTTCGGCGGACATGTCCATGAGCAGCTGGTTGCGTCGCGACGACACCCCACCGGTGAGCTCCTCAATAGTGTCCGAATCGTTGATCTGCTCGGGGCGGATCTTGTTCTGCAGCGCGAACAGGACGGTGATCGCATCGGCCGCGGTGAAGGGAAGGTCGGACGCGGGTGCGCCGGATGCAGCAGGTGCAGCCGGTGCAGCCGGTACTGGCTCTGCCGGTGCGGCGGGGGCCGCGGGTGCAGCCTCGGCGGCCGGTTGCGGGGCGGATTCTGGGGCCGGTTCGGCGTCTGTTTCGGCCGGGGTGTCGTCGACAAGCACAGGCTCCGGCGCGGACACCACGTCGTTGAGCATGACAATGTCCTGGCTTGCCTCAACGTTGAAGACCGGCACGTGGATGCCAATGACATCCATCTCGCGCTTAGCCAGGTTGGTCAGCGTCGGCGAGGACGCAAGGCCGACCTCGATGACCTGGTCGACGCGACCAAGCAGGTAGTCCTGCGTTTCAATCCAGCGCACAGGCGAGGCGAACTGCCACGCCAGCAACTCGATAAGCAACGTGCGTGCGAGCGTGTTGCGTTCGGTGTTCTCCGGCGTCATGCCCTTGAGGCGCTCGGAGGGGACCTCGTCGGTGACGGCGTCGATGAACTGCTGCGTCAGCGCGAACGGCTTAGCCACCAGGTTCGGGATGTAGCGATCCACCAGCGTGTCCACGTCGATGATCGCCGGCATGTGCTCGTCGAGCTTCTCGGCGAAGTCCGCCACACCCTCGCGCAGCACGCGCGAGTGGAACGGAACGTCCACGCCCGGAACCGTGACGTAGGCGCGCGGCGTGACCGAGTTGGCCTTGCGCTCCAGAGCAGCAAGGCCGCGCTTCGTGCCCGCGACGGAGTACTGCTGACCCTTGATGTTGTAGTTGACAATCTCCAAGAACTCGCCGGAATCCTGCGCAACACCAGCGACGTAGGCCTCGACCTCTTCCGGGCCGACACCGATCATGTTCGGGCGCAGCGCACCCATGCCGTAGTCGGAGTTACCCTCCGCATCGCGCGGCACCAGGGAGCCCATGGCGGAGCCGCGCGAGTACACGATGTCGATGACCGCTTCCAGATCAAAGATGTTGCCCAGCGCGGCAAGCGCGGTGTATTCACCAAGCGAGTGGCCCGCAAAGTACGCGCCGGAGGCCAACGCGTTGGCCTCGTTCAGGCGCTGGGTCTGGGCGTAGGCGACAACCGCCATGGCCACCTGGGTGAACTGGGTCAGGTGTAGCACGCCGTCCGGGTGCTTGAACTCCACACCGCGGATCACCAAGCGCGACGGGTTGTCTTCCACAATGCGCTGGATGGAAAACCCGTGGGTCTCGCGCGTGTGGCGGTCTGCGCGGCGCCACACCTCGCGCGCCGCAGCGGAAGTCGCACGGTCGCCGTTGCCCATGCCCTGGGTCTGAATGCCCTGGCCGGGGTAGACGTAGGCGGTGCGTGGCTGGGCCAGAAGCGCCTGACCACGGGAGACAACGTCACCCGCGATGCGGCAGGTCACCTCAAGGGCCTGCTGGATGCCGACGCGGCCGACACGCTCGACGGTGATCTCTACCTCGTCATCAAGCTGCACCATGCCGTACATGGAGTAGGTCCAGCCAATGACCTGGCCGTGGCCGGCAGCGAGGTGCTGCGCGGTGGCAGACAGCCACATGCCGTGCACCAGCGGTGCATCCAGGTTGACCAGGGCGGCAGCGTTGGCGGAGGTGTGGATCGGGTTGTAGTCGCCGGAGACCAGCGCGAACGGGGTCATGTCCGACGGTGCGCGGACCACGGTGCGGTCCACGAACGAACGTGGGGTCGGCTCCACCTGATCGCTTGCCGCGCCGCCGCCGTACGCCGGCGCCGGGACTGGCGTCGCGGTGCCGGTGGCGCGACCACGGATGGCAAAGCGCTGCATCTGGGTTGCCACAACCTCGTCGCCAGAGCGCAGCTCCAACTCGACGGTGACAATGCGGCCAGAGGTGGACTCGGCAATAGAAGTGCACTTGGAGGTCACGTCGATGCGCCTGCCATCGGCAAGCTCGGACAGCGGGACACGCAGGTCAATGACGTGATCCAGGTGGACCGCGTTGAGCAGACCCTCGATGACCGGCGTGCCATCAGCCAGCCTGCCGGAGCCCAGCGCGGCGTAGATCGCCGGCCAGCAGGGGCCAACCAGCACGTCCGGCGTACCAACCACAGCGTTGTCGGCCACAGCGCCACCCGTAACTGCGGAGTGCGACGCCAGCAGGGAAGCAGGCAGCGTAAACGACGAGCGCGCCACACCAAACGGTGCGTCCTCGGTCGGTTCCTCGATCTGCGGAATCTCAGTAATCGTGTCGCCGGCCTCGCTGACCGAACCGACACCCGCCAGGCCAGACAGCAGCTCGAAGACGCTGTCGGAAAGACGATCGCCGTCCACAACCGGGAGGCACCCGTGCCTGCGCCGGCAGGGATCTCGACCGGGATGTTCACCTCACGCACGTAGAACGGGCGCTTATCTTCCGGCAGGTGATCCCATGCGGAATCAGCGTGGATCCGGATCGTCCACTCACACTCACCAGCCGCGTTGGTGGTTGCCTCCACGTCGAAGGCGTCCTCGTCCAGCGCGTATGCCGGGTTTGCCATCAGGTGGCCGTGCCACACCAAGGTTGGGCAGGAGCGCAGGTACGCGGCCTCGTCGGCGGCGTCGCTGCGTCGAGCGAAGCGGGATTCGGCGGTAACGCCGTCGTCGATAAGCATCTGCGTCGCGGCATCCTCGAAGCGTGCCAGCAACTGCGCAACCGGCTCGTTCTTGCGCGTAATGCCAGCAACCGCAACCGGGCCAGGGATGATGCGCACCTGGTCAGCGGTGTAGCGCTCATCCTGCGCCTGCCACAGGGTGTCCTTGCCAAACCAGGACTTCAGATCCGCATCAAGTGCCGGCACCCACGGCATCGGCTTCGGGTAGGCGTAGTGCAGACCGATCCACCACGCCGCATCGCGCGGGGAAACCACAACCTCGCATGCCTGCGGGTAGTGCTGCAGCAAGGTCTGAAGACCATCACGCGGGGAGATCTCGACATCGTCGGGGAAGAGGGTCGGGATCTCACCGTGGTCGGCTTCGTTCAGGCGTGCCTCGATGCGCTGGAGCAATGCAACGAAGCGCGCGTTCCAGGTCTGGTCGATGAACGGATCGGCGAGCTCGACGAAGCGCTCGACCCACTCGGCGTACGTCATCGTCTCCACGTCGCCGAAGTAGGGCTTCGCCGTCTTCGACAGGGCCTCGATGATCTCTTCGCGGTGCGCCGGGTACTCCTCAATATCCAACGAGGCGATAAACCGCGCCGCCTTGGCAAAGGAGTTGTCCAGGTCGTGCAAGTCTGCCAGCAGGTGCGATTGCGACGACGCCACACCGGCCACGCCGCGACCGCGGCCGACCCAACCGCCGTTGTTCTCCGGGGGCAGGCCCGGCGTATCCACGAGCAGCTGCTTGACCGAATCCGTGGCCTTCGCCTCCTTCGTGGCCATAGCCACGGTGCCGACGAACACACCATCCACCGGCATCGCAGGCAGCCCGAACTTCTCGGACCAACGGCCCGTGATCAGTTCCGCGGCACGCTCCGGCGAGTACACGCCACCGCCGACGGTGAGCACCGCGTTGTCGTGCGCACGGATCTCCGGGTAGGTCTCCAGCAGCATGTCCTCCAGGTCAACCCAGGAGTGGTGGCCGCCAGCGTGGCCGTCTTCCACCATCAAGATGACCTGGTCGTCCGGGTTCGCTGCCGCGATGGCAAGCGCGTTGCGGATCTGCTGCGTCGTACCAGGCTTGAGCGCAATGTAGGGGAAGCCATCCTGGTGAAGCTGCGCGAACAGTTCCGTGGCTTCTTCCACTTCCGGGATGCCTGCGGAGATGCACACGCCGTTAAACGGGGCGCCGGCCGCGCGGGCCTTTGGCACCATGCGCGTTTGGCCGAACTGCAGGTTCCACAGGAAGCGGTCGAAGAACATGGTGTTGAACTGTGCGGTGCGACCGGGCTGCAAAAACGCCTTGAGGTTGGCGGTGTGCTTGCCAAACTCCTCCTCGGAGTACATGCCGCCACCGGCAAGTTCTGCCCAGTAGCCGGCGTTGGCAGCAGCGGCGACGATCTCGCCGTCTGCGGACGTCGGCGTCATGCCACCCAGGATGATTGGGGACAGGCCAGTCAGCGACGAGAACTTCGTCTGCGTGTACGTCTTGCCGTCCGGCAGCGCAATCACTCGCGGCGCGTAGTCCGAATAGTCCACGCCCTGCGGCAGCTCAGCACCCGGGCGTGCGAGGTCGTCGCGTTTCGCGGCAGTGGACGCATCGAGCACAGCGACGCCGGAACCGTTGGCCAGGTTGGTCACAATGGTTGCCGTCGCCGAATCAAACGTGAAAATGTGGCTCGCACCCTGGGCAATCAGGTCGCGCACGACTTCGGTGAAGTCGAATCGGTCCACCAAAATTGACTGCGCCAGTTCACGCGGGGTGGTGGTTTCAAACGTGATCCCGCACGCGTCCGCCCACTGCTGCGCCAGATCCACACCAGGGGCGTTGGTCTCCACATGGAAGGGGTACGCAACATCAAGCGAATCGAACACCGGCGTGATTTCGGAGCCGCCGTACTCCACTTCCAACTTGGCGTTGTATCTGCTCGCAGCCGCTTCGATGTCCTTGCGTGCCTGCGCGAGCGCCTCCGGGCTGCCGGACAGCACCACGTGGCGGTGCCCATTGATCACGCTGATCGGAGCAGCTTGCGTATCGACGACAAACTCACCGACCTGCTCAGGCGTTAAGCCCCGAACCGAAAGCATCCGGCTGCGCGAGTCGGCGGCACCGTACACGTTGGTCGCGGCGGCACCCATGATGAACGCGAACGCAAGCGCCTTCTCCGCAGCCTGCGGGCCGTTGGCGCGATCCAGTGCGGCAGCGCCCAGGATGCCCTGCGAGTGACCGGCGAACAGTGCGTCGGCGGTGTCCAGGCCGAGCTGCTCGAGGTCTTCAGCAGCAACAATCTGCGATAGCAAAATCGCCGGCGCGCTGACTGCGGGCAGGGCGTCGATTGCCTCGTGCGCAGCATCTGCATCCATCGCCTCGCGGATACGCTGCACAACCCCCGGCACCACAGAGGCCAACGGGCGGGCGACGGCGGCGGTGAGAGACTGGGCGTCGTTAAGCAATTGCTCCATGCGGCTGCGTGCCACAGGAGTCGCAGCAGCATCAGCGAGTGCCTGCTGCCAGGAAGAACCCTGCCCCGGGAACAGGATTGCGGGACGCTTCAGGGAAGAAAAAGAGGTGGAATTCATAACAGTGTCCTTATGGTCCTTTGTGGTCCTTGAATCGGAGCGGGATTAGAGCGGGATATTGCCGTGCTTGCGCATCGGACGCGCCACGGTCTTGTCACGGAAGAAACGCAGTTGCGCTGCGAGAACCGCAGGGGTTTCGCTTGGGAGGATGACCGAATCGATCAGACCGCGCTCAGCGGCCT
>NZ_KV825899.1:41241-51668 GCF_001835805.1 Corynebacterium sp. HMSC034B08 | reverse complement strand
GACCGAATCGATCAGACCGCGCTCAGCGGCCTTGTACGGGTTGAGCATCTCGTCTTCGTAGTTGCGCTCGTACTTCGCAATCAGTTCGCGGAGCTCCTCGTCGCTCACACCGGAGTCGCGGGCGTTAGCAATGTCTTTGCGGTTGATAAAGCCGACTGCGCCAGACGCACCCATCACCGCGATCTGCGCGGTCGGCCACGCCAAGTTCACATCGGCGCCGAGGCCCTTCGAGCCCATCACGCAGTACGCGCCGCCGTACGCCTTTCGCATGGTCACGGTCACCTTCGGCACGGTTGCCTCGCCGTAGGCGTACAGCAGCTTCGCGCCGCGGCGCAGAATGCCGCTGTGTTCCTGGTTCGCGCCGGGCAAGAAGCCGGGAACGTCCACCAGCATGACAATTGGGATGTTGAAGCTGTCGCAGGTGCGGATGAAGCGCGCGGCCTTTTCCGCCGAGTCAATGTCCAAGCAACCTGCGAGCACCATGGGCTGATTAGCGACGAAGCCCACCGGCTGGTCCTCAATCCGACCAAACGCAGTGACGACGTTTTCAGCGCGCTGCTCCATGACCTCCAGGAACTCGCCGTCGTCCGCGATATGCGCAATCACGTCGCGGACCTCATAAGGGGTGTTCGGCGAGTCTGGGATCAGTGAATCCAGCGCGGCAGCATCGGTGGCGTCTGCCTCTGCATCGGTTGGGGTTGCCGGGCGCGGCGCCGACTTCTGGCGGTTGTTCGACGGCAAGTACTCGAGCAAGTCAGCCACCCAGTCGAGCGCATCCTCGTCGGATTCCGCAACGTAGTGGCAGTTGCCGCCCTGCTGCATGTGGATCCAGGCGCCGCCGAGCTCCTCCTGCGAGATCTCCTCACCCGTGACCGTCTTGATCACATCCGGGCCGGTGACGAACATCTTCGAGGTCTCATCCACCATGACCACAAAGTCGGTCAGCGCGGGGGAGTAGGCGTTACCGCCGGCGCAAGCGCCCATGATCACGGAGATCTGCGGGACCACGCCGGAGGCTTCGATGTTGTGCAGGAAGGTTCGCGCGATCCAGTCCAGCGATACCGCGCCGTCCTGGATGCGGGCGCCTGCACCTTCGTAGAGGCCGATCAGTGGACGACCGGTGGTGACGGCAAGACGCTGAATCTTGGTCATCTTCTCGCCGTAGACCTCACCCAACGCGCCACCGAAGACGGTGCCGTCCTGGGAAAAGATGCAGACCTCGCGTCCGTCGATCGTGCCGAATCCGGTGACAATGCCATCCGTTGCCGGCCGCTTCGCCTGCATCCCGAAGTCATGGGTGCGGTGGCGGGCGTGCTGGTCGAACTCCACAAACGAGCCCTCGTCCAGGAGGTAGTCCAAGCGCTCACGTGCGGTCAGTCTGCCTGCTGCGCGGACCTTCTCCAGTGGTTTTGATCCCATCGGCTCGGCCGCTTCGGTGCGTCGTTGCACGAGGTCATCGTGTTTTTGGGCTGTGGTCGCCGGTGCCGGGGTTGGCGCCGGAACCGCTGCCTTTTCAGTCTGATGTACACCTGTAAACGTATTTGGCATGCTGGCATTCTAAACCTACGAATCCGTAAGTTACTAGTCGGTAGGTAAATTCCCAGCCACACAGCAGGTTCTGTTACGAACACCAACCCCCGATGGACATTCAAGAAACTAGGCTTTGACCATGCATATCGGCATCGACCTCGTGGACGTTTCCTCGTTCGCCCAACAAATGGAATTCCCAGGTTCTACCTTCGGTTCTGTGTTCACCGACCGCGAGATACGCACGTGCAACACGAAGCCGAATCGTGCTGCATCGCTCGCCGGACGCTGGGCGGTAAAGGAGGCTTACATCAAAGCCTGGTCCCAAACGATCATCGGCCAGCCCCCGCTTATCACCCCGGACGAGCTCAACTTCGCCGAGATAGAAGTAGTCAACGACGCATTCGGGCGACCTGTGGTCCAGTTGCACGGTGAGGTCGCACGGTTAGGCCCCCACGTCCAAAGCGTCTCCCTGAGCCACGACGGCGACTATGCGATTGCCACTGTGATCGTGGACTAGGGGCGCTTGGCCGGAAGGCTTACCGCCACGCCTGGGCGGCACGGACGAAGCCGGCTGCAAGGGTGCGGCCGGTGTGGGTGAGGTGGTCGTCGCGAAGCGAAAGCTCCTGGGTGACGGCGGCAGCGTCATAACCGCTGCGCGCGGCCCACTGACCTGCAACATCGGGGGAGCATTCGGGGTGGAACTGCACCGAGACGATGGAACCGAGACGCATCGCCTGGATGGGGCAGCGGGCACTCGAGGCGAGCAGTTGCGCGCCGGGCGGAAGCGACACCACTGCATCGTGGTGGGATTCGACCACAACCAATTCGGGATCGAGGGCGCCGAAAAGAGGATCGGCAAGACCAGCTTCGGTCAGCGACACTCGTGCGGCGCCCTCTTCGTCCTGACTGGCTAAGCCGACGGAAACTTCGCCCCCGAAGCAGTCGGCGATGATCTGGTGGCCAAGGCAGATACCCAGAACCGGCATGCCTGACGAATGAGCTGCGCGAAGGAGGTCGTGGACGGCGGGCAGCCAAGGTGCGGCCTCGGCGTCCAGAGCGTTGGTGCGACCGCCGAGGAGGATGAGGGCGGAGGTGGTGTCGTCGATACGCGGTGGCGTTTGGTTGAGATCGACGACATCGAGCTCAGCGCCGGCGCGTTCGAGCCATGGGCCGAGGCGCTGGAGCGGGCTGATCGGGTCGGGCTGGAGAACAGTGATGCGCATGGTCAGAGGTCAAAAGAAGCGACGCGACGCATTTCATCAGTGACACGGATCTTGCCTTTGCCCTCGCGCTCTCTCTTGAGGATCAGCTTCGCAAAAGCAATCTGGCCACGGGGCGGACGTTCTCCCTTAACATCCTGAGCTGCCTCAGGGCGGTTACTCACAGTCATCGCTGCTCCTTTCGTGGGCTTCATCGTAGCGAGTAAACAACCCCCGGTTCCCTCGAATGCGCATCGGGTTAATATGTGGTGCATGCAACGCGTGCTTTCCGGAATCCAGCCCACCGCCGACTCTTACCACCTGGGAAACTACCTGGGTGCCCTGAAACAGTGGATTGACCTGCAGGACGGCTACGAGGCGTTCTACTTCATCCCGGATCTGCACGCGATCACGGTGGACCAGGACCCGGAAGAGCTGCGTCACCGCACGCTTGCGGGCTGTGCGCAGTTGATTGCGCTGGGTATTGACCCGGAGCGTTCCACCCTGTTTGTGCAGTCCCACGTGCCGGAGCACGCCGAGCTGACTTGGGTACTGCAGTGCCTGACTGGTTTTGGTGAGGCCAGCCGCATGACGCAGTTCAAGGACAAGTCGGCCAAGCAGGGCCAGGACCGCACGTCGGTTGGTCTGTTTACCTACCCAGTGCTGATGGCTGCGGATATTTTGCTGTACTCGCCGCAATTGGTGCCGGTGGGTGAGGATCAGCGTCAGCACTTGGAGCTCACGCGTACGCTCGCGGAGCGCTTCAACTCCCGCTACGGCAAGACGTTCACGGTGCCGGAGGGCATGATCGTCGAGGGTGCGGCGAAGATCTACGACCTGCAGGATCCGACGTCGAAGATGTCCAAGTCGGGTGCGAACCCGAAGGGCATTGTGAATCTTCTGGACGAGCCGAAGACCTCCGCCAAGCGCATCCGCTCCGCCGTGACTGACAACGATGGCGTGATTGCCTACGACAAGGAAAACAAGCCGGGCGTGTCCAATCTGCTGGTGATTCAGTCGGCGCTGACAGGCAAGTCGATCGACGACATCGTCGCCGGCTACGAAGGCCAAGGCTACGGCGCGCTGAAGGTGGATACGGCGGATGCGCTCGAGGCGTTCACCACGCCGCTGCGCGCGCGTTACGACGAACTCATGTCGGACCGTGCCGAACTCGAAGCCATCCTCGCCCGCGGTGCCGAGCGCGCCCGCGAGGTGGCATCGCCGCTGCTGAAGGACGTGTACGAGAAGGTTGGGTTCTTAGCGCCGAAGCGCTAAGGGCTAGCGGCGGAGCCAGGTCCGTTTCCGGCGTAGCCTCAGCGCTTCGCTCGTGCGGCCCGCAGGCCGTTCAAGATCACGATGACTTCGGCGACCTCGTGAACCAACACCACGGCGGCTAGGCCCAGCACGCCGGTGATCGCCAGCGGCATCAACACGATGATGATGGCCAGAGACAGCACGATGTTTTGGTTGATGATCCTGCTGCCTCGGCGGGCGTGCTGCAGAGCCTGCGGGATCAGCCGGAGGTCGTGGCCGGTGAAGGCGACGTCAGCGGACTCGATCGCGGCGTCAGAGCCGGTCGCTCCCATCGCAATGCCCACCGTCGCGCCTGCCAGTGCCGGCGCGTCGTTGATGCCGTCGCCGATCATCGCCGTCGGCGTCCTGGAGGAGAGTTCGGCGACGATGTTTGCCTTGTCCTCCGGTCGCAGCTCGGCGCGCACGTCGTCGATTCCGGCGATTTCAGCCAGCGCCCGGGCGGTGCGAGTGTTGTCGCCGGTGAGCATGCTCACTTCCACGTCGTTGGCGTGCAGGGTCTGCACGGCTTCGGGAACCTCGGGACGCAGCTCGTCGCGGACACCGATCGCCCCGGCGAGGGTGTCATCGACGGTGACCAGGACGCAGGTCTGGCCCTCGGACTCCATGCGCTCAACGTCTGCCTTCAATGGCCCGGCGTCGATCCACCGGGGGCTGCCCACCAGCACTCGTCGGCCTTCGACGGTGCCGCCGATGCCATGCCCGGCTTCCTCGCTGATGTCCGAGGCGGTGGGCGCTTCGGGCGCCGCTGCCGCGATCGCCGCGGCGAGGGGGTGCGTCGATTGCTGCTCAACTGCCGCTGCGAAGGAAAGCACCTGGGCCCGATCGAATCCGTCCGCCGGGACCACGCTGGTAACCTCGGGCTGGTTGCGGGTAAGGGTTCCGGTCTTGTCCACCGCCAGGTGACGGATGCCACCGAGCCGCTCGAACGCCGCGCCGGACTTGATGACCACGCCGAACTGGCTGGCCGCGCCGATCGCGGCCACGACCGTCAGTGGCACGGAGATTGCCAGCGCGCACGGCGACGCTGCGACCAGAACCACCAGCGCACGGGTGATCCACGTCTCGGGGTCGCCCAGCAGCGAGCCAATCACGCCGACCAGCACCGCCAGGATCATCACCCCGGGCACGAGGGGTTGGGCAATTCGGTCGGCGATCCGGGCGCGGTCGCCCTTTTCCGCCTGCGCCTGCTCGACCAGGTCCACGAGTGTGGTCAGCGAGTTGTCCGTTCCAGCTGCGGTCGTCTCGACCTCCAGCACACCGGCGGAGTTGATCGCTCCCGCGGGTACCTCGTCGCCGGGTGCGACCTCCTCCGGAATGGATTCTCCGGTGATCGCTGAGGTGTCAAGGCTGGATCGTCCGGAACGAATGATGCCGTCCGTGGCGATTCGTTCCCCGGGGCGCACGAGCATCAGCTCGCCAACCTCAAGGTCCTTCGCTGCGACCTCGACCGCTGTGCCGTCGCGCAGCACCGTCGCGGTCTGCGGCACCAACTTCAACAGTGCCCGCAGTCCGCTCTGGGCCCGGTCCATCGCCTTGTCTTCCAGTGCCTCGGCGATCGAGTACAGGAACGCTAGCGCCGCGGCCTCTCCGACGTAACCGAGGATCACCGCGCCGACCGCACTGATCGTCATCAGCAAGCCAATGCCGAGCTTGCGCTTCGTGACAAGGTTCCGGATCGCTCCAGGTGCGAACGTGTAAGCGCCCAACAGCAGGCCGACCCAGAACAGTACTGTCGCGGGTGTCTCCAAGTCGGACCAGTCCAGCGCCAGACCTATGAAGAGGGCTATGCCGGAGAAGATCGGCAGTAGCAACTCGGGGTCCTTCCACCATGGCCGATCGAGCTCTTCGACCTCCGCGGCGGGTTTGTGTTCGCATCCACACGCTGAACTCATGCGTCCGCTCCCTTCTCGCCGCAGCCGGGGACCGAGCACTCAGAGTCGATGCATGGGGCGTTTTCGTCGACAGCCAGCGTCGCGTTGACCAGCGCGTTGAGCGCTGCTGCGAGATGCGGATCGGCGATTTCGTAGCGGGTCTTGCGGCCTTCCGGCTCGGCGACGACGATGCCGCAGTCACGCAAGCAGGTCAGATGGTTCGAGACGTTTGAGCGGGTCAGGTCTAAGTCGTGCGAAAGCACGGCTGGGTAGCTCGGGCCGTCGAGTAGTGTCATCAGGATTCTGGAACGCGTCGGATCCGCCATGGCCCGGCCGAGCCGGTTCATGACGTCGAGGCGTGAAGCAATGGTCAGCATGCGCTGAACTGTACAGTGGCTACTGAACTGGCGCAAGGCGTGAGAAGTCTGCTACTGCCTCCGCCCCCGCTACGCCGTTTCGCAGGCTCCTCTACGATGTGTTCGGTAAAGCACATCCGTTTAGAAGGGACGTCCGTCGATGGCAACCTCGACATCGCCGCGTAAGGCGTACACCGACGAACAAGGAATCGAGCGCGCCTCGAAGCAACAGCAAGAAGGCCTAGAGGCGAAAGTAGAGGAGAAGGCGCCCGCTGCGGCTCACGTGCTGCGGATGAACGAGCGCTTCGGTTCAGAAGGCGGTAACCAGCTTGCCGGTGGCATTACGTACTTCTCGGTGCTGTCGCTGTTTCCGCTGCTCATGCTGCTTTTCGCTGGCCTCGGTTTCTTCCTGAGTGCGCGGCCGGATCTGATCCAGGAGATTGAAAACCAGATCACCTCCTCCGTGGACGGCGATCTGGGCGACATGCTCAATGAACTGGTCAATGCTGCTATTGATCAGCGCGGTGCCGTCGCTGGTATTGGTTTGCTGACCACCCTGTGGTCTGGCCTGGGCTGGATGAACAACCTGCGCGTGGGCGTGTCCGCGATGTGGAAGGTGGATGCGAACGAGGGCGGCAACTTTGTGACGAAGAAGTTGGCCGACCTACTGGGCCTGATCGTGCTCATTGTCCTGTTCGTGGTGGCTGCAGGCGTGACCGCGGTTGGCGTGTCCGGCTGGACCAGCACCGCAATGGAGCGCCTTGGCATCGGTGATTTCCCGGGCGCGCGCCTCGTGGTGTGGGTCGTTGGATTCCTGGTCAGTGTGCTGGCCAGCTTCCTGGTCATGCTGTGGGTGAACATGTACATGCCGCGCACGAAGGTGCCGGTGAAATCAGGTCTGAAGGGTGCGCTGCTCGGCGCGGTCATCTTCGCCATCTTGCAGCAGTTCGCAGGTCTGGTGATTTCCTCCGCTACCGGTAACCCGGCGGGTGCAATCTTCGGCCCGATCATCACCCTCATGGTCGTGCTGTACCTGATCTGGCGCGTGGTGCTCTACGTTGCAGCATGGACTGCGACGACGCAGGAGTCCCTGGACGCAGCCCTGGCGGAGGTTCCGGAGCCGGCCGTGATCAATATCCGTGCAGGTGCGGTGCGTAACACCGATAAGTCGGCGTCTACCGGCAAGGCGCTTGGCGTCGGTGCCGCGCTTGGCGCTATCGGCGTTGGCCTCGCTTCCGTGCTGACGCGAGACTAACCACAGCGGCAAGCAACGCGAGGGCCACAACGCCCGCGACGACAAGGTAGGACCACCAACGGTTCCAGGCCGTCTCCTCTTCCATACCGGAGTTCTCTTCGGGCGTGCGGGAGGGGGAGGCCTTCGTCGTTTCAGGGGTGTTGGTCTCTGGGGGCGCTAGCTTTGCGACGACACCCTCCACCCCATACGCCGCATGCAGCAGCATCTGCGCCTGTTCCCAGGCGCGGTGTTCGTGGGCAGTGGTGTCGAGGACGACGGCGACGAGGCGGCGGCCATCGTGGTTGACCGCACCGACGAAGGTGTGGTTGGCGTCGTCGGTGTAGCCGGTTTTTCCACCGATGCCGTCAGGGTCGTTGAGGTAGAGCTTGTTGTCATTCCACAGTTCAAACGCTGGTAAGTCGTCGAAGCCGGGGAACGTGTAGGACTCGGTGGCGACGATGTCCGCGAACGTGGGGTTCGCAAATGCCGCTTTGTACGCCAGGCCCATATCCCACGCGGAGGTGGACATGCCGGCGCTGTCCAGGCCGGAGTAAGAGGTGGCGCGGGTATCGGTCATGCCGAGTATTTTGGCCATTTCGTTGATCTTCAAAAGCGTCATCTCGTTGCCGCCGAGCGCCTGGGCGAGCGCGTGGGCGCAATCGTTGCCAGAGGCCAACAGCAGACCGTGGAGCAGGTCGTTGACGGTGTAGTCGCCGCCCTCGCCGATGCCTGCGGCGGAGCCTTCCTGGCCCGCGGACTCGGCGGATACCGGCACTTTCTGGTCTAGCGGCAGTTCGTCGATCGCCGCCAATGCCAACAGCACTTTGATGATCGATGCCGGACGGTATCGTCCGTGCGGATCCTTCATCGCCACCACGTCGCCGGAATCCAGGTCAGCCACCAGCCACGCGGATGCGAGCACGTCCTGCGGAACCTCGTAACCGTCGGCGACGCTGACCCCACACGGCCCGTCGTAGGTCACCGGCAACGCGTCCGGCGTGCTTGTGGCCCGTTCTGAGGTGGAGACAGGCTCCGGCGGCCAGGTTGCCTGCGGGCAGTTATCGGTATCGGGTGCTTTGTCGCGCTTGGGTGGGACCCAGTTGCCGGTGTCGTCGTAGTAGCCGGTGGTGGGGGCGGCCGGCTCGATGGCATCGGTTGGGGCGGGGGTTTCGGCGTCTTGCGCGTTCGCTGTCAAGCACAGCCCCATGCTCAAACACACCACCGGAACTGCTGCCAACGTGCGCTTGATCATTTAGGACCCTTCTGTTTGTAGCGGGTGACGAGGCGGTCGATGAGCTCGTCGGTAAGTTTCTCATCGGAAAGAATGATATCGAGCATGTCAGCATGCATCGCCTCAGTTTCCTCCGGATCTGGTTCTACCTGGTCATCGTAGGAATCGCCGGAGAGATCCATGCCGATGCCGTCGAGGAGCCCCTCGTCTTCAACAGGGGTGTCAATTCCCGTGGCTTCTGCGAGCATCTCCGCATCAATAGCGGGGAACTGGGTGGTGAACTCGGTGAGGAAATCATCCGCATCGCTCATCGCCTGCGCCGGGCGCTTGCCCTTGCGGATCTCCGCATCGATGCGACGCTGCAACGCCTTCTCCATCTGGCGGTGGCGCCAGGAGCGCACACGGGTTGGCTCCAACTCGCGGGCCACCGCGCGTGATTTGTTCTCAGCCTTGCGCGCAAGCGTGGCTACCTGCGTCGCCGTCGCGTTCACAGTGGTATTTACCGGAGCGAACTCCGAGTCGGTGGAAATGCGCCAGTTGCCGTAGTAGCCGAACAGGAACAGGGCGAAACTGGCAACAGGTCCGAGAATCATGCCCCAGGCGAGGTAGCCAGTGGCGTTGCCGATCAGCGTGATCACTGCACACGCCACTGCCGGCAGCACGGTGGGTTGGTTACCGCCAAACACTGACGGTTCTTGGCCGGTGACCACGTCGCGGATCATGCCGCCGCCGGTCGCGGTGAAGACACCCATCATGATGGTGGGCACAACCGGAAGCCCGTACTGGATTGCTTTCGACGCACCCGTGGACGCCCACAATGCGGAGACCAACGCGTCGCCATGCGATTGCAAAAATTCCCATGCGCGGCCCTTGAAGTAGGTGAACCTGGCGATCAACGCGCCGGTAAACGCAAGGATCAGGTACTCAGGCTGGCTCATTGCTGCGACGGTGCCTTCGTTGATCAGCACGTCGCGCAACATGCCTCCGCCGAGTGCGGAAAGCATCGCGATGAAGAAAAACCCCACGATGTCGTAGCCGAGTTGGCGTGCCAGGGTGCCGCCAATGACACCCATGAGGAGCACGCCGGAGATGTCCATCCAGTGATAGATGGCGTTGATGAGGGGGTCGACCTGGTCCACTGCCATAGCCGACCATTCTAAACCTCAGGTCTTAGAACTTGGAGAAGCGCTTGATCAGCTGGTTTTCCATCTCGGTCCACGTCTCCGCCTTATCGGTGAACGGTGCCGACGGAACGTATCCGGCTGCGCGGGTGGAGCCAAGCATGTACGCCAGGTAGTCCTGCATGCGCGGGTTGGCCAGCAGCAGGGAGTTCAGCGAATCGTCCTTCGCCCAGTCGGCGGCGTCCGCGAGCAGTTCGTAGGCCTTGGCCATCTGCTTGGTGTCTACCGCGTCGGTGCCCTTGGCAATGTCGGCGGCGATGCCGTTAAACGAGTAGGAGTTGTCCGGGTGGACCTCCACCTTCAGATCGCCAGCGTTTGCCGCGTTGAGGATGTCCTGCCAAGTGGACACGCCTGCGAGGTCGTGGTCGTCGTTTTCCAAAATCCAACGGCCGAGGTGCTTCGTGGACGGGAAGGTGATGATCTCGCCGTACTTACCCAAGAACACCGGCGCGCCGTTCAGGTACGTGCGCAGCGTGTACACGCTCTGGCCCTGGATGGAAACCTTCACCGG
>NZ_KV825899.1:26550-41141 GCF_001835805.1 Corynebacterium sp. HMSC034B08 | reverse complement strand
CGCTCTGGCCCTGGATGGAAACCTTCACCGGGTCGATGCCAGCAAGGCCCCAGACGGAGGAGTCGTAGGGGTCTTGCGCGGCGGCCTGTGCCTGCTCGTCGGCGCGGCGCTGCTCCTCAGCCGCTGCGCGTTCTTCCTTCGCGGCGGCGATTGCGGTGGCTGCTGCGGCAACCTCGTTCGCGTCGAGATCTTGCGTATCGACGACACGCACCACCTCATCCAGCGACTCCACAACCTGCTTCCAATTGGTCAGCACAACGCGGCCCACACCCGACCATTCAGACATGCCGTTCTCGCCCGCGTAGTGGTCCGCGCCACGGTTGACGTTGCCCAAAATGGAGTGGGAGGCGAAGAAGATCTGCGCATGCTCAGCGCTGGCCACCTCGGCCAGCGAACGCGACACCTGGAAGACGCGTGCCAGCGACGAGACGTTCTCGTGGCTCGGACGACCCGCTAGGAAGTTCGGGGCGCCAATGATGTCGTAGTACTGCTTGTCACCCGGCACGACGCGGTCGTCGCCCTGAGTGTTAAACGCCTCCCACTTCGGGTGATCACTCAGGTCATGCGACGGGTTGGTGTTGAGGTAGGCCAGAAGCTCCTCGGGGGAGTTGAAGGCGAGGACCGATTGGTCGTCGCCAAGAAAGGCCTGCCACTGCGTGCCCTTCTCTTTCCAGGTTGGGGCCCACAGGGTGTAAAAATCGCCCTCGGTCAGGGACAGTTTCACGGGAAGGATCGCGCGGGTACTCATGGGGTGAGAGTCTACTCAACTCACAGCCAGCAGATTAACCGGTTGGCCGCCAGAACCCGTAGAACGGCATTCCGATGTTCTCGGTGCGCACCGGGTTCATCTGTACCGGGTCGCCGGCCTCAATCATCATGCCGTCGCCTGCGTACATTGCGGCGTGGCCCGACCAGAGCACAAGATCGCCCGGCTGCAGTTCCTCGTAGGACACCTGCCTGCCAACCGTCTGGTCGGCGGCGACGCGCGGGATGTCCATCCCCGCCTGGCTGTATGCCCAAGATGTCAGCCCGGAGCAGTCGAAGCCACCAGGGCTCGACCCTCCCCAGACATATGGCGTGCCCAGTTGGCTTTTCGCTGCGGCCACTGCGGCTGCGCCGACTGGTGAACCACCCTGTGCCGGTGCTGGCGTGGGCTCCGGTGGAGGAGCAGACATTGGCGTGACCTCAGGCGGAGCAGGCGCGGGGACCGTGGCTGCGGGTTTCGGTGCAGTCGGCAGCGCCGCGGCCACAAGCTGGCGCGGGGATGATGGCACCGAGGCCGATAGGCGCTGCAACTCTGCGTTCGCTGCCTCACCGAGCGCGCCCGGACCCGGCATGACACGGGCGGCCGCCGCAGCGGTCGACGCCCCCAGTTTCGTCGCAAGGGCGCCCAGGTCCTTCTCCAAGCTCTGCAAAGCCGCCATCGCAGCATCGAGCGCCTGACAGACTTGAGCCGCTACAAACGCCGCTGCACCAATTGGGCCGATTGGTGTCGCCGCAAGCGCGGGCGCTGCCGCGGCGTTGCGCATGAGACCGATTGCAATAGAGACAAGCTCGGCGACCGCGGCCGAAGCGCGGACTGACCCGCGCAGGACTGCGTCACTGATATCTGCACGGTAGGCCGCCAGGTCAGATGCAGCCTGCAGCCTGGTTTCCCCGCTCGCGTTAGCAACCTGTGCGAGCGGACCGAAGTCCTTGAAGTCCGGCATGCGATAGCCCGGAAGGGTCGGAAAATCGATGATGTCTGCCATGGACAAAATCTGTGCCGCAGCAGTACCGATATCTAACGAGAAGTTCAGGTGGCGGTTGTTTGTCACTGATGGCGGCCCGCCTAGCGAGGAAAGCGCGTCGAGCATGGTGCTAAGGGTGGGGTTCATAGTGTCGCTCCAAACTTGTGGCAGGTGGCGGTATCGACGGCGCACGCAGCATCAACGGTGAGGTCCATGGTTGCGGCGATGCGCCGGGCTTCGTCGCGAAGCAAAGTGGCGTCACTGTTCGCTTGCTCGATAGCGGTGGACACTGCGTTGTGGAATTCGCTCAATGGCCACACATCGGGCACTGGCACATGGTTGAGGGCGCGCAGCGAGGCTGCGTCGTTGCGTAGAGAATCGGTCATGGAAAACACGGATGCGGAATCAAATTGAAAGACAGTCATGCACATTGGACGGCGAAAACCCCACGCCGGTTCCCTCGTAGGAGAAAAAACTTCGGTGAATTAGCATGGGCGGCATGGACATCACGGTTATTAACCACCCGCTGGCTGCTTCGCGGCTGACCATTATGCGCGACAAGCGCAGCGACAACGCAGCTTTTCGTGCGGCGTTGGCCGACCTCGGCGCAATGCTGATCTACGAGGCGGCGCGTGATTTGAAAGTCGAGCAGTTCGACACCGAAACCCCAGTTGCGGTCGCTCAAGGCACGCGGCTGGCCACCCCGCCGATCATCGTTCCGATCATCCGAGCCGGTCTGGGCATGATCGATCCAGCACTGTCGATGATCCCGGACGCCCAGGTGGGCTTCATCGGCTTGGCTCGCGACGAGAAGACCCACGAACCGGTGCCGTACCTCGAAGCACTGCCCGACGATCTGTCTGGACAGCCGGTGTTCCTGGTGGACCCGATGCTGGCAACCGGCGGCTCGCTCATCCACGCCATCGATCTGCTTGTTGGCCGCGGTGCGGACGACATCACCTGCATCTGCATGGTCAGTGCACAGCCGGGCGTGGATGCGCTCAAGGCTCACGGCGGGCCTGTCCGCCTGGTTACTGCGACGATCGATCCGTCGCTGAACGAGGACGCCTACATCGTGCCTGGCTTGGGCGATGCCGGTGATCGTCTCTACGGTCCGCGCAACATCGACCTCTAACGCGCATAACGCGCGCACAGTACAAGCGCAGCGCAAGGTCTACGCGCCACGGAACCGAAAATAACCGTGGCGTGCACACTTGCGCTGCGCTACATTGTGAGCACAACGGCACAACAGCACAACAGCACAACGACACAGCCAGGGGGAGAGCTGTCATGGGGGAATTGCTACCGGACTCGCACTGGGCCAGCTACGCGCTGGGCTTGGGAGAACGTATTCGCGCGCTGCGCATCATGCGGGGGTTGAGCCAAACGCGCCTTGCGGAACTCGCTGGAGTGTCGCGCTCGCTTGTGTCCAACATTGAGCGCAACGACTACAACGAGCGGGCTGCCGACCCAACCTTAAGCACTCTCTACCGCATCGCTCGTGCGCTGCACGTGCCACCTGCGATGCTGTTGCCGGGCAGTCTTGATGATGTCGACGATGCCTACGTGCTCCAAGGCCCTGACGCCAAAGTGGAGGCGATCATGTTCCAGTGGCCCCGCAGTCCGTACGACACTGCCCGGTTTTCCACCGCCTATCTTCAACCCGGCGCACCGAGGGGAACACCAGTGTTTAGCGTTGCTGAACAGATTCAGCACTGCACTGAAAACGCAGTACCGAAAAAGCAGTGCGCTTCTAGCGTGGCGACGACCCCGGCGTAGACTCTGTGCAACATATGCACTTGCTTGTACCCGCTGTACAGGACGACCTTAAGGGAGGACGCGTGAGTAACGCCGGAATCGCTACAGCCGTGGCGGCTTGGTTTGATCAAAACCAGGACAAGGTCGTGGGGTGGCGTCGGCACATTCACTCACACCCGGAGCTATCCAACGAGGAAGTGGAAACTACCGAGTTTTTGGTCAACGTACTGGAGGAACATGGTCTGAAGCCGGTGCGCTTCCCGGGCACCGGGTTGTATGTGGACCTTGGTCCTACCGAAGGCAAGCGCTTGGCATTTCGCGCAGACATCGATGCGCTGCGTGTGCCGGAGCAAACCGGTTTGCCGTTCGCGTCGGTGAACCCGGGCGTGTCGCACTCGTGTGGCCATGATGTGCATACGACGGTTGCTCTGGGCCTTGCGTGTGCGTTGTCCACGATCGAGCTTGAGCAGGGTGTTCGCGTGATCTTCCAGCCTGCGGAAGAAGTTATGGGTGGCGGCGCGCTGGACGTAGTCAAGTGGGGCGGGTTGGAAAATGTTTCCGCGATTTATGCGGTGCATGCCGAGCCGCATATCCGTGTTGGGGAGATCGGCGTGCGCACCGGTGCGATCACCTCGGCGTCTGACGTGATTCGTATCGAGGTCCAGGGCCCCGGCGGACATACGTCGCGCCCGCAGTTGACCGCCGATGTGGTGTACGCAATCGGTGCGCTGATTACTCAGTTGCCGGCGTTATTGTCGCGCCGGGTGGATCCGCGCACAGGCACTGTGTTGGTGTTTGGCCACGTCAATGCGGGTGATGCGGCGAATGCGATTCCGAAAGTGGGTGTTTTGGAAGGCACGTTGCGCACGGCGGATATTACGACGTGGCGTGAGATCGAGGACTTGATTACGGACCTGATCGACCTTGTCGTTGCGCCGACCGGTTGCACGTACCACCTGGATTACATCCGCGGTGTGCCGCCCGTGCTTAACGACGACGCCGCCACCGCCCTGGCCGTCCAAGCCGCCCGGTCCGTGGACCCGCACAGTGTTGTCTCCGCCCCGCAATCCAGCGGTGGGGAGGACTTTTCGTGGTACCTCGAGCACGTACCCGGCGCGATGATGCGCTTGGGTGCGTGGAACGGTGAGGGTGAGCCACAGGATCTGCACCAGGGGAACCTGAATGTTGATGAGCGGGCGATTGGGGTTGGGGTTCGTTTGTTCGGTGCGATTGTGGAGCAGTACTTCCGGGTGGGTGAGGTTTCTCCGGCTCCGGGTAGACTGTGACGTTGTTTAACCTGTCACGTCAAGTCTGAAACTTTGAGGAGAGCCGTTTTGTCCAAGAAGATTGTCATCATGGGTGGAGGCCCCGGCGGATACGAGGCCGCGCTGCTCGCGTCGAAACGCGGCGCAGACATCACGTTGGTGGAAGATTCTGGGGCTGGCGGCTCGGCGATCCGTAAGGACGTTGTGCCGTCGAAAAGCTTCATTGCGGGCGCGAACATTAAGACGGACTTGCGCCGCGCGGACGATATGGGGCTCAACCACACGTTGGGTGACGCGAAGCTGTCGCTGCTGGCGCTGAATGAGCGTGTGAAGCAGTTGGCGGCGGAGCAGTCCAGTGACATCCGCGAGCAGCTTGAGCGCAAGGGTGTGCGCCTGGTCAAGGGGCGTGCGCGCTTCTCTGATAAGCAGGTCGGTCACACTACGCATGACATTGAGATTGTCACCGAGTCTGGTGAGACTGAGCACGTCAGCTGCGACATGGTGCTTGTGTGCACGGGTGCGAGCCCGCGTGTGCTCAAGGGGGCGGAGCCGGACGGCGAGCGCATCCTGAACTGGCGTCAGATGTATGACCTGCAGGAGCTGCCGACCCACCTCATTGTGGTTGGTTCTGGCGTGACTGGTGCGGAGTTTGTCTCTGCGTTTGCGGAGCTGGGCGTGAAGGTGACCATGGTTGCTTCCCGCGATCGCATTTTGCCTCACGACGACGCCGACGCCGCCGATGTCTTGGAGAAGGTCCTGGCGGATCGCGGCGTGCAGTTGGAGAAGGACGCGCGTGTGGAGCGTGTGGAAAACACGGGTGACGCTGTGGTCGTGCACACCACTGATGGCCGCGCCATTGAGGGTTCGCACGTGATGATGTCCATCGGTTCTGTTCCGAATACGGCAGATTTGAACCTTGAGGCCGCAAAGGTGGAGACCACCCCGTCCGGCCACATTCATGTGGACCGCGTCTCGCGCACTAACGTCGCCGGCATTTACGCTGCGGGCGACTGCACGGACCTCATGCCGCTGGCGTCGGTTGCGGCGCAGCAGGGCCGCACTGCCGTTGACCACGCGATGGGCGACGGTGTCAGCCCGATCCGCCTGAAGACGGTTGGCAACGCCGTGTTCACCCGTCCGGAGATCGCTGCCGTGGGTGTCACCGAGCAGGAGATCCGCGACGGCAAGGTTGAGGCAGACATCTACAAGCTGCCCTTGTCGACGAACCCGCGCGCCAAGATGCGTTCCCTGCAGTACGGGTTTGTGAAGATTTTCGCCCGCAAGGGCTCCGGCCAGGTCATCGGCGGTGTGATCGTCGCGCCGACTGCATCCGAGCTGATCTTGTCGCTGACCATCGCGGTAACCAACAGCCTCACCGTCACCCAGCTGGCTAACTCGATGGCGGTGTACCCGTCGCTGTCAGGTTCGATTACCGAGGCGGCGCGCCGCCTGATTACAAAGTCGGATCTGGACTAGCCGGAAACGCACGTTGGGGGCAGCGGGTGCGCGGACACGTCGCGCACCCCGGACCAATCGGGGTAGCTGACGCCGGGGCCAGATCAAGGCCGTCGGCGTACACCAGTTGGGGTGCGTATGCGGCGTCGCAGCCAAGCGCTACGGCGTGCTCGCGCCGGGGCTGACCAAAGCCGACTGCTGGGCCTTGCACCATGCGCGCAACCCACATCTGTGTGCGCCCGTCCGGGGTGGTGGAGACCTGCCTGGTCACACGGTTTGGGGTTTCAAACGCACGGTGCACCACCCATAGCGGGCAGGTATCGCCGGAGACGGCGAAGCGGAACGACGTGGTGGCCTGGCGCTTGGACACATTTCCTGCGCGGTCGGTGCGCATAAATACAAACGGCACAGCCTGCGCGCCGGGGCGCTGCAGTGTGCCGAGGCGTTGGCAGGTGGATTCGAATCCGGTGCCGAAGCGGGCCGAGATGACATCGATGTCGTAGCGCGTCTCGTGGGCAGCCTGCAGGATCTCGGAGTAGGGCATGGTCACGGCGGCCGCGAAGTACTGGGCTAAGCCGTGGGTGGTGACGTTGCGGGCCGGGGTGTCGTCGATACGCGCAATGAGCTCTGATATCACGTCGCCGTGGGCGAGATTGCTGTAGCGGTAGGACAGCTCGAAGCACTGTTGCGCTTCGCTCAAGCCGGAGCGCAGGCGGATCTCGCGGGTGGTGGTGTCGATGTCGGAGCGACCCGACTCCACAGGCTGGTTGAAGCGCACGGTGTAGCCGAAGTCGCGGTCGAGGACCGACGCAAGACGGGTCAGGCGCAACTGGCGGCCACCAAGATGCTCCGCAAGCGTTTCGGCCGCTGAATCCAGGGAGTGGAAGTAGTTGCTGTGTTCCTGGAAAAAGCTGCGTGCGTACTCGTAGGGGTTGGGGGCTTGCTCGTTGAGGCGCTCGGGGATGGTTCGGACACGCTCCGCAAGGGTAGGGAAGTGGCGGGCGAATTCCTCCAGCTCGTGCTGCGCGATGCCGGGGAGCAGTTCCGAAAGGGCGGCTGCGGTTTCGCGTTCGGCGTCGCCGGAGAAGAAGGAAGCATCCACCCCGAAGGCGGACGTTAACTGCAACAACACCGTCGCCGTGAGAGGGCGCTGATCGTTTTCCAACTGGTTGAGATAGCTCGGCGAGATACCGACGAGGACCGCCGCATCGGCTTGAGTGAGGTTGCGAGCGGTGCGCAGTGTGCGGATCTGACCCCCCGCGTACAGCTTTGCCATCGTTGATTTTGCTCCTTCTCAGCCGCTTGGCCTGGTGATTTGCAACACTTTGAAAGTCTGTCAGTTTCAGGACGCAAGAATACGCAACTTCCACTATGATGCGCAACACACTTTCGCTCCTAATATGAGGTGCATCATCATCTCGATTGCCAGAAGGAGCCGAAGAATGATCCAACACGAGGTACGTACCCATAAGTCCGCAGAAGACTTCCCGATTGAAGAGCATCTGGCCTACAAGATTGCCAAGGTCGCGGCCGACCCGGTTGAAGTGCCGGAAGATACCCGCGAAATGATCATCAACCGCATCATCGACAACGCTTCTGTCGCTGTTGCCTCCTATAACCGCCGCCCGGTCGCCGTCGCCCGCGCAATGGCCAAGGCACACCCGGCAGACAACAAGGGTGCACTCGTCTTCGGCGAAGACGGCACCTACTCCGCAGAATGGGTCGCTTTCGCAAACGGCACCGCCGTGCGCGAGCTCGACTTCCACGACACCTTCCTGGCAGCCGAATACTCCCACCCGGGCGACAACATCCCGCCGATCCTCGCTGTTGCACAGCACAAGGGCCTCGACGGTAAGGCGCTGATCCGCGGCATCGCCACCGGCTACGAAATCCAGGTCAACCTGGTCAAGGGCATCTGCCTGCACGAGTGGAAGATCGACCACGTTGCACACCTTGGCCCCTCGGCCGCAGCTGGCATCGGCACCATGCTCAACCTGGACGTGGACACCATCTACCAGGCAATCGGCCAGGCGCTGCACACCACCACCGCAACCCGCCAGTCCCGCAAGGGCCTGATCTCCTCCTGGAAGGCATCCGCCCCGGCATTCGCCGGCAAGATGGCCATCGAAGCGGTGGACCGCGCCATGCGCGGCGAGGGCGCACCGGCCCCGATCTGGGAAGGCGAAGACGGCTTCATTGCATGGATGCTGCACTCCCCGGAGCGCACCTACACCGTCCCGCTGCCGGCAGACGGCGAGCCGAAGCGCGCGATCCTGGACACCTACACCAAGGAGCACTCCGCCGAGTACCAGGCACAGGCTCCGATTGACCTGGCTCGTCGCATGAAGCAGACCATCGCAGACGCAGGCAAGACCACCGCCGAGATCGAATCCATCGTGCTGCACACCTCGCACCACACCCACTACGTCATCGGCACCGGCGCAAACGACCCGCAGAAGATGGATCCGAAGGCATCCCGCGAGACCCTGGACCACTCGATCATGTACATGTTCGCTGTCGCCCTTGAGGACGGCGGCTGGCACCACGTCGACTCCTACACCCCGGAGCGTGCAAACCGTCCGGAGACCGTCGAGCTGTGGCACAAGGTGTCCACGGTGGAGGACCCGGAGTGGACCCGTCGCTACCACTCGCAGGATCCGGACGAGAAGGCATTCGGTGCCAAGGCTGTCATCACCTTCAACGACGGCACCGTCATCGAGGATGAGATGGCTGTCGCCGACGCCCACCCGTACGGTGCTCGTCCGTTCGAGCGTGAGAACTACATCCAGAAGTTCCGCACCCTGGCTGAGGGCATCGTCGATAAGGACGAGCAGGACCGCTTCCTCGCCGCCGTGCAGGATCTGGAAAACCTCACTGACCTGACCGAACTTAACATCCGCGTCAACGACGCAACCCGCGCCGCTGCAGAGGAGATCCCGGGAGGCATCTTCTAATGTTCAAGCCTGACACAACCCCGAACGAGCGTCGCAAAGCACTGCGAGCATCGCTTGTCGACGAAAAAATCACCACACTGCCCGGCGCCTTCAACCCGCTGACCGCGCGCCTGATCGAGGACATCGGATCCTTCTCCGGCGTGTACGTCTCCGGCGCCGTGGTAGCCAACGACCTGGGCCTGCCGGACATCGGCCTGACCACGCTTTCCGAGGTTGCAAACCGCGGCGGCCAGATCGCCCGCGCCACCAACCTGCCGGTGCTCATCGACGCCGACACCGGCTTCGGCGAGCCGATGTCCGCAGCCCGCACCGTCGCCGAGTTTGAAGCGGCAGGCCTGGCTGGCCTCCACCTGGAAGACCAGGTCAACCCGAAGCGCTGCGGCCACCTCGACGGCAAGGAAGTTGTGCCACGCGACCTGATGATCCGCCGCATCACCGCAGCGGTGCGCGAGCGCCAGGACGACGACTTTGTCATCTGTGCCCGCACCGACGCCGCCGGCATCGAAGGCATCGACGAGGCCATCGAGCGTGCGAAGGCATACGCCGACGCAGGTGCGGACCTCATCTTCACCGAAGCGCTGTACTCGGAGGAAGACTTTGCCAAGTTCCGCGCCGCCGTGGACACGCCGCTTCTGGCCAACATGACCGAGTTTGGCAAGACCGACCTGCTCAGCGCCCAGCAGCTGGAAAACCTCGGCTACAACGCCGTGATCTGGCCGGTGACCACCTTCCGTATCGCCATGGGCCAGACCGAAGCAATGCTGCGCGACATCGCAGAAACCGGCACCCAGGTGCCGTGGCTGGACAAGATGCAGCACCGCGCCCGCCTCTACGAACTGGTGCGCTACGACGAATACAACCAGTTCGACCAATCCGTCTTCACCTACTCGAAAGACACCTACAGCTCCACCTTTGAGCAGTAGACGCCACCACCAACACCACCACCAAGAAGGAGTGAATCATCATGACTGAGCAGGAAATTCGTAAGGGCCTCAACGGCGTTGTCGCTGACTACACCGCAGTGTCCAAGGTCAACCCGGAGACCAACTCGCTGCTGTACCGCGGTTACCCGGTCCAGGAACTGGCAGAGCATTGCACCTTCGAGGAAGTGGCATACCTGCTGTGGAACGGCGAACTGCCGACCGAGGAGCAGTTTGCAGAGTTCCGCGGTGGCTGCATGGAAAACCGCGACATCGATGAAGAACTGATCCAGATCATCAACTTCATGCCGAAGGACTGCCACCCGATGGACGTGCTGCGTACCGCAGTGTCCTACCTGGGTGCAGAGGATCCGGAGAAGTTCACCCCGGATTCCGATCACCTGCGTGGCATCGGCCGCAAGTTGCTGGCCAAGCTGCCGACGATTGTCGCAACCGACATCCGTCGCCGCCAGGGCAAGGAGTACATCGCCCCGAGCAAGGAGAAGGGCTTCTCCGAGAACTTCCTCTGGATGGTTTTCGGTGACGACGAGAAGTCCCCGGCCAACATCCCGTCCGACATCGAGGCGTTTGAGAAGACGATGATCCTCTACGCCGAGCACTCCTTCAACGCCTCCACCTTCACGGCCCGCACGATTGCCTCGACGATGTCCGACGGCTGGTCCGCAATCACCGGCGCAATCGGTGCCCTGAAGGGCCCGCTGCACGGTGGCGCCAACGAGTTCGTCATGCACCACATGACCGAAATCGGCGACCCGGCCAAGGCAGAGCAGTGGTGCCTGGACAAGCTCAAGAACAAGGAGCTCGTCATGGGCTTCGGCCACCGCGTGTACAAGAAGGGCGACTCGCGCGTGCCGACGATGGAAGCCGCCTTTAAGAAGCTCGCTGCGGAGCATCCGGAGAAGGACGCTCAGAAGTGGGTCGAGATGTACGACATCATGGCCAAAACCATGCACGACAACACCTCGATCAAGATCCGTCCGAACCTGGACTTCCCGTCCGGCCCGGCCTACTACATCCTGGGCTTCGACATCGAGTTCTTCACCCCGCTGTTCGTGATGTCCCGCATTACCGGCTGGACCGCTCACATCATCGAGCAGTTTGAGAACAACTCCCTGATCCGTCCACTCTCGGCCTACAACGGCCCGGAGGAGCGCCACGTCAAGGCGTAAGCGGATCACCCCCGAAACGCGGGTCGTCGCAACGCGGCGCCCGCGTTTTTGCACCCCCGCGTTAGGGTGCAAACGTGTCACATTCGTTGGCGAAAACGACCCAAGAAAAGTGTGACCTGTACTAAACTACCCGTTGCAGTATGACTTCGATCTTTCCTTGAGGAAAGGAACAAAATGAACCCGGATAACCTCCCGCTTAATGACCTGCCAGCATTCAAGAAAATCCTGGTAGCTAACCGCGGTGAGATCGCCGTTCGTGCCTTCCGTGCAGCCTTTGAAACTGGCGCGAAGACCGTCGCGGTCTACCCCCGCGAGGACCGTAACTCGTTCCACCGTCCGTTCGCGGACGAGGCAGTCCAGATCGGCGAGGCCGGCCAGCCGGTCAAGGCGTACCTGAACATCGACGAAATCATCCGTGCCGCGAAGCAAACTGGCGCAGATGCCGTCTACCCGGGCTACGGCTTCCTCTCCGAGCGTGCTGACCTGGCTCGTGCCTGCCGCGACAACGGCATTAAGTTCATCGGCCCGACCCCGGAGACGCTGGACCTGACGGGCGACAAGTCCGCCGCTGTCCAGGCCGCTGAGCGTGCCGGCCTGCCGGTGCTGAAGGACTCTGAGCCGTCGTCCGACCCGAAGCAGCTGGCAGAGTTTGCCAAGGACTTCGAGTTCCCGGTGTTTGTGAAGGCTGTCGCCGGTGGCGGCGGACGCGGCATGCGTTTCATTGAGAAGATCGAGGACGTTGAGCGTCTCGCAGCCGAGGCATCCCGCGAGGCTGAGGCAGCCTTCGGTGACCCGAACGTCTACATCGAGCGCGCCGTGATCCGCCCGCAGCACATTGAGGTGCAGATCATGGCTGACTCTTACGGCAACGTGGTGCACCTGTTTGAGCGTGACTGCTCCGTGCAGCGCCGCCACCAGAAGGTTGTTGAGATCGCTCCGGCGCAGCACATCACGGAAGAGCAGCGCCAGAAGATCTGTGCCGACGCTGTGGCGTTCTGTAAGGAAATCAACTACGAGGGCGCAGGTACGGTCGAGTTTCTTGTCGACGAGTCCGGCAACCACGTCTTCATCGAGATGAACCCGCGCGTGCAGGTCGAGCACACGGTGACCGAGGAAGTCACCGGCATCGACATCGTAAAGAACCAGATGTACATCGCCGCCGGCGCGAAGCTGGAGGACATCCACCTCACCCAGGACCTCATCGAGGTCAACGGCGCAGCCCTGCAGTGCCGCATCACCACCGAGGACCCGGCCAACGGCTTCCGACCGGACTCCGGCGTGGTCACCGGCTACCGCTCCCCGGGTGGTGCAGGTGTGCGTCTCGACGGCTCCGTGGCCGTCGGTACCACCATCACCCCGAACTTCGACTCCCTGCTGGTCAAGATGACCTGCCGTGGCCGCAACTTCCAGGTCGCCGTCGACCGTGCCCTGCGCGCCCTGAACGAGTTCTCCATTACGGGCCTGTCCACGAACATCGGCTTCCTGCGCGCCCTGCTCAGCGAGGACGAGTTCCGCAACGAGCGCATCAACACCGGCTTCATCGCGGACCACCCGCACCTGCTCGAGGCTCCGGCGGCAGCTGACGATGCCGGCAAGATCCTCGATTACCTGGCATCCGTTACGGTGAACCAGCCAAACGGTGCTCGCCCGACGAACATTCAGCCGTCGAAGAAGCTGCCGGAATCCAAGTACGGCGATCTGCCGCGTGGTTCCCGCGACGACCTGCTTGAGCTCGGCCCGACAAAGTGGGCTGAGAAGATCCGCAAGCAGACCGCACTTGGCGTCACCGAGACCACGTTCCGCGATGCCCACCAGTCCCTGCTGGCAACCCGCATCCGCACCAACACCCTGGTTGCGGCAGCGAAGCATGTGGGCCACCTGACCCCAGAGCTGGCCTCTGTTGAGGCATGGGGCGGCGCCACCTTCGACGTGGGCATGCGCTTCCTCCACGAGTCGCCGTGGATGCGTCTCGACGAGCTGCGCGAGGCAATGCCGAACGTCAACATCCAGATGCTGCTGCGTGGCCGCAACACCGTCGGTTACACCCCGTACCCGGACAAGGTGACCAAGGCGTTCGTCCGCGAGGCCGCTTCCTCCGGCATCGATATCTTCCGTATCTTCGACGCGCTCAATGACGTGTCCCAGATGCGCCCGGCTATCGACGCCGTGCTGGAGACCAACACCACCGTCGCCGAGGTGGCCATGGCGTACTCCGGCAACCTGGTGGACCCGAACGAGGACCTGTACACGCTGGACTACTACCTCAACCTCGCCGAGGAAATCGTCGAGGCAGGCGCCCACGTCCTGGCGATCAAGGACATGGCTGGCCTGATGCGTCCGGCAGCAGCAGCCAAGCTGGTCACCGCGCTGCGTGAGCGCTTCGACCTGCCGGTCCACGTCCACACCCATGACACTGCGGGTGGCCAGCTGGCGACCTACCTCGCCGCAGCGAATGCGGGTGCCGACATTGTCGACGTCGCATCCGCTCCGCTGGCAGGCACCACCTCCCAGCCGTCGATGTCCGCCCTCGTCGCGGCGTTTGAGAACACCGAGCGCGATACCGGCATCGACCTGCAGGCCGTCTTCGACATGGAGCCGTACTGGGAGGCCGTGCGCCAGGTGTACGCACCGTTCGAGTCCGGCATTCCGGGCCCGACCGGCCGCGTGTACAAGCACGAAATCCCGGGCGGTCAGCTCTCCAACCTGCGCACCCAGGCGAAGGCCCTTGGTCTGGAGGATCGCTTCGAGCTCATCGAGGACTACTACGCAGGCGTGAACGAGATCCTCGGTCGCCCGACGAAGGTCACCCCGTCCTCCAAGGTGGTTGGCGACCTGGCCCTGCAGCTCGTCGGCCAGGGTGTCAGCCCGCAGGAGTTCGCAGAGAACCCGCGCAAGTACGACATTCCGGAATCTGTCATCGGCTTCCTGCAGGGCGAGCTGGGTACCCCTCCGGGTGGCTGGCCGCTGCTGCGCGACAAGGCACTGGAGAATCGCTCCGAGGTCGACCACACCGTCCAGGTGCCGACGGAGCTCGAGCCGGATCTGCAGTCCGACGACCACAGTGTGCGTCGTGCGGCGCTGGATCAGCTGCTGTTCCCGAAGCAGTACGCCGAGTACCAGGAGCACCTGCGCACCTACGGCATCACCGACCAGTTGGGTGACAAGACCTTCTTCTACGGCCTTGAAGAGGGCGTGGAGACCATGATCTACTACGGCGAGATCGACGAAAACCGTCCGCCGCTGGTGGTCAGCCTCGACGCTGTCGGCGAGCCGGATGAGAAGGGCATGCGCCAGGTCATCCTGACCGTCAATGGCCAGG
>NZ_KV825899.1:20311-26450 GCF_001835805.1 Corynebacterium sp. HMSC034B08 | reverse complement strand
AGGTGGAAGGCGGCGACCTCGTGGTGGTTATCGCTTAAGAGCTTTTCGCCTGACGACGTCCAAAGCGCCGACCTCCACCCGGAGTGCCGGCGCTTTCGGCGTTTTGGCGGCTGGGCGTCTCGGCACAATGATGTAGGTAAGCCTAAACTACCTTTCATGGTTTTCGGTTCTAACAACTTTTCGGACATTCAGCTCACGGACTGGCCTCAGCGCGAGAAAAGCGATGCACTCACAGTCACCGTCGCCAATGTTGAACGGGTTGCCCCGACCTCCTTGAGATCTCCGTGGTTGCGCCTGAATTGCGCGACCACCAATTGGTAGGCCCAGACGAGTTCTTCGGCCTCCTCATGCCGGGGCCTGGCAAGGACTATGTCCCATTAACGACAACTCGGGTAAGCAATCTACGAGCCCAACTTGCCGCGCTTCCGGATGCCGTGCGACCCGACCTTCGGTGGTACACAGTTCGAAGTCTCGACCGAGCTGCTGGCACCCTGAGCTTCCTATTGGTCACACACGGTGTTTCGGATGCCTCGGACACCGACATCGGGCCCGCGTTGCGTTGGGCGCTGCGCGTCGCGCCTGGGGACACCTGCGGAATCTACCCCGCGAACGGGCTGTGGTTCCGGCGCGAGCCAAAGCCAGGCACATCGCAGCTGCTGGTCGCCGACCCCACTGCAGCGCCTTCAGTCGCAGCAATTCTTGAATTCCTCGAGCAATTCCACCCTGCTGAGCTGGCTGCGGCAGATGTCGTGTTCGCCGCCACCACGAACGACGAATTCGAGCCTGGGCTGGTTGAGCGCTGGCAATCCCGCGTGAGGTCACTGGCCCTGGTCACCGCCCAGCAGGACAGGTTGCTGGAGGCAGTTGTCTCCGAGCTTCGCTCTCACGAGCGCCCGGAGAGTGTCTGGTGTTGCGGCGAACGAGACCTCGCAGCGGGGGTGCGACGATTCGCCGTGCAAGAGTGGGGGATTGATCCCAAAAATGTCACATTCAGCGCGTTCTGGATTCGAGGACAGGCGCGGGGGTAACTTCCTCGCGAGATGGTAAGGGCTGCTTTACCTAACCCAGACCATCTGTTAGGTTTGCCTTTGCTAAGTGCTCGCCTGGCTTTCTGCTCAGGTCACATTTCGACTGAAAGGGATCCCGCATGCGCGCGAAACTCGGTGCAGTGCTCACCTTTGCTGTTGGCCTCGCTCTCACAGGCTGCAGCTCATCTCCTTCCAACTCCGCCTCAACTTCCACTGCAACTTCCACCGTGTCTGCCTCGGACGCCGCGACATCCTCCTCCGCGTCCGCTTCGAGCAATGCCCAGGCATCCGGTGCGCTGGTGTTTAACCACCCGAGCATTGACGGCCTGAAAATCGAGTTCGCCGAGCAGCCCAAGAACATCGTCATGGACTGCTACGCCTACTCCACCCTCGATGAGTACGGCATCAAGCCGAACGCCATCTTCGGTTACCAGTGCGACGACCCGACCGTGATGGGTGGGGCGGACACCACCGGGATTGAGCAGATCGGCACCGACGGCGAGATTGACTTGGAGAAACTCGCACAGCTCAAACCGGACGCGATCATTGGCTTCGGCACAGCAGACGGTTGGCAATGGTTCAAAGAGGATGTGAACTCCCAACTCACTCGCGTCGCCCAGTTCGTGCCGCTGCCCGGCGGCGACACCGTGGACGAGGGCATCGCCAACGTCCGCGAGCTCGCCGAGTTCCTCGGCGCCGATGTCACCGCCTCGCACATCACTAAGGCAGACCAAGACTACGCGGCTGCGAAGCAGAACTTCTCCGATGCCATTGCTGGCGAAGACTTGAGCTTCATGCTGTCGAGCCCCACCAAGGAGATGCTCTACACCAGCGCGAACGGCCCCCAGGCGGATCTGCTGAAGTCGCTCGGCGCGACCCTCGCTGGCCCGACCGAGGGTCACGAGGGCAGCCCGTGGGCGTGGATCGCCTGGGAGGAAGCCTCGAAATACCCCACCGATGTCATGCTCGTCGAGGACTACGACGAAGCTGACCCCTTCACCGCCGAAATGTGGGACTCGCTGCCGTCGGTCCAGGCTGGTCAGCTCTACGCCTGGAACTCAAAGGGTGCGCTGACCTCGCGCCACTACGCCGACTGGTTGGACGGACTCGCCACAAAGGTCCAGGGCTTCAACAAGGTCTCCTAGGCCCTCGACCCGCCCACCGCGAACCATGACGATCACCACAGCGCCTGCGCCCACCGAAACGGAAGCCCAGCTAGCACCGCCACAGCCCCACCCGCTCGCGTACCGAGTTGTCGGCGCATGGGTGCTCATCGCGTTGCTCGCGGTCTCGCTCGTGCTCAGCCTTACCGTCGGTGCGCGCGAGATTACGCTCAGCGAGCTGTGGCATTTCCTCCGTTCGCCCGATCCGGCCGACCCGGTGTCGCAGGTGGTGTGGCAGTCGCGGGTGCCGCGCACCGTGCTGATTTTGGTGGCAGGGGCCGCGTTCGGTGTCGCGGGCGGCTTGATGCAGGCAGTGACCAGAAACCCCCTGACAGACCCCGGAATCCTCGGCGTCAATGCCGGCGCTTCTCTGGCGGTGGTGGTAGGCATCGCCTACTTCGGTCTCACCGACATCAACCAATACATGTGGTTGGCATTCACAGGTGCGACCGTTACATCGTTCGCTGTATTCCTCATCGGAAATGCTGGGCCGATGCGAGGCAACCCGATCCGGATGACACTGTCCGGCGTCGCACTCGGTGCCGTCCTCGGCGGGTTCACTTCAGCGGTTCTGCTCACCAACTCCGACGTTCTGAAGAAGATGCGCGGCTGGTCCGCTGGCACCACGGCCAACCAGGCTCTGGACAATACGCTCGCGATCGTGCCCTTCATTCTGATCGGGCTCGTGCTCGCGCTCGCACTATCGAAGTCGCTTGATGTGCTCGCGCTGGGCGAGGCCGCTGCCGTGGCGATGGGAGCGAACCCGAACCGCGTTCGTCTCGTCGCACTGATCGCTATTGCGCTCCTCGCTGGCGGCGGCACTGCGGTGGCAGGACCAATTTCTTTCCTCGGGTTGTTGGCCCCGCACCTAAGCCGGATGATCGTGGGCCCGCACCAGGGATGGATCATGGCGTACTCGATCATTTTGGCACCCGCCATCATGGGTTTCGCTGACGTGGTCGGCCGCGTGATTGTGCAGGGCGAGATGCCTGTAGGGGTGGTCACGCCCTTCATCGGCGCGCCCCTCCTTATCTACATGGTGCGCCAGTTCCGGGTGACAGAACTGTGACGACGCAACGCCTGGATTTCGGCCGACCGATGGTAGGGATCGGCCCGCGCGAGCGCCCGATCTTCGTCACCGATGTGCGTGCAGTGGTAGTCACCGCCGTTCTCGTCGCGCTGGCGGCTGCTTGCGGCGTCTTCGCGCTTTTCACCGGTTCTGCATCGATGACCGCGGGCCAAGTATTCGATGCTGTGCTGGGCCGCGGGGACGACTTCACCCACATGGTCGTGGTGGAGTGGCGTGCTCCGCGCGTGCTGATGGCGCTGGTGCTCGGTGCTGCGCTCGCTCTGTCGGGCGCGTTGTTTCAAAACCTCACCAATAATCCGCTCGGTTCGCCGGATGTGATCGGTTTTCAAACCGGCTCCTATACCGGGGCTCTCATCGCTATGCTGGTGCTCCGCGGCGGTTCCACGGCCACCCTGCTCGGTGCGCTCGCGGGCGGCTTGCTCACGGCTGTAACGGTGTTTTTCCTAGCGTCGAAAGACGGCCATGCTCGGGGAGTGCGGCTCATCATCGTCGGGATCGGTGTCAGTGCGATGCTGGCCGCGGTGAACACATGGCTGCTGCTCACGGCGACGGTCGAGGACGCGATCATGGCGAGCTTGTGGGGTGCGGGCAACCTTGCTGGCACCAGCTGGAAAACCCTCGGGTTCGCAGCATCGGGCACGGTGGTGTTCATTGCGGTGACGGCGTTGTTGGCTCGCCCGATGCGCCTTACACAGATCGGCATCCCGTTCGCCACCGCTCTTGGGCAAAACGTGCGTGCAGTGCAAGTCGCCGCGATCATCACCGGGATTGGCTTGACCGCACTAGCCACCGCCACCGTTGGACCGATCTCATTCATCGCGCTCGCCGCCCCGCAGATCGCGCGCCGACTTGTGCGCGCCGACGGGCTGGCGCTGATGCCTACTGCCGCGACCGGCGCGTTGCTGCTCGTGCTCGCAGACACTGTCGCACAGCGCATTCACCCCACTTCGCCACTGCCAGTAGGCATTGTCACCGTCTCCATCGGCGGTATCTATTTCCTCTGGCTGCTGATTCAGGAAGGACGGAAGTAAATGGCACGTCTGCGCACCGAACACGCGAAGTTGGCGTACTCCGACGAAGCGATCATCTGCGACGATGTCACAGTCGAGATTCCGGATCGCATGTTCACAGTCATTGTGGGGCCGAACGGGTGCGGCAAATCGACGCTGCTGAAGTCCCTTACGCGGCTCATTACGCCGGTTTCAGGGGCGACGCTTCTCGACGGCAAGTCTCTGCACGAACAGCCCACCAAACACGTTGCTAAGCAAGTCGGCCTGCTTCCCCAGGGGCCGGTCGCACCGGAGGGCATCCGTGTCATCGATCTCGTCTCACGCGGACGGTATCCCCACCAGGGTCTTTTCAAACCTTGGTCGCCAGAAGACGAGCGTGCCGTGGGAGGGGCAATGGACGCGACCAACGTGCGCGAGCTCAGCGGTCGCTTCGTCGACGAGCTTTCCGGCGGGCAGCGCCAACGTGTTTGGATGGCTGTCGCTCTTGCGCAGGAGACTCCGATCCTGCTCCTCGACGAGCCGACCACGTTTCTGGATGTGCGCTACCAGATCGAACTTCTTGAACTGTGCCGCGAGCTGAACAAGCGCGACCACCTCACCCTGGTGGCGGTGCTGCACGATCTCAACCAAGCGGCGCGCTACGCGGATAACATCATCGCGATGAAAGACGGGGAAGTCGTGGCCACCGGCGCGCCCGCCGACGTGATCACCGAGGAGTTGGTTCGTGACGTTTTCGGCGTCGAGGCCAGTATCATCCAAGATCCGGAATCCGGCAGCCCCCTCATGATCCCGCGGTGGGAAGGGCGCGTCGCAGAGAGGGCAGATTAGAGCTGGTAGACCATCACACCCCCGGGTACCGCGACATCGCTGAAGCCGAACGCTTCATAGCGGTGGCGGGCGCGGGGGTTGTCTTCTGCGACAAAGAGCGCCACTTGTGTAGCACCCTGCTCCCGGGCGAGGTCTACGACCTCACGGAGCAAGGCTTCGCCCAAGCGGTGGCCCGCATATCGGTTCTCAATGGCGATGGCGATTTCTGGAGTGCCGGGCGAGAGGTTCGCATAGCCCTGGTCAGGCGACGTCCAATACCGCAACCACACTCCGCCTGCGGGCATGTGGAATTGGTCGAAGGCGATGACCCCGCCGTCGCGTTGCGGGTTCCACTCGTCGACGTAGCGTTCCACGTCCGGTAACTGCTCCGGCGCACCTCCTTGGATTCGTCACCGTAGACGTCCGCGAGAAAGTTCAGACGGCGCAAGTAGGTGCGGTCCGATTCGGTGGCGCGGTGGAAGGTGAACGTGGGTGTGGACTCCATGGGTGCCACCGTACTCATGCACTTAAGTCACGCACGGTAACCTTTCCCGCATGCGAACTGCTCACAGCGCAAGAGCCGCAAGAGCCGCCACAGCCGCCGCTGGTGCCGTCTGTCTGGCCGCCGCGCCGCCCTGGACAAGCTGCTGTTCCCGAAGCAGTACGCCGAGTCCCAGGAGCACCTGCGCACCTACGGCATCACCGACCAGTTGGGTGACAAGACCTTCTTCTACGGCCTTGAAGAGGGCGTGGAGACCATGATCTACTACGGCGAGATCGGGGAGAACCGTCCGCCGCTGGTGGTCAGCCTTGACGCTGTTGGCGAGCCAGACGAGAAGGGTATGCGCCAGGTCATCCTGACCGTCAATGGCCAGGTCCGCCCGGTTGCCGTCCGCGACGAGAACGTCGAGTCCACCGTTGCCGAGGTGGAGAAGGCCGACGCGTCCAACCCGGGCCACGTTGCCGCACCGTTCGCTGGTGCCGTCACCGTCACGGTGAAGGAAGGCGACGAGGTCAAGGAAGGCGACCCGGTCGCAACCA
>NZ_KV825899.1:4509-20211 GCF_001835805.1 Corynebacterium sp. HMSC034B08 | reverse complement strand
AGGTGGAAGGCGGCGACCTCGTGGTGGTTATCGCCTAACGCTTAGGCGGTGAAGTCCTTCACGTCGACGGCCATGACATTGTCGTGGCCGTCGACGTTTTTAAATCCGAAAGTTTCGTAGCGGTGGCGGGCACGCTCGTTGTTCGGGTCCACCCACAGCGCCACCTTCGGCGCACCCTGCTTCGCGGCCAACTCCACCGCGGCAGCCAGCAGCCGGACGGCGAGTTTGTGCCCTGCGTAGCGGCGTTCTACCGCAATCGCGATTTCCGGAATATCGCTGCCCAGGTTCGCCCAGCCCTGCTCGGGCGTCGACCAGTAGCGCAGCCACACACCGCCCGACGGCACGCGGAACTGATCGAACGCGAGAACGCCGCCCTCGGCTTCCGGATCCCAGTTTCCGACGTAGTCGTCAGACCCTTCAGCTTCCTCTTGGCCGATCTCGCCGTGCTCGTCACCGAACACGTCGGTAAGAAAGTTCAGCCGGCGCAGGTACGTCCGGTCAGACTCGGTTGCTTCACGTAGTTCGAACTGAGGTGTGTAATCCATGCGCACCACGTTAATCTTTTCCCATGCTTCGACGCATATTCCTATCGACGACCACGGCAACCACCCTTGCCCTCACCCCCATCGCCAACGCCGAGGTTCCGGTGGTGGAGCAGGGCGCCCGCGTGGTAGTCGTCGATAAGGGAATTTGCTCCATCGGATTCAACGACCCCAACCAACGGATTAGCTACACCGCCGGACACTGTGGCGAACACGGCAGCCGCGCCGCCGTGGGCCAGGCGAACGGAACGTTCTATCCCTCCACGGAGTTTGGTAGGTCTGCGACCGGCAACGACTGGGGCATCATCCGCTGGGACGACGGTGTCCAACTGGGCGCGAACACCATCACCACCGACGCCGTGGTGGACCTCGAGGATCTTCACCCCAACGACGAGATCTGCCTGCTCAGTGCAGGGGAGAAGCGGTGCGGCACCTTCGTTGACCGGCTGGGTAACAACGTCTACTTCGACAGCGACCTTGGCGTGAAGGGCGACTCCGGGGCACCCGTCTGGGCGCCCGGTAGGGGACTGGTGGCGGTCTACTCAGGCGTGAGCACAGTCTCGAACCGGAAGGGCGAGTCGGCCTCTTTGAACCGTGCCTCGAAGCCGCTCAACGGGCCAGGCGTGACGGAGGCGCAGGAGATCGAGCTGATCAGCGCCACGAAACCGATTGGTACGCCCGTTACCCACGACGCCGAGACCCCCGAATCGCCCGCGACCAATGTGGCTCACTCTGGCTCGAGCGCTTCTCCGGAGGCCATCGCCACGATTGTTGTGGCGGTCGCCGTTGTGTTGGGCTTCCTCGTGCCGTTTATCGGACCTGTGCTGGAGCAGTTCGCCGTTTCCGTAGGTCTGCGCTGACGGATTGTGGCGGAATGTGTCAGGCGGCCTTTGAAGGGGTATAGAACGCCTGGTCGTAGCGTCGTAAAGAAAAGCCCTGACAGATTCTGCAAAATCTGTCAGGGCAATGGGTGGGACAAGCGCCACCGAAGCAACCAGCTACTTCAGCTCCATGAGCACGGCGCCCTTGGTCACCTGGCCACCAGCCTCGGCGGCGAGGCCCGTGACGGTGCCGGCCTTGTGTGCCTTGACCGGGTTCTCCATCTTCATGGCCTCGAGGACCAGCAGGACATCGCCTTCAGCAACCTCGTCGCCTTCGGAGACGTTGACCTTGATCACGGAACCCTGCATGGGGGAGGCGACGGCGTCACCGGAGACAGCAGCCTTGCCTGCGCGGCGCTTCTTCGGCTTGCGCTTGGCGGGGCCTGCGGTGACGAGTTCCTCGGGTAGGGCGACTTCGACGCGGCGGCCGTCAATTTCAACGGCAAAGGTGCGACGGGTCGGCAGGTCGGTGTCGGCGTCGTCACCAGATGCATCGGCGCTGGACGCGGGCAGTTCGCCGTCCCACTCTTCCTCGATCCAGCGGGTGTACACGTCGAAGCCGTCTTCGGTGCCGACGAATGCCGGGTTGTCCAGGATGGCCTGGTGGAAGGGGATGACGGTGGGGAAGCCGGTGACCACGTATTCTCCAAGCGCGCGGCGGGCACGCTGGATGGCCTCTTGACGGGTGGCGCCGTCGACGATCAGTTTCGCCAGCATGGAGTCGAACTGGCCGCCGATGACGGAGCCTGCGCGCACGCCGGAATCGACACGCACACCCGGGCCGGTGGGCTCAGCGTATGCAACGACGGTGCCCGGTGCCGGCATGAAGTTTGCGGCGGCGTCTTCGCCGTTGATGCGGAACTCAATAGCGTGGCCACGCGGAGCCGGGTCTTCGGTCAGCTGCAGTTCCTCGCCGCGGGCGATACGGAACTGCTCGCGCACGAGGTCGATGCCGGCGGTGACCTCGGTGACGGGGTGTTCGACCTGCAGGCGGGTGTTGACCTCCAAAAACGAGATCAGCCCGTCAGAGCCCACGAGGTACTCCACGGTGCCGGCGCCGTAGTAACCTGCTTCGCGGCAGATGGCCTTGGCAGAGGAGCGGATGCGCTCGCGCTGCTCGTCGGTGAGGAAGGGCGCTGGGGCTTCTTCGACAAGTTTTTGGAAGCGACGCTGCAAGGAGCAATCGCGCGTACCGACGACGACAACGTTGCCGTGCTGATCAGCCAACACCTGCGCTTCAACGTGGCGGGCCTTGTCCAGGTAGCGCTCCACGAAGCACTCGCCACGACCGAACGCTGCGGTGGCTTCGCGGGTGGCGGACTCAAACAGTTCCGGAATCTCTTCGCGGGTGTAGGCGACCTTCATGCCGCGACCGCCACCGCCGAAAGCTGCCTTGATGGCAACGGGCAGGCCGTGCTCGTCGGCAAACGCAACGACCTCGTCAGCGTTGGCCACGGGGTCCTTAGTGCCGGGCGCCATGGGGGCGTCGGCGGCTTCAGCGATGTGGCGGGCGGTGACCTTGTCACCGAGTGCCGCGATGGCCTCCGGCGACGGGCCGATCCAGGTCAGGCCAGCGTCGATGACCTTCTGCGCGAACTCGGCGTTCTCCGAGAGGAAGCCGTAGCCCGGGTGGATAGCGTCGGCGCCGGACTTCTGCGCGGCGTCGATGACCTTGTCCATGTCCAGGTAAGACTCGGCGGCGGTGGTGCCGCCGAGGGCGAAGGCTTCGTCGGCAAGAGCGACGAACGGCGCATCGACATCAGGGTCTGCATACACCGCGACCGACGCAACACCTTCGTCCTGGCACGCGCGGATGACGCGCACGGCAATCTCGCCGCGATTAGCGACGAGCACCTTGCTCAGGCTGCGGGGCAGATCAGTATTCGGTGCGGTGGTGGACACGAAGCAATCCCGTCCTTCAATCGGAAATACGAACCGTCAGAAAATCGGACAAATGTCGTTCTATGTTACAGCCCCACCACGGGAATCCCCTTTAGCCACGGGGACGCGGACCATGTTGCCCCACTCGGCCCAGGAACCGTCGTACAGCGCAACGTCCTCGAAACCGAGAATATTGTTCAGGACGTACCAGGTGTGCGACGCGCTTTCGCCCAACTGGCAGTACACCACTGTGCGCTTCTTCGGATCGAAATCCTTGTAGATCTCGCGGATGTCCTCCAACGGGCGGAAGCGCGCGTTCGGGTGCACGGAACGGCCCCACGGGACGCTAAACGCGCCCGGAGTGTGGCCCTGGCGCAGCGTCGGTACTTGGGGTTGCACAGGGGCGGTGCCGTCGCCGCGGTAAGCGGGGGCTGGGCGGGCGTCGATAAGCTGCTCCGGCGGATTATCCAGCAGCTCGGAGGCGAAGGTGCGAACTGCGGTGTCCTTGCGCTCCACCACGGGGTAGTCAGACTCGGGGTAGGAGGGAACGACGAAGGACGTGTCGCGCTCCTCACCCATCCACGCGTCGCGTCCGCCATCGAGCAAGCGCACGTCGGGGTGGCCGAACAGCTCGAACACCCAGGCGGTGTAGGCAGCCCACCAGTTGGCGTGGTCGCCGTAGACCACCACCGTGTCGTCGCGGCTGATGCCGCGGGATCGCATGAGTTTGGCAAAGGCTTCGCCGTCGATGAAGTCGCGGTTGAGCTCGTCGTTAAGATCGCTCTTCCAGTCAATGCGCACCGCGCCCGGAATGTGGCCGATGTCGTAGAGGAACGCATCCTCATCACTTTCGACAACCTTCAGACCATCCACGCCGAGCCGCGCCGAAAGCCACGCGGCGGTGACAAACTTCTCAGGATGTGCGTAGTCCTTGAACTGGGGATTGTCGTCGAGTTCGATACCCACGTCAGCTGCCTTTCGTCTCTGCGGCCCCCGCCGGAATAGGCGAGTGAACAATCACCGACAAGGATACAGGTAGTACCAGCAAATCCCGGCCGGAATCGGCGAGAAACCTCGCCTCGCCACAACAGGTGTGAACTTGCACACTATCAATTCTGCCGCCCTGTGTGGGTCGCTTTAAGCCGATAGAGTCAGAGACGGAACACGACGGCTACGGCTGAGATGTTTCGCGAGTTTTTACCTACCCCGCCGATGCATGCGCTGACCGCATTCACACGCTGCGGGACAACATCATGAAAGGGATCACCGTGCACAAGGCGATTGTTGTCTTCGAGGTTGAGGGCGGCTCCGACAAGTACATTGACGGCCACCGCAAGGACACCATGCCCATTGTCAACGCCATCAAGGAAAAGGGCTGGCACGCAGAGGTTGTCTACTTCCGTCCGGAGTGGGCCGACGACCTGTTCACGTACGTCTCCGAGAACTTCGACGGCTACATCTCGCGTGTGAACCCGGGCAACATCCCGGGCGGCGAAAAGGGCTACTTTGACCTGCTTACCCGCCTGTCCGAGGCCGGCCTGGTCGGCATGTCCACCCCGCAGGAGATGATCTCCTACGGTGCGAAGGATGCCCTGGTGAAGCTGAACAAGACCGACCTTGTGCCGGAAGATACCGCCGCGTACTACGAGGTTGAGGACTTCCACAACACCTTCCCGACCTCCCTGTCCTACGGCGAGCGCGTGCTCAAGCAGAACCGCGGCTCCACCGGCTCCGGCATCTGGCGCGTGCGCCTTGCCGACGAAGCCCTGGCCGACTCCGTCGAACCGGGCACCGCCCTGCCGCTGGACACCAAGCTCAAGTGCACCGAGGCCGTGGACAACCACACTGAGGAGCGCGAGCTCGGCGAGTTCATGGACTTCTGTGACCAGTACATCGAAGGCGACAACGGCATGCTCGTGGACATGCGCTTCATGCCGCGCATCGTCGAGGGTGAGATCCGCATTCTGCTGGTCGGCCCGCACCCGGTGTTCGTCGTACACAAGAAGCCGGCTGAGGGCGGCGACGCGTTCTCCGCAACCTTGTTCTCCGGCGCGAAGTACACCTACCAGAAGCCGGAGGAGTGGCAGGAGCTCGTCGACATGTTCGCCGAGGCCCGCCCGGTCATCGCCGAGAACCTCGGTGGCGACAACATTCCGCTGATCTGGACCGCGGACTTCATGCTTGCCGATGACGACGAGACCGGGGAGGACACCTACGTCCTCGGCGAGATCAACTGCTCCTGCGTCGGCTTCACCTCGGAGCTCGACATGGGCATCCAGGAGATGGTGGCCGAGGAGGCCATCAAGCGCGTGGAGGCGAAGCACGCGTAAGCGCTGGCTTTTCGACGACACCAACGCCCCGGCCCGAAAATCCCGTGCCGGGGCTTCTTGTCTGTCGTGACCCGGTTTTCGCCGACCGGGAATGCGGATCGTCTAGTTGCATTTCGGGGCCGCTAGACGATCCGCATTTTATTGATATCTGTTTTCAATATCACCTGGGGAAATGCATCCGGGGACTCGTGATCGTCTAGTGCCCCCTCACAGGCAGCTAGACGATCTGCTTTTGACGCCTACCCCAGCAGCTCCTTTACGCTAGCCGGGTCGGCATCGGAGAGCATTTGGCGGCAGCGGTCGTACTCGGCGTCGTCGCCAATCGCCTTGGAGGTCAGCGCCAACATCGCAATCGCCTTGAGCACGCCACGGTTCGGCTCGTGGGACGCCGGGACTGGACCCCAGCCTTTCCAGCCGTTGGCGCGCAGGCGGTCCAGAGAGCGGTGGTAGCCGGTGCGGGCGTAGGCGTAAGCGATGAGTTTGTCGCCGGATTCGAGTTCACGCTCGGCGCGGGTGGCCCAGACGGCGGGGGAATCGGGGTGGGCGAGCGCGGTGTCGTCGGCAAGGAGGTCCTTGCCGGTGGCCGGATCGGCGGGAAGTTCGATGGGCTTCGGTGCGAGCATGTCGTTGATTTCCATGATGGCCAGGCTACCCACAACGTGCGCTACGCGGTCCAGAAGTCGGAGGCGTCCAGTCCGAAGCGGTACAGGCAGCGGCGCAAAAGTGGCATGGACAGGCCGATGACGCTGGTGGGGTCGCCGTCGATGGAGTCGATGAACCAGGAGCCGAGCGCCTCGAGCGTGAACGCGCCGGCGCACTGAAGCGGCTGGCCGGAGCGGGCGTAGGCCTCGATGTCGGCATCGGATACGTCACCGAAGCGGATGGCGGTGGTGACGGTATCCACGACCCATTCGCCGCCGAACCACACCGCATGCCCGGTGAGCAGGTGTGCTTCCTTACCGCGCTGTGCTTTCCACCGGCGGATAGTTTCGTCGACGGTGTGGGGTTTGCCCAGCAAGGTGTCGTCGAGAAGCAGCATGCTGTCGCAGCCAACAACAACATCGTCGGGGAACTGCGCAATCGCCGTCTCGGCTTTCGCGCGGGCGAGGGTGGCAACGGTGGTGGCGGGTGGGACGTTGCCAAGTGCAGCGATCACCGCATCCTCATCGATGTGCGCGGGGCGCAGCACCGGGGTGACGCCGCCTTGTTCGAGCAGCATGCGTCGCGACGGCGACTGCGACGCCAACACCAACCGCATTAGAAATACGCCGCCGAATCGAACGCGTGCGGATTAAACGCAGTCGCCGGGTGGGACGCACCCCACATGTTGGCGTCCGGCTGCACCCCGGACTGCTTGCGTTCGCGCTGGAGCTGCAGCAACACCTCGGTCAGCGCCTGCAGTTCCGCCTCGGTGGGGTTGCCTTTAACTACCTGAATATCCACGTCAGCCTCCTTACAGCGGGATGTTGCCGTGCTTCTTCTGTGCCGGGTAGGTCACCTTGCGCTCGAGCAGGCGCAGGCCCTCGAGGACGCGGGCGCGGGTGGTGGATGGCTCGATGACGGCGTCGACCATTCCGCGCTCAGTGGCCACGTACGGGTTGAGGTTGTCCGCGGCGTACTGCTCCTCGTCGGTGCCGATCGCCTCGGCGGCGGTGGTGGCGTCTGCCAGTGCGATCTGTGCGGTCGGCCAAGCGAACACCAGGTCCGCGCCCAGGCCCTTCGAGCCGAGCAGCGCGTACGACGGACCGAACGCCTTGCGGGTGACCACGGTGATCGTGCCCACCTGGGCCTCTGCAAACGCGTAGGCGAGTGCGGCGGCGGCTGCGGCGGACCCGGAGCGCTCCTCCTCGACCGACGGGAGGAAGCCGGGGGAGTCCACGAACTGCACGATCGGCAGGTTAAACGCGTCGCAGGTGCGGATGAAGCGTGCGGCCTTGCGTGCGGCGTCGCGGGTCAGGCAGCCAGCCAAAACACTCGGCTGCGTTGCGACGACACCAACCGCGCGCCCGCCCACGTGCGCAAAACCGGTGACCACGGAACCTGCGAAGCCAGCGGAGAGTTCCAGAACGTCGCCGTCGGTGACCGAAGCCAGGATGTCGGTGACGTCGTAGGGCTGGTTGTCGTCGTCAGGCATGAATGTGTCGAGGTCGGCCTCCGTCGCAGGGGCCTCGGCGTTGTCCGCGCCCAGCGGGGACGCGGCCTTGTTGTTCAGCGGCAGGTAGCTGACCACGGTACGGGCCAGGTCCACCGCTTCCGTATCGGTCGCGGCGACGAGCTGCGCCAGGCCAGTCTTCGCGGCGTGGACGGCGGTGCCGCCAAGCTCATCGGAAGTCGTTTCGGCGCCGGAGACCTTGCTCACGATGTCCGCCGTGGTCACGTGCAGGGACGCGCCCTCGGCCATGACGGTGATGTCCGCCATCGGGACCGTGGTGGCAGCGAGCGAGGCGACATCCCCGGCCACGACCGCGATCTGCGGAATCAAACCCGACGCACGGGTTGCCGCACGCAGGATCTGTGCCTGCATATGCGCGGTGACAATGCCTTCCTTCCAACGCGGGCCAGTCGAGTCATAAATACCGATCAGCGGCACGCCGGTCTTGGTTGCCAAGTCGTAGATCTTGAGGATCTTCTCGCAGTACACCTCACCGACCTGGCCGTCGAAAATCGTCGGGTCTTGGGAGAAGACGCAGACACGACGGCCGTCGATCAGCCCGTAGCCCGTAATCACACCGTCGGTGGAAGGCTTGGACTTGTCCATCTTGTATGCCTCGACGCGGTGCTTGGCCAGGGCGTCGGTCTCCACGAACGTGCCGTCGTCGAGAAGCGAAAGCACGCGCTCACGAGCAGTGGTGCCGCCAGCCTCGTGGACAGCATCGATCGCGTCCTGACCGACCGGTGCCTGCGCCTCATCCAGGCGATTGCGCAGATCCTGAATGCGGCCAGCCGTCGTGGTCATGTCGGGTTTAGATGAACTCATAACGCCCCAGTCTAGATTCCGAGATTGTTCCTGCCACATTGCCTATCGACGGCGCGTCGCCGGACGTTTCGCTACGGCGGGGCGTGGTTGGCCTGGCCGGGGCGCGGGGTTGGGGTGAGGGAGCGGGGAACACTAATTGCCGAGAAGCGCGAGAGGCATAACGATCACACCGTCACGTCGTACATAAGCCTGTTTCCCCGTGGTAAGGACCATGAGGTTGGTGACGCGGTCTGGAATACGTTCGCGCAACCATAGGAGGTGTCGGACGTCGGCGTCGTCGATATGAGGCTTCAGCTTGACCTCCACCCCGAGCACCTCCCGTTCAGCGCCCTCAATGATGAAGTCGACTTCCCGCTCTCCCGCGTTGGACCTGAGGTGGTAGACCTTGGCCCTGTTTGCTTGGGCCAGTACACGCAGGGTGAGCGCGCACAGAGACTCGAAAAGCGGCCCGAACATGTGCGCAGCACGGTTACTCAAGAGGCCAGATGGGGATATTCCAAGAAGCCTGGCAGCGAGTGCAGGGTCAGCCAAGTGATGCTTTGGGCCTTGCTGCAGGCGTTTGAACTCATTGTTTTCTGGAACCCAACCAGGAACTGGATCAAGCAGCCAAATCTTTGCAAGGTGCTCACGATATGCGAGTGTGGTCTTCTGATTTGGTTGTTCAGTCTGACCGCCGGTGGTCGCATCAAGCAGTCTGGAGTAAGCGGTGGTAGTGGCTGTTGCAGCAGCGTATGCGCGCAACCAGCTTCGAAGCGATTCCGGCCGTCTCACCTCGTATCCTGCATCGGGAATATCACGATCGATGATTCGCTCAATGTAGGAATCCAGCAGTGTGACCTGGATGAGCGGATTCGCGGAAGCGATGGCGGGGAATCCGCTTCCGGTGATGAGGCGTGCGTAGTCGTCGAGCGTACAGTCAGAAGAACCAGTTACATCGGTGTTTCCGGCCAAGATCCCGGCGAAGCTGCATGTGGGGTTAGCGACGCCACGTTCATGCACTGCCATTGGTCGCATTCTCAGTGAGACGATGCGTCCGGCCCCAGAGTGTGAGCCCTTCGGGTCGACTGGAGTAGCAGAGCCGGTGAGGAGGAAGCGCCCGGGCCCAGCGCCCTGATCTACTTGGCGTCGGACAGAATCCCAGATCTGGGGAAGATGCTGCCACTCATCTAGTAGAAGAGTTCCATCTGGTGCGGAGGAGAGCGAGAAATCTGCCTCGGCAACGTTCCTCATATCGGGATCGTCGAGATACCAAGCAGCGTCGGCTCGGCGCCTTGCAGTGTCGGTCTTGCCCACACCTTTTGGTCCGTCAATTGCGATTGCGGGCAGGTGAGGCATAAGGAGATCAAGCTCGTCATCAAGCGTGCGCCGAAGATATGACATACGGGTAGTGTACAGCATGAATAGTTCCTACTACCTGATTTTCAGGACTTCTACTACCCGTTTTTCAGAAGGGCTACTACCTGATTTTCAGGACTCCTACTACCCAATTTTCAGAAATGGGGTGCCTCTTCGGCGAAGCGCGCTAACTGACCTTTGCGGGGAGAGGGGCACCGAAACCCCAACACCCTGCCCGCTACTACGCTCGTGACCATGAGTGTCAAGGACGTGCAGGCAATTCAGGACAAGGTGGCCGGATACTGGACTGACGTGCGGTGGGTCGAGTCCACCGGGTCGACGAACGCGGACCTGCTCAAGGACGGTTCCGCGCCGGGCACGGTGCTCATCGCCGATGAGCAAACCGCTGGCAAGGGCCGCTTGGGTCGCCATTGGGTGTCGCCGAAGGGCTCGCAGTTGGCCATGAGCATGGTCATCGACGTGACCGATACCCCGCCGCCGTTCGGGTTGCTGTCTATCGCGCCGGGGGTGGCGGTGACGGATGTGGTGCCGCAGGCGCAGTTGAAGTGGCCGAACGATGTGCAGATTTGCGGCAAGAAGATCGCTGGCATCCTCTCGGCGTTGGATATGCCGCGGGTGATTGTGGGCATCGGCATTAACGTCGCTATGCGTCCGGAGGATCTGCCTGTGGAGACCGCCACCGCCTTGAACCTTGAGGGCATTGACGTGGATTTCGACGAGTTCACCGCCGACATCCTCGCCGCGATGGGTCGTCGTTTGAAGCAGTGGCAGGAGCGCGACCCGCAGTTGTTGGAGGATTACCGCAAGGTCTGTTCGACCATCGGCCAGCAGGTTCGCCTGGAGTTACGCGAGGGGGAGGAGACGGTGCGCGGCCTGGTCACGGGCATTAATGATGAGGGCGAGGTGCTTATCGACGACACCCCGTTCTCCGTCGGCGACGTCCACCACCTCCGCCCGACCCAGTAGGCGTGCAGTAACCTAGCCGGTCATGGCTAACAAAGCGGTGTTTCGTGTCGGCGAGGACGAGGTGGTCCTCGCCGATGTGTGTGCGCCGCTTTCTTCGTTGACGTTCCCGCTGCTGGAGTTGGTGGCGGTTACCGGCATTGCCTGGATGGCGATCGGCTGGATGGACGTCACCCCGCATATCGATCCGGGGATGCGCAACATTGTGGTGCTGATCTGGGCGATTCTTGCGCTGTGGCGGTTTGTGTTGCCGTTGGTGTCGTCGCGACGCAGGCGCTTCGTGGTCACTGACAAGCGCGTCCTCGCAAGGGGGCGGCGTGGCGCGGTGGATTCGATCCCGTTGCGCCAGATCCATTCGGTGCGGCGGGAGCGCGGGGGCTTGTGGATCGCGCTGTACGGCTACGCCCAGCCGGTGCGGTTTGACCGGGTGGGCAAGACACGCGCGGTGGAGAAGGTGCTGCAGTCGCAGCTGCGCGGCTAGGCGCACCCGCGCCGCAGCCCCCGCGCCGCAGCCCCCGCGCCGCAGCTGCGCGGCTAGTCCTTGACTTCCGTGGTGTGGAGCTGCTCGTCGAGGTCCTCAGGTGAGAGGTGCCCGCCGAGGAATTCGGCGGTGACGGGCAGGTGCAGTTCCATGTCGGTGCCGGGGCACAGTTCGATGACGGCGTCGTCGACGGTGTAGTCGAGGACGTGGCCGCCGCGCGTGTGGTCGTCGTCAATGAAATGCACGTGGCAGCCGGGCACACCGATGCCTTTGGCGTACATGGGGGTGCGGAATCCGCCGATGACGCCTTCGACGTCGGTGAAGATGTGTTCGGCGTCGTCGGAGACCGCCTCGGACATTGGGGGATAGGGCTTTTCTTGTTTGGTCACGGTGCGCACGCGGACTTCTTTGAAGCGGCCGGTGATTTTGACGGCGGTGAAGAAGTTGTGGCTGGGTTCGGCGTCGTCGATAAATTTGGCGAGTTCGGCGCGGACCATGCCGGCGGGTGCGTCGAAACGCAGGCGGGGTACGAAGTTGGTCACCACGGTAAATGGGGTGTGTTGGTCGAGGTCAGCGACGCGGGCTTTGCCGTCGGAGGTGAGTTGGTGGCACACGCCGTCGAGGATGAGCATCTCGCCGTCGAGGGCGTCGAAGGTGCCGAGGCCGAAGTTGCCTTTGCTCAGGATGTCGCTGATGGTGAGCTCGCCGTCGTAGATGCCGTCGAGAAGTGCGGTCATCAGAGAGTTTTGGAAAATGGTGTGGCGGGCGATGGTTTCAGACATGGCTGCGATGCTAGTCGGTTGGCCGACTACAGTGTGGGGCGTGAGTAACGCGTATGGGATGCCTGTTGTCGCCGTGCTGGGCGACGGCCAATTGGCACGAATGATGCAAACGGAAGCTATCGAGCTCGGCGTGGACACTCGCGTGCTCGCGTCGAGTAAGGACAAGTCGGCGGCGCAAGTCTTCGGCGATGTCCGCATCGGCGACTACACCAACCTTGAGGATCTGCGCGCGATCGTCGAGGGCGCGGACGCGGTCACGTTTGATCACGAGCATGTGCCGAACGAGTACGCGCAATTGCTTATCGACGACGGCGTCGCCGTCGAACCGCGCCCCGAAGCCCTCATCTACGCCCAGGACAAACTCGAGCAGCGCCGCCGCCTCGCGGAGGCGGGCCTGCCGGTGCCGCCGTTCGCAGCGATCACGTCGGCTGCGGACGCGGAGGCGTTCTGGGACGACAACGATGGTCAGGTCTGCCTGAAGGCGACGCGGGGTGGGTATGACGGGCATGGGGTGTGGTTCCCGTCGTCGAGAAGCGAATGCGCGGAACTCGTGGATGATCTGCTCGGCCGTGACCTGCCGCTGATGGCGGAGAAGAAGGTCGCGTTCACGCGTGAGTTGTCCGCCATGGTGGCACGCAACCGCTCCGGCGATGTACGCGCGTGGCCGGTGGTGGAGTCGCGCCAGGCAGACGGCATTTGCCGCGTGGCCATCGCGCCCGCGCCGGACATGTCGGACGAGCAGGCCAAGCATTGCGAAGACCTCGCCGTGCGTGTCGCCGAAGGCTTGGGTGTGACCGGCGTGCTGGCGGTGGAACTGTTCGAGTATGAGGGGCCGAACGGCCCGGAGGTGGCCGTCAACGAGTTGGCCATGCGCCCGCACAACACTGGCCACTGGACCCAGGACGGCTGCCTGACCTCCCAGTTTGAGCAGCACATCCGTGCTGTGTTGGACTGGCCGCTCGGTGCCGTGGACACGCTTGCGCCGGCGACCGTCATGGTGAACACACTTGGCGGCGACGAGGATCCGGACACTCCGATGGCCGAGCGCGTCGTCGCGGTGATGCGCAAGTACCCGCAGGCCAAGGTGCACCTCTACGGCAAGGACCACCGTCCGGGCCGCAAGATGGGCCACGTCAACGTGTGCGCCGACACCGTCGAGGAAGCACTCGCGATTGCCGAGGACGCCGCGCACTACATCATCCACGCAACCTGGAAGGACTAAGCAGATGGCACAGCCGCAAGTTGGCATCATCATGGGCTCGGACTCGGACTGGGACACCGTCGCCCCGGCCGCCGAGGTACTCGCCGAGTTTGGCATCCCGTTCGAGGTCGGCGTGGTCTCCGCGCACCGCACCCCGGACAAGATGCTCGCCTACGCCAAGGAGGCACATACCCGTGACCTTCAGGTGATCATCGCCTGCGCTGGCGGTGCCGCGCACCTGCCGGGCATGGTCGCCGCGGCCACCCCGCTGCCGGTCATCGGTATTCCGCGCGCGCTGGACACGCTTGACGGCATGGATTCGCTGCTGTCCATCGTGCAGATGCCGGGAGGTGTCCCGGTGGCAACGGTCTCCATCGGTGGTGCAAAGAACGCCGGCCTGCTCGCCGCCCGCATCCTGGGTGCCGCCGACCCGGCTGTGCAGCGCAAGATGGTGGACTACCAGGCACGCATGGCAGCCGAGGTGGAACGCAAGGACGAGGCGTTGCGTCAGCGCCTGATGGGTGAGTAACCCAATCGTTGTGTTAGGCGCCCGGATTGTGGACGGGCGCCCTTCTCGCATGCTCGAGCACCGCTTGCACAAGGCGCTCGAGGTGTGGCGTGCGAATCCGGCGCCGATCGTGGTGTCCGGCGACGGGGAGGCCGACATCATGGCCGCCTGGCTCACCGCCCACGGTGTGCCTGCTCAGGCGGTGGTGCTCGAGCCGCATGCGCGGTCCACGAACGAAAACCTGGAACGTTCCCGCGCGCTGTTCCCCGACGCGTCGTACCTCACCGTAGTGACCAGCGGTTTCCACGTCCCCCGTACCCGCGTGTGGGCGCGGCACCTGGGCATCCCGGTGCGCATGGTCGCTGCGACGACGCCTGAAACCTCGCGGAAGAAAAACTACGCGCGCGAAGTGTTTGCCGTGCCGCACTCCATCACGCGCGTTGCTTGGCGACGACTCGCCCGCCGCCTCTTCGGCCGCTGAGCCATGCAACACGTGCCGCCCGACGGGCTCCGCTCTGGTCAGGCGTTGGCGCCAGGACTAGCGGGGGAGGCCCGGCAGGTTGATGCCGAAGTGTGGGCCAGCAAAGTACAGGCCTGCTGCGCCGAGGGTGGCGATGATCGCAGCCGCACCGACCAGCAGCGCGACGAAGCGCCCTGCGTTATCCACTTCGTCCTGGGTGTACTCGGAGCTACCCGGGCCGGTGGCCATCTTCTTGTCTTTCGGAGTGGTGTTTGTGTTCTCGGTTTCGGTCTGAGCCGTGGTCTCAGCCTGGGCCGGGGCGACAGTTGCGGTGGCGAGGCTGACGGTCAGTGCGGGGGCGAGAGCCAGCGCACCAGCGCGGCGGATCAGCGTGCGGGACATGCCGGATTCCCTTCATCAATGCGGGTAGTGTCCGGCACAGCTTAGCCCAGGAGTGCAGGGGTAACAGTCATGACTACTGGATACGGCGCGTGACGTTCTCAGCGGCGGAGATCTCCTGGAGCCGTTTATCGGATACCGAACCCGTGACGACGACCACGGACCCGCCGGCGGCCAGCGGTGCCATCACCGACATCGTGAAGTCATCGGTGCCACGCCAATCTTGGGCGAGGTAGCGTTCGGCCTTAACGCCTGGCTGGGCGAAGGTGGACAGGTCTGGGCTGTTGCCGAAGTAGTCGTCGCCGTAGAAGCGCACGGTGGGGCCGAAGTCCACGGTGCCGGGCGGAATGGTGCCGCCGGCTTCCTCGACGCCGCGGCCGAACGGGTCGTCGGAGACAAGGACGCACTCGGTGGCGTCGGTCCAGTTTTCGGCGCGTTCCGGGGTGGTGAAGACGATATCGGGGGCGGTGGGGTGGTCGTCGATGAGCGGAGCGCGCGAAGAGTTGAACGTGCCAACCGCAATCACCGCAGCCTGCCAGGAGACGGGCAGGTCGATGACGATGCTCGCGTCGAGGGGGAGGTCGAATTCCTCGTCGAGCATGTTGGCCACTTTGCTGGCCCAGTTGTCCAGCGTTTGGGCGGAGAAATCCATGCGTAATCCCCGCGCATCGTCGTAAATGGTGAAGCGCGGGGATGCGGGATCTGCGGCGAGAAGTGGGGCAAGCATGCTCATGCCCGCCCAGTGTAGGCACTACAGGAAGATGGCAGCGCCGGGGCCGAGCGGCAGGTCGAAGATGTACCAGATGAACAGCAGGGCAGCCCAGGACACCCAGAACGGAACCACGAACACGATCAGGCGCGACATCAGCGTGCCCAGGCCCGCATTGGGCTCGTATCGACGAAGCAACGTCAGGATCACGATGATGTACGGGTTCAGCGGG
>NZ_KV825899.1:0-4409 GCF_001835805.1 Corynebacterium sp. HMSC034B08 | reverse complement strand
ACGGGTTCAGCGGGGTGATGATCTGGGTGGCGGAGTCGCCGACACGGAACGCGGCCTGCGTGAAGGCGGGCTCGAAGCCGATCAGGGCGAACATTGGGACGAACACGGCCGCCATCAGGGTCCACATCGCGGAGCCGGAAATAACCAACAGGTTCAGGCACGACGCCAGGATGATGAACGCGAGGATGGCCGCGAAGCCGGTGATGCCAGCCGCCTCGAGCATCTCTGCGCCCTTGACGGCGGAGAAGGTGCCGATGCCGGACCAGCTAAACAGGGAAATGAACTGGCCGAGGATGAACGCGAGAACCAGGAAGCCGAGCATGTCGCCCATCGCCTTGGTCATCATGTCCACGACGTCCTTGATGTTCTTCACTGTGCCAGCGACCTTGCCGTAGACGATGCCGAGGACCATGAAGTAGGTGAAGACGATGAACACGATCGACTGCAGCAGCGGGGACTTCGGCAGGAAGCCACCTTCTTCGTTGCGCCACGGGGAATCCGGGATGAGTACTGCGAACAGGATGATTGCCGTGACGATAAGCGTGGCGACGCCCGCCCACATCAGGCCGCGGCGTTCCGGCTTGGTCAGTTCGACGGAGATCTCGTTGCCGTCGGCGTCGCGGTTCATGCCGTCGTCGCCCTCGACCATCTCCTGGGGGACGTCGAGTTTGTGCATGCGGGGCTCGAGGATCCTGTCGATGATGAAGCCACACGCCAGGCCAAGCACGATGGATGCTGCGATGTTGAAGTAGTAGTTGGACACTGGGTTGACCTCGGTAGCGTCCATGTTTGGCAGGGTTTCCATCACGGCGTTGGTGATGCCGGCGAACAGGGCGTCCAGTGAGGTCGGCACCAGTGCGGTGGAGTAGCCAGCGCCGACGGCGGCGAAGCCGCCCAGCAAACCTGCGACGGGGTGGCGGCCGGCGGCCTTGAACACCATCGCGGCCAGCGGCGGGATGACCACGAACGCGGCGTCCGCCATGATCGAGCCGGTCACGCCGATGATGCCCACGGCGTACGGCAGGATCGAACGGTTTGCCGAGCCGAAGAGCTTACGGATCAGCGCTGACAGCATGCCGGAGCGCTCAGACACGCCGACGGCGAGCATGATCGGGAGCACGGTGGCCAGGGGTGGGAAGCCGAGGTAGTTCTGGCCGATGGTGGTGGTGAACCAGGCTAGGCCCTCACCGGTGAAGAAGCCTTTGATCTTCACACTTTCGTCCTCGCCGGGCACTGCGACTTCGGCCCCGAAGTACGCCATCACGGTGGAGATCACCGCGGTGATGAGGAACAGGATAAGGAAGAGCGTGAATGGCTCCGGAAGTTTGTTGCCTACCGACTCGATGGTGCCGAGGAGGCGATCCATTGCGGTTTTCTTCTGTGGTGGGCTGCTGTCGGCAGAGCGCTCGAGCTCGGCGCTCTCTGTGGCTTTTCGCGTACTCATGCGTATATGTTGTACCAGTCACATTAATTCTGCGCTAGGGTTTTGTAGAAACGTAATCCGATCGACGGAGAGTGAGCGGACCGTGAGCGAAACGCATCCCAACCGCCCGACCAGCCCAACCCCACCGAACCCTGCCTTCCTGCAACGCATGGACGCAGTGGTGCGAGATGAGATCGCCGCTGCGTCGCCGCAGTTCCCGATTGAGCCGGGCTATCCGGAGCGTGACGCGGTGTGGGGGAAGGTCGAGCGCAACGTCGAAGCCGTCCGGGCCGACCTGGAACACATCATGCGTGACCTGCACGCGAACCCGGAGGAGGCGTTTCAGGAATTCCATGCGCAGGCTGTGATTGCGAAGGTGCTTGAGGGGCAGGGGTTCGTCGTCAAGCAAGGGGCCCATGGTGTGGAAACGGCGCTGCGCGCGGAGTGGCAAAGCGACGACTTTGACCCGAGCACACATCCGACGGTGGCGGTGATGTCTGAATACGACGCGCTGCCGGGTATCGGGCATGCGTGTGGCCACAACGTGATCGCTGCATCCGGGGTGGGTGGTTTCCTCGGCGCGGTCGGTTCGGGTTCGGGCCGCATCGTGTTTCTTGGCACCCCGGCGGAGGAGGGCCACACCGGCAAGGAGTACATGATCCGCGGCGGCATGCTCGACGGCGTGGATTGTGCGGTGATGATCCACCCGTTCTGCTACGACCTGGTGTCGCACGCGTGGACGGGGCGCCGCTCGCTTACCGCAACGTTTACCGGCGTTGCCGCGCACGCGTCGATGCAGCCGTACATGGGGCGCAATGCGCTAGATGCTGCGACGCTTGCGTACCAAGCCATGGGGTTGTTGCGCCAGCAGATGCCACCGTCGGATCGCCTACACGCGATTATTTCGGACGGCGGCGCGAGGGCATCGATCATTCCGGAGACGGCCACGCTGAGCCTCTACGTGCGTTCGCTGTACACCGAAACACTGATGGATTTGAGCAAGCGTATCGACGACATCCTCACCGGTGCCGCCCTCATGACCGGCACCGGCGTGGATGTGCAGTGGGATAACCACCCCATGTCGCTTCCTGTCCGCAACAACGAAACCTTGGCGGCGCGCTGGGGAGCGACCCAGCAGGCGCGGGGTAGGGAAGTGTTGCCGGGTGGGATCTTGCCGGACTCGCAGGCGGCGTCGACAGATTTTGGCAACGTCTCGCAGCTCGTGCCCGGCATCCACCCGTTGGTCAAGATCGCGCCGGAGGGCACTGCGCTGCACACCACTAAGTTCGCCGATGCGGCGATCACCCCGGCCGCAATGGACGGTGTGATCGACTCCGCGGTGGGGCTCGGCCAAGTCATCGCTGACGTACTCAATGACCCGGTGCTGTTGCAGCGCGCTCGCGAGGAGTTCGAAGCGGCGGGCGGGGCGATCTCCGTGGAGGCGCTGCTAGATGAGGCCTAGATGACGCGTAACTGACGCCTGAATGGCGCGCTACAGGAAGATGGCAGCACCCGGGCCGAGCGGCAGGTCGAAGGTGTACCAAATGAACAGCATGGCCATCCAGAAGATCCAGAACGGAACCGTGAACATGATCAGGCGCGACATGAGCGTGCCCACGCCAGCCTTCGGTTCGTAGCGGCGCAGCTGCGTCAGGATCACGATGATGTACGGGTTCAGCGGGGTGATGATCTGGGTGGCGGAATCGCCGACGCGGAACGCTGCCTGGATGAAGGCCGGATCGAAACCGATCAGGGCGAACATGGGCACGAACACGGCCGCCATCAGGGTCCATAGTGCGGAGCCGGAGATGATCAGCAGGTTCAGGCACGACGCCAGGACGACGAACGCGAAGATGGCGGCGAAACCGGTGATGCCTGCGGACTCGAGCGCGTTGGCTCCCTTGACGGCGGTGAAGGTGCCGATGCCAGACCAATTAAACAGCGCGATGAACTGGCCCAGGATGAACGCGAGGATGAGGAAGTTCACCATGTCCTTCATGGCGCCAGCCATCATGTCTGCGACGTCGGGTACGCGTTTGATCGTGCCCGCAACCATGCCGAAGACTAGGCCCATGACTACGAAGTAGAGCACCACGATGAACACTGTGGACTGCATCAAGGGCGAGTCCGGCAGGAAGTTGCCTTCCTCGTTGCGCCACGGAGAGTTCGGGATGAGGACGACGATCGTGCACACCACGGTCAGCAGCAGGGTGGCCCACAGAGTGGCGCGCAGGCCGCGGGATTCGGCGTCGGTGAGCTCTGCGGAGATTTCCTTGCCGTCGCGGTCGCGGGTCATGCCGTCATCGCCAGCAACCATCTTGTTCGGTACACCGAGCTTGTTTAAGCGGGGCTCGAGGACCTTGTCGATGATGAAGCCGGACAGAAGTCCCAGCACGATCGCGGAGACAAGGTTGAACCAGTAGTTAGAGACCACGGTGACCTCAGGGGCGTCGAGGCTTGGCAGTGCCTCCATCACGGAATTCGTGATGCCAGCAAACAGTGCATCGAGCGAGCCCGGCAACAGCGACGTAGCGTATCCCGCGCCCACGGACGCGAAGCCACCGAGCAGACCCGCCACCGGGTGACGGCCAGCAGCCTGGAACACCATGGCAGCAAGTGGCGGGATGACGATGAACGCCGGGTCGGCGATCAGCGAACCGGACACACCAATCAGGCCCACCGCATACGGCAGTACCGAGGTATTCGCGGAGGAAAACAGCCTGCGGATCAGCGCCGACAACATTCCGGAGCGCTCCGCGATACCGACTGCCAAGATGATCGGCAGCACGTACACCAACGGCGGGAAGCCAACGTAGTTCTTGCCCAGGTTCACGGTGAACCAGGCAAGGCCTTCGCTGGTGAAGAAGCCCTTGATGGGGCGGATCTCGTCGTCGCCAGGCACCTGCACTTGCAACCCAGCCCAGGCCATCACTGTGGAAATGACCGCGGTGAGGGTTAAGCGACAAAATGTGTGTCCGGAATCGTT
>NZ_KV825898.1:0-373 GCF_001835805.1 Corynebacterium sp. HMSC034B08 | reverse complement strand
CCTTCGCGATGCTGTGCTGATCGACCGAATTAGAACTGTTCATCGGGATAATTACGGCGTCTACGGCGTGCGGAAAATGTGGCATGCTCTCCGCCGCGACGGAATTGATATCGGGCGTGAACAAACCGCCCGGCTGATGCGCTTGGCCGGTGTTTCTGGCAAAGGCAAAGGCGGATCACCTATCACAACCCGAAAAGCTAACGTGCCTGATCTGCGCCCGGACTTAGTCGAGCGTGAATTCAAAGCTTAAGGGCCCGAATAAACTGTGGGTGGCCGACATTACGTATGTGCGCACGAAGAAAGGCTTTGTGTACGCCGCGTTTGTCACCGACGTTTACTCTCGACGGATCGTTGGGTGGGCGTTATCAGATTC
>NZ_KV825897.1:0-3776 GCF_001835805.1 Corynebacterium sp. HMSC034B08 | reverse complement strand
CGAACTGGACCACCTACATCAGATCAGACACATCCAGGCCGAACTCGACCGAATGCGCGAGGACAACACCCTACGCAAGCTGGCGAAGGAAAACGGGGCAGACCCCGACATGCTTGTGCCGTATCTCCGTGGTGTAGGTGATCTCCCGAAGTGGGGCAGCGACGAGTGGGACAGTAAGGCTGGCGAACTCGTCACCAACACGCTCAACTCATTCCCACAGTTCAAGGCGGGTGGGGTAGCACCCCGCACCAGCGGAACCCCAGCCCCACGAACAACAACGATGGCCGAATCCTCACCGCCGATGACCTCGACCGCCTGTACGCACAGGGCAAGTTTGAGGAAATCAACAAGGCAGTGGAGGAAGGCCGTATCAGCCGCTAAAAGTTCCCACTAGGAGGAACGCACTATGGCAACTCCACAGTCCCACAAGAACTGGGATCCGGTAATCGGCCCGATTGTCGCGTCTGCGCTCATGCAGCCGCTCCGTCAGACCTGGGCATTCGCGCAGGAGGGTGTGACGAACCGCGACTTTGAGGGCGAAATCCGTGGTAAGGGTGACGAGGTTGTTGTCACCAACCTTAGCCGTCCCACCATCCGTAAGTACGACGAGTCCGAAGACATGATTGTTGAAGATGTCGAGTTCGGAGAGCGTAAGTTCAAGACCGACCAGGGCGACTACTTCAACTTCAAGATTCCGCTGGTATCTTCCGTCCAGTCCGGCCTGGATGTGAAGCCGGAGGCTGTGCAAGAGGCTGCGGAGGGCATGGCCGAGCAGGTAGATACCTACATCGGCAAACTCATGAAGGACGGCGTTCGTAAGCAGAACCAGGTGGGCAAGCTTCCGTTGGATATTGATTCCAAGGATTCTTTCTCCGTGCTAGTGAAGTTGCGTAAGAAGTTGAACGCTACCCACGTTCTGAAGATTGACCGTTTCGTGATGGTTGGCCCCGAGATGGAATCGGCGTTGCTGTACGACGAGCGCCTGGACAAGGCAGTGAACAACAGCAATCTCTTGAACGGTGAGATTGGTCGCCTGCTCGGGTTCCGCATCATTTCCGCGCCGACGGTGCCGACGGTGGCGGGCCGTGAGGTGGTCATTGCGGGCCACCCGATGGCTACCCCGTTCGGCTACCAGATCACGGAGGTGGAGGAATCGTCCATGCTGCCGTTCCGTTTCACCCGTGCGATTACGGGCCTCCAGGTGTACGGCGGTTCCGTGATCCGCCCGGAGGCGCTGGCGACGGCTGAACAGGATGTGGTGGAGCCGACCACGGCGGGTGCTACCGAGTAGACGCTAGACCGTAGCAGACAGCGAAGGGGTCAGGGTGTGTGCCTTGGCCCCCTTTACCCATACCTGGATGAAGGGCACACCATGAATAATCCGTATCAGGAAGAACTACTTAACCGTCTCCGTGACCATGAGAACGCGGGGGTGAACGTGAACTGACCCGGCTTATCAACTGGGCTACATCCGCTGTGTTGAAGTACACAGCTGTGCGGGCGCTCACTAAGACGATGATTGAGAAGTGGGTCAGAGTTAAGGCAGCAGGGTGTGTTCGATGCCGTCTAGGATCACATCGATGACGAGGTCGTAGTATTCCTCGGACATCGCTTCTTCTTCATCAGGGTGTGAGAGAGGCTCCAGGTAAGAGTTGACAATACTGGTCAGTCCAACAGATTGAGCCATCATAGGCTCAAGCCTGACAAGCATTTCGTGCAGGTTGTGGCGAGGCTGGATTTGATTGGATGCGCGCAGGTTTCTCGCTCCGATCGTGTGGATGATCGAGTTCGCGATAATTGTGTAGGCCACAGGCGAATTGTCACCAAACCCAGCTTCTTGTAGTTTGGCCCAGGCTCCATCGATCATCGGCAAAAACTGTTCGGTGAACTTGCCCCGCGCGAACCTGTCGGTAATCCCCGGATATGCTAACAATGCGGGGCGTAGATTGTGAGCCATAGCTCGAAACCAGGCTTTCCATTCAAGGTCCGAGTCGGGAACTTCAATCCCGACACATACCCGGTCTACAACAGCATCACAAATGGCTTCCTTGTTTGGAAAATAATGATAAATCACTGAGGGAACCACGCCCAGTTCACGGGCAATGTCCCGTACTGACCATCCCTCAACGCCACTGATCGCGCTTAACTGTACAGCTTGTTTGACAATCAGCTCGCGTGATAGCCCAGCCCTTCGCCCCGTTAGCACAGTGTTCATAAGGTGACCCTAACTTATTCCTTGACCCTTACTAGAACACCATTCTACAATATCCCTAAGTGAAACAGTGTTCTAGTAATGGAGTGTAGTGATGCCCGACCCTCGTAGTAATAAGCCGACACAGAGCTCTATTGATCCAGGAGCGCAAGCGAACCTGGTAGTGGGAATCGTTTTTCTCGCCTTTATGGGGCAAATGATTCTCAATCCGATCATCGCGCCACTGTCACGACAGATGGGATTGCGGGAATGGCATATTGGCGCCACTATCTCTTTGGCAGCGATTGTACTAGCGAGCTTGAGTGCTTATTGGGGGCGAGCTTCCCAACGTGTCGGCGCTAAACGTGTACTCGCTGCTGGGCTTGTGATCGCGATCATCGCTTTGAGCGCCTTCGGTATTGTCTCCTACCTGGGGATGAACCAGGTAGTTGGCGGTGTCGGACTAGTTTTTGGTGTTGTGATCACTCGTGGTTTGCTCTATGGTGGAGGGATTTCAGCGATCGCCCCGACCGCGCAAGCCCACCTGGTCACGCATGCTGCCAGCGAGAACGGGCGGGTAAAAGCACTGGGCATGATTGGAGCGGCTCAAGGGATGGCCTCCATTGTTGGAGGTGTTACTGGAGGTGTGTTAGCCGCTGCTGGTGGCCTGCTCTTGCCCTTGGTGGTCATGCCCGTTGTGATGGTGATTGGTCTGGTTGTTCTCTTGGTGAGTTTCGCACCTCAAAGCCGAGGGCAACTTTTTGCAAAGCCTCAACGGATTCGCTTCACTGATCCGCGTGTAGCTCCCTGGCTAGCAACTGGTCTGGTGATGTTTCTTGTGTTTTCTTCTGTTGCTACGATTTTTGGATTCACTGTCCAAGACCGCTTCGCCCTGTCGGCAACTGCGACCGCAGGTATTTCCGCGATTTACCTGACCATCATGGGCGTGACCATGATCATTGCCCAAGCGGTGATTGCTCCAAAGACAGGGTGGGGAGCAGCGAAGCTTTTACGTACTGGTCTGGCCATTACACTAGTTGCAACTGTGCTCATTTGGCCTACCTCCTCGCACGCTTTACTGGTTGTCGGGTGTATCGTGCTGGGGGTAGGTATGGGACTGGCGATGCCCGGGTACAACACTGGCCCAACCTTGAAGATGAGTGCAGATGAGCAAGGCGCAGTGGCTGGCATCATCAACGCTAATAATGGGTTGGCGTACGCGATTGCCCCGCTGGCTTCGACCGCCCTTTACGGGTGGAACCCGCTGGCACCCTTCGCCGTCTGTATCGCCTTGATTGCAGTGGTCGTCATCTACGCCCACACCGTACCCGCACTACGCCAATAACTATGAGCGTGCCTGAAGTAGCCGTTCCATCACGTTATCCGCAGGAGTCGGCCCCGAGTAGTCCACCAGCGAGTTGTCTTTGACGACATCGAAAATCTCGTACCAGAGCGTATTCGCCTGCTTGCTAAACGACTGAGACATGGCCACGAATGGGGACGCGATAGCTGTTAGGACTACGGATTTAGTAACACCGTGAAGTGCCCCGAGTTTTGTTCCTAGGCGTTTGCCTTGATTTCTATT
>NZ_KV825896.1:0-214 GCF_001835805.1 Corynebacterium sp. HMSC034B08 | reverse complement strand
TTCCAGAGCGGATCACCCGTCTGGATGCCGTTGACGAGCCCTTCGCCAACTGGCCACCAAACAAGAATTCGACCTTCCTAAGAAGCACACCATCAGCCCCCTGTAAGAAAGGCCCTTCTTCTATGCTTTCCTCCACCCTCGACCTGTTCGGCGACCTTGTCAGCATGATCATCTGGTTCATCAACGGCATCCAGACGGGTGATCCGCTCTGGAA
>NZ_KV825895.1:0-6088 GCF_001835805.1 Corynebacterium sp. HMSC034B08 | reverse complement strand
CAGGGTCCAATACGGTGAGAAAGAAGACAACCGCACCGCAACAGTGCAAGACCTCTCTGGATTGGAATTTAATTGAACATGGGTTTGGGGTACGACGCGCCCTACTCGGAGTGGCACGGACACTACGGCTGCGCGCCCACACACAACAGTAAAGAGCTCGGCAATGCACAGACACGTAACGAGAGCGCCACAAATGCATGTACGTTTAAGTTACAGCATCGACACTGACGCTCCACATGGAGGGACGGCCGCAGCCCTGCAGCAAGCACACGGCAGGGTGTCTGCTTCGGGCGACGTGAAATTACGCAGAAAAATACGAAACACATCACCGCAGGTCACGGTAGGTATTTGCGGGTCATTTCGTAATCTCGTAAACGAAACGAACAAAACTACGAAACACAAAAACATACGTTGAGCAGCGTAAATGGTTTTCGTTTCGTAATTTTTCCACTTTTTGAAGAAAATCTAAATAAGAAGAGACACCTTGATTGCGATTGTGTCCCGTGTCACATAGCTGCAACCCCTGCAGCGTGCCCTCAACGAGGACGCTCTGTGTCGTAGACATGTGCCTGCAATGCGTGTCTGTGTCTCTCTCTTAAAAGGTTTGGGTCGAAATACCGCAAAATTACGAAACATCCCCGAAGTGTGACGTGTCTATGCAGGTCACAGCGTTATCGCGTGTTTCGTAGTTTTGTTCTTTTCGTTTGCGGAAATCACGAAACCGCAGGTAGAGCGTTTCGTAATTTTTTCGTATTTTGATCGGCAAATTACGAAACGAGGTCAAAACTACGAAACGAACACACAACACCTGTGTTGCGTGTCACACAACGGCGCGCCACGGACGTGTTGCAGCGTGGCAGTATCCCGGCCGTGTCACATAGCTGCAACCCCTGCAGCGTGCCCTCAACGAGGACGCTCTGTGTCGTAGACATGTGCCTGCAATGCGTGTCTGTGTCTCTCTCTTAAAAGGTTTGGGTCGAAATACCGCAAAATTACGAAACATCCCCGAAGTGTGACGTGTCTATGCAGGTCACAGCGTTATCGCGTGTTTCGTAGTTTTGTTCTTTTCGTTTGCGGAAATCACGAAACCGCAGGTAGAGCGTTTCGTAATTTTTTCGTATTTTGATCGGCAAATTACGAAACGAGGTCAAAACTACGAAACGAGCGCGCTACAGACGTGTCTCAGGTCATAAAAAGGCGCGCCCCTTGCGTGTCACCGTGACGCAGCATCCCGGCCGTGTCACATAGCTACAACCCCTGCAGCGTGCCCTCAATGAGGACGGTCTATGTCGTAGACATGTGCCCGTAATGTGTGTCTGTGTCTCTCCCTTAAAAGGTTTGGGTCGAAATGCCGCAAAATTACGAAACATCCCCGAAATGTGACGTGTCTGTGCAGGTCACAGCGTTATCGCGTGTTTCGTAATTTGGTTTTCCGATTTTCGTAGTTCTACGAAACCGCAGGTAGAGCGTTTCGTAATTTTTTCGTATTTTGATCGGCAAATTACGAAACGAGGTCAAAACTACGAAACGAGCACACTATAGACGTGTCACAGGTCACAAAAAGGCGCGCCCCTTGCGTGTCACCATGCCGCCACACAACAGCTGCCCCACCACAACACCCCAGCCGTGCCACGTGGCGTGTAGAAACGTGCTCGGTTCGATTCGTAAAGATTAGGTCGCAGGCTATTGTGCGCGACGCATAAGTTCCGTACGATGGCCCCCAGACCGTATGTGGCGTTTTAATTCGTTTTTGGTTTAGCCAGCCGCATACGGGGGATAACCCCGAGGATAATTCATAAAGAGACAGCCTCTCGACCGTGATAGGCGCGGTTCCTCCGACGAGATAGACCGGTCGGCAACGGCATTGCCAACCACAAAAGCGGTCAGGTAGGGAGTAAGCGCTCCCGTAAAGCGATGGGACGGCAGACCACCGTTCTAGCGAGTTGAGCACGGCACTCCAAGCCGCCTGAATAGCAAGCCGGTAAAGCACCCCGCTCCGGGACAGATCAATCTGCCCAGGAGCGTTTTTCTATGTCCGAAAAGGACACGACTACCGCCGTCGCGCCACGCTTTTACACGCTGCAGGAACTCGCCGATCTCGGCGTCGGCTCCGAGTCCACGTTGCGAAAAGCTATTAAAGAGGGCCGTCTTTCATTCCACCGTTTCGGCACCGCCTATCGGATTCGCCAAGACGATCTCGACGCCTACCTCGCGGCCGCACGCCGCCCTGCCCCGCAGCTATTCGACGGCTTCGTCGATGCCGTCGTGAATGCAGCGCCCCAACTGACAGATGAGCAGCGCCAGCAGCTCGTCACGGTGCTGGGCGGTGTGAAGCACTAATGCGGACAAACCCGCCTACGACGAGATCCCGCCGCTTAGCTCAGCTAGTCAGGCTGGGTCTTGAACTGAGTGCGAGGGCTGATGGGTGATGGCCGTGCTACTACACACGCGCGCTCCACCGTCGTGCCCCGAGTCCAAATAAACAGTTCATTCAACCAAGGAGAACAAACCATGTCTTTCAGAGACGATTACGCAGCAGCGCTGCGCGATGAGCAGCAAGCAAAAGATACCGTGAACGAGGCGCGCCGTGCACACAAAGCGACAAAGGAGCGCCTTGCGCAGTTGCGCAAGTATGCCGAAGAGTTCGAGGTGAATCTCGACGGTGACAAGTCCGCCAGCACCGAAGGGGACGGTGACAAGTCCGCCAGCACCGAAGGGGACAGCGATACACCTGAGAACGGTGACGGCGACACGCCTGAGAGCACCGAGGGCAGTAAGCCGAAGCGGCATCTAGAAGTTGTACCCGACTAACCCTTTAGCCGTACACGCAATCACCTCATGTGTGTACGGCCACGCGGCGTGACGACGTACAGCCGTCACGTTTGATGTCGCCACACACCCCGCTCGCAAGGGCGGGGTTTTCGCGTGTGTGCGGGTGGCTGCGGCACCGCTACACGTGACACTGTCACGATGCTTGCGCCGGTATCGGCGACGGGGCATATACACGTCTGCCCCGTCGCCTGGATCATCCGCCACATGGCTGGCGGTATGTCGCGCTGCTGTTATGCGCGGTTCTGGCCGGCATAGTCTTGTGTGGACTTGAAATATGCCGAAGACGGGGCCGTGGGTGCAGCAAAGACAGCAGCGTGGACAGAGCAGATTTCAGCAGCTGTGCTGCTGAAGATGCAACCGCGACGGCAGATGGTATGCGGCGCATGCCGCATCATGCCGCGTCGGTAGAAACGTTGATGTTCATCACGGCACGCTTGCCGTGATGGAGCGTTTCGTGATGACCCAAACACGACACACAGATGCTGGCATATCCGACTGTATATCGACAAGATATATCGGATTGCCGGCAGTGTCGTGACGTAAAGCATGGGTCATCACACAAGGTGCAGCGCCAGCTGCACTATTGGGCACCTTGACCGGAGCGCAGCGGAGGGAAAGGTAGACCCAGCCAGACCGAGCGAGCGAGGTCTGAGTCTGGGGCTATGAGGGGCGGCGCGCCAGCGCCGGGCACCGGGTTATGCGAGCGCCAGCGAGTAGTAATACCCGGTGCAGTGCCTCGGCTATGCCGAGCGCCGGAGCGCAGCGGAGGCGTCGCACCCCCTTATGCCCTTTTCCCCCTTCTACCCCTATAACGACAAACATATAGGGGTTTTGACACAGAAGGGGGCTGCGACCTGCGTGTTTCGGGTCTTTATGCGGTCTTCGACCCTTACCCGAAACGGCCCGTTGATGCGCGAAGCGCACATGGTGCCTACACAAAATCTGCAGGTCGCCACGCTGTGCGCACCACATACGGCGTCAGTCGTTGTATGTCGGTCTTAAAGTAAGGGCCGATGACGGGTGGAAACGCCGCTTGCGGCGTCTTCCCGCGTCATCGCGCACGCCGTGTGCAACGTGAGCTTGCGAACGTGCCACGGCGTCGAACCGAACGGCAAGACCGACATCGTTAACGTGGTGCGCACAGCCACACCCTGCACTCTGGCACCGCCGCTAGGCGGTCATTGCAGGGTGGTGAACATCCCGCAGCGAGCCATCCGCCGCAAGGCGGTGTTGATGCTGCTGCGGGGGTCAACGACACGGGCTGAGTAACACACTCCATATCGGCCCGTGCTACAAGCACACTATCGGTGCAGACGTATCACGTTCGCGGCGGCCATATGCGCGCAAGCGCATGTAACAGACACCGCCAGCGACGTGTGTTTCGCGAGCGCCCGCTCGCAGCAGATCCAGCGGCAGCTGTTGATGCAAATGTGTAGCGCCGCGACTCGATTGGTTCATCTTTGTGGCAGCGGCTGTACGGCCCTGTGGCGGCCGTAGACGCCTCGGATGGACGGAGTGCGCGTGCAGAAGAACAGTTTCGAGACGTCGCTGTTCGTCGTGTATCTGCCGAAGTCGATGTGCAAGGAGATCCCCGACTACTACACCAGTGAGGTGGACGGGCGCGAAGTGAAACGTCCGCGCTATGCAGCCCGCGACTACGAAGAAGCAATGATGTACCCCGAAGAGTCAATGCGTTGGCTCGCCGAGAACTTCATTCCCGGCGGTATCGACGCAGTCGCTGGCGGTGATATGAACTTCGACGAATCAACGCCACACATCCAGTTCCAGGCGGATACGTTCTCACCGAAGCCCGAAGATCCCGACAAGCTCCGTTGCCGCCCCGGCATCGCGTACAACACTGACACCTCAGTGCGGTACACATCCGGCCCGAAGAAGGGCAAGCAGATCTCGGGTAACCAGAAGTTCATCGACGCGCAACGGGGCCTGCGCGAACACATGCACTCGCTGGGCTATCCGGTGGAACTGGAAGTCTCCGAGCGGCATGACGAGTCGTTGAACCTCGGACGCTACGCAGAACAACAAGACCGGGAGCGCGACCTCGCCAAGCGCGAGGATGATGTGGAAGTCAAGAAGCGATCCGTGCAGCGCGATATGGACGCAATTGATCGTGACCGCGAGCAAACAGCAAAAGAACTTGAACAGGCAAAAGCTGCCAACGAAAAAGCGCAAGGTGTGTTGCAGCACGCCGAAGAACAGGCTCGCGCTGTTGCCGAGCGTGTGCTCAACGAGGCACGTGAGAAGGCAGAGCAAGAAGCCGAGCAGATCCGCAGTGACGCGCGCGAGAAGGCCAAGCAAGAAGCCGAGCAGACCATGGGCCTTGCCGAAGCGCAAGCAGACGAGCTGCTCGAACGAGCCGAAGAGACTGCACAGGCCAAGGCGGGCGAGATTACAGCCGCAGCCCGCAGCGAAGCGGAGTCGATCACACGCCAAGCCGACGAGGCCCGTAAGCAGGCTGAGCGCGACGCTGAGACGATCCGCAGCGAAGCACGAGATGAGGCCACAAGCATCCGCGACGAGGCCACGCGCGACGCTGCAGTAACGCGCACGGATGCCCGCGATGAGGCTGATCAGATCCGCCGCAACGCGCACACGGACGCCGAAGATGAAGCAGCCATCATCATCGAAGAAGCGGTGAAGTCAGGACAGCAGTTGGAGCATCTGGACAAGAAGTTCCTGGTGCAAGAACTGCATCGCAGCCCGGAGCTGCTTGAGCGCTACACGCTGTTCAAGCAGTCGCAGACCTCAGGCAAGAAGGGCGGGGCGCAGCAACGTGCGCGCGAGCGTATCGAGAAGCGCCGCCAGCAGCAACAGCAGCGTGATCGTGACGGCGGTATGGAGCTTTAGCAGCTCACCATGCGCTCTGCACGCCCGTCTGCGGGCCGTACAGGGCGCCGTCGGCGTCGTCGGTCATCTGCGGTATGAAACCGCTGAGATTCGGCGAAAATCGAAGAAATCTCGGCTAAGCGGGGCCAAGTGTCACTACGTTGCGCAGCGAATTGGCCGGTTAAGTGGCGGAGATATTGCGCAGCGCGTCGGTGTGTACGACGGCGCATGTGCTGCACAGCAAACATGCCAGCACACAGACCTGCAGAATGTCGTTGTCATCCTGTTGCGCAGTAAAGGTGTCAATAGGATGACAAACCACTTCACTGCCCAATTCACATGTCATTAAAGTGACAGGGCATTTGATTGCGCAGTGGCCTGTGTCAAATTTTGTGGACGGGTAAACCCGTTG
>NZ_KV825894.1:0-269 GCF_001835805.1 Corynebacterium sp. HMSC034B08 | reverse complement strand
GTGAGAAGACCGCCAACATGTCTACGAGTTGGTCTAGCCGGTAGTAGGCCACGGAGTATCCGGCTTGGCATGCGGCGACGCCGATGGCGCAGACTATGTATGTTTTCCCTGTTCCGGTCGGTGCGAGGATGTGAATGTTGGTCGGGTTTTCCCGCCAGTTGGTCGCCGCGATTCGTTTCAGTTGGCGCATGTTGATGCCGCGTTGTTCTGCTCGGGTGACTTCAGCAAGGCTCGCGTCCGGGTATCGGAATTGTGCCTGGGTGATGGCT
>NZ_KV825893.1:0-317 GCF_001835805.1 Corynebacterium sp. HMSC034B08 | reverse complement strand
ATCCTAAGAGGGTGTCAAGTGGCATGTCCTGGACCCGAAGCGGGGTGATCTACCCATGGCCAGTGTGAAGCAGCTGTAAGAGGTTGTGGAGGCGCGAACCCACTTAGGTTGAAAACTGAGGGGATGAGCTGTGGGTAGGGGTGAAAGGCCAATCAAACTCCGTGATAGCTGGTTCTCCCCGAAATGCATTTAGGTGCAGCGTGATGTGTGCTTACCGGAGGTAGAGCTACTGGATGGCCGAGCGGGACTATCATCTTAGTGACGTCAGCCAAACTCCGAATGCCGGTTTAAGTTTGAGCATTGCAGTGAGACTGTGG
>NZ_KV825892.1:0-16512 GCF_001835805.1 Corynebacterium sp. HMSC034B08 | reverse complement strand
ATACCGAGCCGAAAGCACAAACGGCTACACCACTTCACGGGACTTGACCCAATCTATGAGCCCTCTGTCATGGCTTTAAGCGCCGCAACGTGCTGTGCATAGGCTTCTGTTCCAGTCTGGGTCAACGCGACCCAGACGGCGTCTTTCGCGCGCGTGGAGCCATATTCGCGGGTGCGGCTGATATAGCCGCTGTCCTCAAGATGTTTCAACTGCTTGGAAAGCGTATCGGCAGGAAGCTCGGTGAGCTCTGCAAGCACGGCGTATTTCATCTGCCTGCCGCCGGTTGCGCCTGAATGGAACAGCGTGGCACAAATTTTAAGCCGATTGATGGGGTGGATGACCGGATCCAGCTTTGCTGGGCGTGGTGAAGGATCCTTAGACATTGACGCCCTTTACGGCGGCGTTGCGGTTCTCATACAACATCCATGCCGTCGCCGTAGAAACAACGACGCCGCAGACAATCATCCACGGCCAAGTATCAGGCGTCGGCACGGTGGAGAACATCATGGCACCTGGCAGCAGTACTCGTGACCAGGTGGCGCGATCATTACTCGGCCCCATATTGGGATTGACCCGAACGAAGGGGTTCGCAATCTTATCTTTGAGGAGATAGCCCAGAACGAACGTCGGTACAAGAACCGCGAGGCCGTACCACCATGACAGCTTGAATAGCGCGATACCGCCGCCGGCGCCAAGCGCCACTATCGCCACCGCCCACCAGCTCTGCGTCCACGTGGTGCGCTTTTGAACGTCGTGAATGATCTTAAGGTCGTCGCTCATCGTTCTTCTCCCTAACGTCAACTTCACTGGCTTGCAATTAAGGCAAGTGTAATACTTGCCTTAATTGCAAGTCTAATGCTTGCCAAGTGTGCAAGTGAAAGACTGTGCATAGTGGGGATACAGCTACGCATGGGGTCTAACGGGGCTGGTGGTCTGCTACTGTGACATCTGGCCGACTTTTATTGACTGAGGCTCCACGGCCTTACATCGCCCATCGGGTAGTGCCTTTGCTGGTTGTTCCATTGCGTTTGGTATCACCGCCGCAGTAGCAGCGTGGTCGGTTCTTTGGCATTGAGCCACCACACCACCGCCTACTACCACAGACTGGCAGCCACACCGGGGATTCACCGTGTTGAGGCCAGATATATGCTCCCAAAGCATATATTTCACGCTACCCTACAGGTCAGAACCTAAAAATCCCCGATCCCAGACACACTTTCTGGCCCCTAACCCCAGAAGACCTACTCCAGCCCGAAGAGCTCCCGTTGGAAATCCGTGGGGTTCTTCAGCTTCTCGGATTCGGGCAGTGGGCCGGGGAGGGTGGTGCCTGCGGCGAAGGGGGAGCCCGGGAGATGGTCGCGGCCGTGGGGTTGGGTGAGGCCGGAAAGGTCGGGCCCGGAGGGGACGATCCGGGTGGGGTTCACTTCGCGGTGGACGATGTAGTAGTGCTGTTTGATCTCCGTGAAGTCGGTGGTGTCGCCGAAGCCGGGGGTTTGAAACAGCTCGCGGAGGTAGCCGTAGACGTTTGGGAGTTCGGTGATCTTGTTGCGGTTTGTCTTGAAGTGGCCGTGGTAGACGGCATCAAAGCGGATGAGGGTGGTGTAGGCGCGGACGTCGGTCTCCGTGATGTGTTCACCCATGATGAAGCGGTGGTTGGCTAGGCGGTCTTCGAGCCAGTCGAGGACCTCAAACACGTCGTCGTAGGCTTCTTCGTAGGCGTCTTGGGAGGCTGAGAATCCGGCGCGGTACACGCCGTTGTTGAACTTGCGGAAGAGGAAGTCGTTGATCGCCTCCGCCTCTTCGCGCAGCTCTTCCGGTGGCAGCAGGTTCGGGGCGCCGGGGCGGTGGTAGGCGGTCCACTCGGTTTGGAAGTCGCGGACCATGGAGTTGTAATCGTTCGTCACCACCTTGCCGCTTGCTTCTTCCACGATTGCCGGCACGGTGATGCCGCGCGGGTAGTCGGGAAAGCGTGCGAAGTATGCATCCTGCAGGCGGGGGATCTGTAGCACGGGGTCCACGCCGCCCGGATCCAAGTCGAAGGTCCAGGAGCGCTTGTCGTGAGTCGGGCCAGCCAGGCCCAAGGAGATCACATCTTCCAGCCCCATCAGGCGCCGCACGATGACAGCGCGATGCGCCCATGGGCAGGCACGTGCGGCGATGAGACGGTAGCGGTGCGGCTGCACGGGCCAGTGCGAAGCTTCATTGCTTATCGACGACACAATGCGGTCACCGATATAGTTCGTATCCCGCTTGAACTCGCCGTCTGTTGAGGCGTTCTGGGCATCGCCTGCCCAGTCCTTCTGTGCGTCTGTAGTCATCGTGTCCTCCCTTATCGCGTGAAAAGTTTGTGACACGTCAACTATAGGCTGTTTCTGATCATGAGCGAGGGGGGATGTGCTGTTGCAAGAGGATGAGCAGTGTGACGGAAAGCCCGGAGACAGGCCCAGAGACAGGCCCAGAGACAAGGCAATACAAAGCCTTCGGATGGCGCGAATCCTGGGCCTTCATCGCGGTCATGGTGTTTCTCTCCCTAGCTGGCTTCTTTATGGTCGATGGCGGTGAAAGGGCGCTGGAACCCCTTGACCGAGCGCCGGATCCATAGCCGTGCCATTTTGGGACACGCCCGCACCTTCGGTTTCGGGCCATTACCAGAGCGCTTATCCGGAGAAGCCTTCTGCTCCCACTCCAGCGGGGTAGTGATCGTCCCCTGAGTACGGGGATTCCCCGGATTTACAGGCTGATTCACCGAGAAGATTGTTAAAAACGCCTGCGGATTCTTGCGCCCATCCTGAGTCTTCGTCCACGCGTCACTCAATGGTGTGCTGGTTTTGCGCGATCTCGGTTTCAGCAATGTCTATCAAACGCACGAGACGGGGCTTGAGTCGCATGCGAGGTTAGGCTAACCTAACGTAATAATGGTTATTATCTTCTGAGAGGGCAACACAGTGCCGCTTGTGACTGATGAACCCACCACAGCGACCAATGAGTCGACGAGTCGGCCGAGAGGGGGCGGCACCGCCGACGACGGCCCGCGAACCCGATCACCTAACCTGAAACCGCCGCGTGGACGCGGCCCACACACCCGGAGACAGAACCAGATGAAGTCGATTGCCCAGATCGTCCAGAACAACCTCAGACTCCTCGCGGCCTACGAGGACAAGGTCCAGCCGAGGTTCCTCAGCCGCTATGCGCGTGAACCGATGGACGCCGCCGTCGAAGGGCTCGGGGCCGGACGGAATTCCACGTCGCCGACGTCCTCGCGCCGCTCGGCAGGGTCGCCGGGCAGCGAGGTCGAGGACCTCGCCGAAGCCAACGGGTTGAAGCTGGGCGGAGCCTCACACGTCGGCATGGTGTACTTCCGCACTCTCACGAAGAAAAGCGCGATCGGGGAGGCGGGCAAGTGAGCGCTGTGGACGGGACCGTAGGCCCGTGGTCGCTGCTCGCCCCGATTCGGACCCGGATGCGGGCGGTGGTCGCGTTATCTGTCCTGTCGTCGGTGGCTACCGTCGCTTCGCTGGTCGGCATCATCGACATCGCGATGACGTACCCGGAGGCCCCGGAGCATCGGACGTGGTTGGCCGTGGCTGTCATCGTCGTCGCCGCAACGGTGCGCATGGCCGCAGACGGCGCCGCCGGCATGCTCTCGCACCGGGCGGATAACGACCTGCAGCTCCACCTCCGGCGCCGGCTGGTCGCCCAAATCCGGAAGTTACCGCTGGGCTGGCTGGACGCCCGGCGCTCGTCGGGAATCATCGAGTCGGTTGAGAAGGACGTCGCGGCTGTCCACCAGCTCATGGGCCACACCGTCGGTGAGACCGTGGTGGCGGTGCTGGTTCCCCTGCTTTCCCTCATCGCGCTCGTCGTGGTGGATTGGCGGATCGCGGTGGTGGCGGTCGTCCCGGTGCTGGTCACCTTCGCCCTGATGGGCGTGATGATTTCGCGCGGAGCCGCTCTTCAGCGCGACTACGAGCGAGCCTCCGAAGGAGTGACGGCCGCGGTCATCGAGCTGGTGCGCGGTATCCCGGTGATGAAGTCCTTCGGGCGCGCTAACCAGGGCGCGGGTCGCTACGATGCCGCGGCGTTGTCGTTCGTCCGCGCGTGGTCCGCCTGGTCCCGGCAGTCGAACATCTATCTCGGGCTCATCGACGTGGTGACGTCCCCGACCACAGTTCTCGCAGTGGTGTGCGGGGCCGGCCTCGCTCTGAGGGACGCCGCGGGCGGCATACCGGAGGGTCTCGTCGCCGGGCTGGTTCTCAGCCTTGGACTCTCCGCGGCGATCGTGCGGGTGGCCATGAACTCCGAACCCATCATCGCGGGGATCGCTGCCCTGAAGTCCATCGCGGAGGTACTGAGCACGCCGCCGATCGCCGAGCCCGCCGATCCGGTGCCCGCGCGCGGAGGCGCGCTCGAGGTCCGGAACCTGGTCTTCTCCTACGGCGATGGGCCGCGGGTCCTCGACGGGATGTCCGCGACGTTCGAACCAGGGACCCTCACTGCGCTGGTGGGGTCCTCCGGTTCCGGAAAGTCCACCGTCGCCCGGCTGTTGGCGCGTTTCCACGACCCTGCTGAAGGCTCGGTGCTGCTGGGCGGCGTCGATCTTCGTGACATCGCCGTGCGCGACGTGCACCGCTCGGTGTCGGTGGTGTTCCAAGATCCGCAGTTGTTCACGCTGCCGTTGCGGGAGAACATCCGGCTGGCCAGGAGAGACGCCACCGACGACGAAATCATGGCGGCCGCGAAGCTCGCGAACCTCGATGCGGTCATCGCGGCGCTGCCGAAGCGCCTGGATTCGGTGGTCAACGTCGATGTGACCTTTTCCGGTGGTGAGGCGCAGCGCATAGCCATCGCGAGGTCGATCGTCACGGACGCGCCGGTGCTCATCTTCGACGAGGCAACCGCTTACGCGGATCCGGCTTCCGAGGCCCTCATCCAGTCCGCAATCGAGCGTTTGGCCCGTTCGCGGACGGTGATTGTGATCGCGCACAGGTTGAGCACGATCCGCAACGCCGACCGCATCCTCGTTCTCGATGGGGGAGCGGTCGCGGAGGCGGGTACCCACGACGAGTTGCTTGCGCGCGGTGGCCGCTACCGGGATTTGTGGCGCGCGTTCACGCTCGACGACGAACCATCCGCCCCGCGGGGTACTGAATCAGACGATGAAAAGGCGGGGAACCGATGATTCGAGACTTGTGGTCGATGACGGATCGGCGCTCGAGAATGACGCTGGTGTGGCTCATTGCGTTGGCCACGCTTGCCGCGCTGGCCCAGGGAGCGGCGTTCGTCGCGCTGCTGCCGCTGCTGTCGGCTCTGGCCGAGGGAGATGATGCGACGGCGTGGCGTTTCACCGGCGTCATCGCCGGCCTCGCGGCCGCCCATGCGGTGCTGTCCCTCGCCGCGGGGACAGTTGGCAGGGCGAATTCCGCAGCGGTGCTTTCGTCCCTGCTGCGTTCCCTGGGCGAACGCGTGCTGACGTTGCCACTCGGGTACGTCACCAAGTCCACGGCCGGCCGCTTTTCGGAGATGGCGTCGTCGGGTATCGCGTTCGCGGCGTCCGTGCCGCACGTGATCCTGCGGCCCGTCATCGCCGCGGTGGTTACGCCGACCGTCATCGCCTTCGGAATTCTGGCGGTGGATTGGCGCGTCGGTTTGGTTCTTGTCGCGTCGGCGCCGGTGCTCTTCTTCGCCTACCGGGCCATTGGCCGGGTCGGCGGGGAGTCGGACGAAGCGCATGCTGAGGCCGTCGCTGCCGTCTCCAGCAGGCTGATCGAGTTCACCCGCGGCCAGCAGGCGATTCGCGCCGCGGGCGACGGTTCGGCGGCGGACGCGATGGTGGATGAGGCTATCCAGGCCCAGCACGATGCGTTCGCGAAGGCGACGTCGACGCAGGGGGCGGCCATCGGACGGTTGGGTTCGGTCGTCCATGCGGTGTTCACGGCGGCGGTGATCGTCGCCGTGGCAGTCGCCGCGACGGGCGGGATGGCGCCGGCGCATTTGGCGCCGATGCTCATCGTGCTCGTCCAGTTCACCGGACCGATCACCACGGCGGGAGCGTTGTCCGGCGGTTTCGGTGCGGGCCGCAACACGTTGGCTGCGTTGCGTGACCTGCGGGCAATCCCCGCCCTTCCTGAACCTGCCGCACCGGAGCTGCCCGACGGGCATGACGTGGAGTTCCGCGGTGTGAGCTTCGGGTACGGAGATAAGAAGGTTCTCGACGACGTCAGCTTCCGTGCACCTCAGGGAGCGCTGGTTGCCGTAGTGGGACCGTCGGGGTCGGGCAAGACGACGGTCATGCGGCTGCTGTCGCGTTTTCACGATCCGGACTCGGGGGAGATCCTCATCGGCGGGGTGCCCTTGCCTCGGATCGGCACCGACGGCGTGAACTCGCTGGTGACCCCGGTGTTCCAGGAGACGTTCCTTTTCGACGCGTCCGTGCGGGACAACCTGGTCTTCGCCGACCCCGGCTTCGGTTCCAGGCCCGGTGACGGGGACCGCTTGCGCGAGGCTGCCCGGCGTTCCGGGGTGGACCGCATCGTGGAGCTGCTGCCTTCCGGGTGGGATACCCCGGTGGGGGAGGAGGGGACGCTGCTGTCGGGAGGTGAGCGGCAGCGCCTCGCCATCGCCCGGGCGCTTCTGAAGGATTCCCCGGTGGTGCTTCTCGACGAGCCGACGTCCTCGCTGGATGCGGCCACTGAGCGGGCGATCGTCGGCACGATGGAGGCGTTGCGCGGCGATCACACTGTGATCGTCGTCGCCCATCGCCTGCACACCATCCGCGATGCCGACCTCATCGTCGTGCTTTCGGAGGACGGGACGGTCGCAGAACGGGGCACGCACGATGAATTGCTGGCGAAGGGCGGTCGCTACGCCGAGTCGTGGGCGTGCCGGACGGGGAGCTCCCCGGGCGCCTGATCCAGCTCGTCGTGGACCACCACGACGACGGCATCGGAGAAGCGCGGATAGCTAGTTCATCTCGCACCAGATTGGCTTAGTTCCCAGGAGCCAAAGCGCACCGCGCAGACACCCCAGTGGAGGAGCAAGAGCACGAGGAGCGCCAAGGAAAGTGCGTGCCAGCCTTCGTCCCAAGCACCCAAGCACAGAGTGCCCACGGGGAAGGTAGAGCCCCACCAACCAGGGCCGTAGGGCGCCCAGTGGAGGACAGCCTCGTAGAAGCAGTACATGGCATAGAGGACACACGGTACGGCGAGGGTGAACATGATGAGGCCGTACAGGTGGGCGTCGAAAAGCAATGTCGATGCTGCCGTCGACTGGCCGACAACACCGAGGGGAATCCACGCTGTACCCGCGGCTGCGCCACGTGGGCGCGTGCGGGACCAGTAGCAGTAGAGGAAGAGCGGGATCGCGGTGAAGAACGTGAGGAAGAAGCACAGCTCACCCGCGTAGTGATAAAACTCGCCGTGATGGGTGGCCAGCTGCCCGCCGGATGTCGCAGCGACCATCGGGGACACCAGCGCCAAGCCCCACGGGAACGCAGGCTCGGTGTAGTGCGCGGACTGCTTCCACAAACCCCAGAGTTGCCACAAGCACACGATGATGGCCAGTGGCGCACCGACCCACCAGCTGAACAGCTGGAACGCATCGTTGCCCGTGAGTGCCGTCCACGCCGAGCCGCACGCGGCAGCCCCATCGCGTACATGCCCCACGCCGCCATGTTCTGGTGCCGCGGCGGCTCATTGCGCACGCCGACCGTGAACACAACAAGGAGTCCCGCCGCGATGAGCGCAAACACGAGATGGGCTACATGAAATCCATGTAACCCAGTCAAACTCGACGCAATCGAGGTTCCCATTAAAGCACCGGCCCAAGCGGGACCGAACTTTGGCAACGTCATAGGACTAACGCTAGGCCTGCCACCTCGTCTCATCCACTTTGGGTCGGGGCTTTGTGGTTTTTAGAACGCGAATGGCCTGAAGCGCGCGACGGCGCCGGGTGCTTCGAATCGACGGAAAAGACCACGCCAATTGCCCATCACGGATTCGCATCAGTAGGGTGAAAACATGTCGAAGAGCCAGGCGCAGCGCAGCGTGTCGCGCAACCCCCGCACACGCCGACGCTCACCCGGTTGGATGCCCGACCAACACGGCGCCTGGTTTATGGTCACCGTCCCCGCTATCACCGGCGTCATCCTGGCACCGTCGTGGACTGCGATTCCCCTGTTGCTGACCTGGTGGCTCGGCTATTTCACGTTTTTCGCCAGCAGCGTCTGGATCCGCTCGCGCTTCCGCGAACGCAACCGGCCCCCGGTCCTTGTCTACGGGTCGCTCGCTGCGGTCGCGGGTGTGACAACGCTGATCTTCGACTGGCGGCTTCTCATGTGGGTCCCGGCGTTCGCGCCATTGGTGGCCATAGCCGTATTCGAGGCATGGAAGCGGCGGCCGAGGTCGCTGTTGTCGGGTGTGTCCACTGTCGTAGCAGCCTGCCTCATCCTGCCGGTGGCCGCCTGGGCCGGGGGAGGCCTGGATGCGGAGGCGTGGGCCGCATTTGCCGTGTACCTGGCGTACTTCGTCGGCACTGTGCCCTACGTGAAGACGCTCATCCGTGAACGCGGCTCCAGGCCCTGGTTCATCGGGTCGGTGGGCTATCACGTCGTCGTGCTTGTCGCCGCCGTCGTCGCCGTGCTCATAACCGGCGGGCATCCGTTCCACCCAGCGATCATCGTCGTGGCCGTCGTGTTGCTCGCGCGGGCGACGCTGATGCCGATCACTGGTGCACGTCGTGAGAAGCCATGGACGCCGAAGGTCGTCGGACTTCTGGACGCAGCCATCACAGTGCTGGTGGTCATCGTTGTGCTGCTCTAAGGCGCCTCATTCGCTGCCTCGTCACTTTGGCTGATTAAGATACAGCCCATGGCTTCCGCCGTATGATGTGGTGCATGAACTGCCGGAATGTCCGTATCAACTCCGTCGCGGCGCTTATCCTGAGCCTGTTAGGGGCGGCGTTCTTTGCAGTAGGGCGGATTCTGTTTGGGGTGGGCGGATGGCTCGTGTTCTACTCCGTTCCAGCTGGGGTGATCGCCGCACTTGCGCTTCTTGCTTTGTGGTTTATCCCCGTACGCCACGTGAAGGACGGCTCGCAGGCAGGGCCGTATAAGTCCTTCGGGTGGCGTGAGTCTTGGGCCTTCATCGCCGTAACAGTGTTTCTCTTCCTCGCCGGCTTCTTTATGGTTGATACCGGTGACACTGAAGAGAGCGTGAAATCCGTTTTCACCCAGCTTGTAGGGAGACGGGCGTTAGATCTTTCTTCAACATTGTGTTTGCTCTGTGTCCTTGGAGTGATTGTGTCCTACATCGTGGGCGTTGTTGTGGCGGTGAAAGGACGCAAAGGCGAGATACAGGACAGGGGCCAGGATAGGGACTAGGCAAACATTCCTTCACCGACGAAACCGGTCTCACCCACACCGGGTGGGATGAGGTAGGTGCCGGTTTTGGTTGTCTTGAGATATTCGAGAAGCATTTCGTCGCGCGACATGGATCGGTGCACAGTGGCAAACCTATCCATGGTGCAGGCCGCGGTGTCCACATGACCCTTGCCGTCGTCCGGGGTGGGGCTAGCGCTACTGCGCTGCAAACCTTCCGCTCGTACGGTGAAACACCAACATTTGTTGCCCGAAAACGAGTGACTCCTGTGGGACAATCAGGCGTCTACAGATTCACAAGGAAGCACCGATGACTGACACCTCAGAGATCCTCGATTCGATCACGCCGAAGCAAACTGCCAAGGTCAACAGCCTCAACGCTGCCATTTGGCAGACCGCAGATGATTACCTGCGGCTTATTGTCCCGGCCGAGAATTACGGTGACTACATCATTCCGTTCACTGTGCTCCGGCGCCTTGAAGGACGTTTGGAGTCGACGAAGAAGGACGTCTTGGATCTCGTCCACCGGGAGAACGTGAAGGGGACAGACCCTTCGATCGTGAACCTCAAGATCGAGAACATGTTCAAGCTTCGTTTTTGGAACACGTCTCAGTTGTCTCTCGAACGCCTGGCTACCTCCGACGACACCTTGAAGGAAGGGCTGCTGCAGTATCTCAGGGCGTTTTCCGCAAATATCCAAGAGATTTGGAAAGCGTTTGAGTTTGAGAAACTCATCGACTTCCTTGACCGCAATAATCAACTCTGGAATGTGGTGAACCACTTCGCGTCGATCGACATGTCTGACGAGGCACTCCAGGATCAGACAATGGGCGACATCTTCGAGAACCTGATGTATCGTTCCTTCGCCAGAAAAGCGAAAGACGCCGGTGAGTTCTATACTCCGCGCGACGCGATTCGTCTGATGACGTCCATCCTGTTTACCTCGGATGACGCGGAACTGGAGGAAGACGGCATCATCCGTTCCGTTTATGACCCAACCGCCGGTACGTGCGGCATGCTCATCGCTGCGCGTGATGCGCTCCGGGCTATCAACCCAGGTATTGAGATCGTCGTTGCAGGACAAGAACTCAAGGAATCTTCATTCGCTATGGGCAAGTCTGATCTGCTCATGCAGGGATTCAAGAACCCAGAAGTGTTGAAGTTCGGCAACTCCCTGACCAATGATCAGTATGAAGGGGACACGTTCGACTACATCATGGCGAACCCGCCATACGGTTCGTCCTGGAAGGCATTTCAGAAGGATGTCAAGGCGCTCCAGGAGCAGGGCGATCCACGCTTTGCTGAGGGGCTTCCCGCTGTCAGCGACGGCCAAATGCTGTTCTTGATGCACATCGCGCACAAACTCACGGCGGCTGATGGTGCAACGAAGGGTGGGCGTGCAGCCGTAGTTACTAACGGCTCGCCACTGTTTACCGGCGATGCGGAGAGTGGTCCGGACAGTATCCGCAAGTACCTCATCGGCGCGCAAGGCGGCGTTGAAGTGCTGGACACGATCATCGCGCTGCCAAATGACATGTTTTATAACACCGGCATTGCCACCTACATCTGGATCCTTGACAGGAACAAGGAACCACGTCGCCGCGGCAAGATCCAGTTCATCGACGCGACCGAAATTTGCGCCCCGATGCGTAAGAACATGGGACAAAAGCGCGTGGAGTTTACAGAAGACAACATCCGCGAAATCACGAAGATTTACAAGGATTTCGAAGAGATGGAACGCTCCATCATCGTGACGGCTGATGATCTCACTTACCGTGACGTGCCGATGTTTAAGTTGGCGCACTACGCCGTAAGCGTCACCGATGAAACCGTGGCAGAAGCGATGAAGCACAAGTCTGCATTCCCAGAGCATGAAGCAGTCATCCGCGAGATGAAGGGACGCGAATACAACGACCTGCCCAAGGCGCTCAAGTCCGCTGCGAAGGAACACGGTGTGAAGATGGGTGCGCCACTGCTTCGCCACGTCATGAAATCGCTTGCCGTGGAAGATGGGAATGCACCAGCTTCACTCGACGAGAAGGGCAACCCGGTCATAGATGCCTCGACCAAGGTGATCGAGCGTGTGCCGTACCTAGAGGACGTAACCGAACACATGGATCGTGAGGTAATCCCGTTCGTTCCGGATATGCAGTGGGATGAGTCCTTGGCAAAGGTGGGGACGGAGCTACCGCTGACGCGCTTGTTCTACAAGCCAGAAGAGTCCCGCTCTCTCGAAGAGTTGGACGCGGATATTGCTAGCTCGCTGGATCGCATCTACGCCATGTTCGGGGAGGTGCGTTCGGATGACTCGGTTGAAAGATAGTGGTGTTTATTGGCTTGGAGAAGTCGCTGATGACTTCGACATTGTTCCTTCCACCATCGTTTTTAACGAGCGCCGCGAGAAAAATCTGGAAGATGATGTTCATTTAACGCCATCCCAAAAATACGGTGTTCTTCCCCAAGATGAGTATCAGGAGATCACGGGCGGGAAAGTCATGCAGAAACTGTCCGATTCTGACATGAAGCACGTCGAGCCTGATGATTTCGTGATTCATCTCCGTAGTTTCCAGGGTGGGATTGAGTGGAGCCAAATTCGAGGAAAGGTCAGTACCGCCTACACGGTGCTAGAACCTCGTGACGGTGTGTTTACTGGCTACTGGCGATATTTTCTGAAGTCAGCGCCATTTATCGAAGGGATGGCATCGTCTACTGATCAACTTCGCGACGGACAGACGATCAATTACGCGCGTTTCTCGCGGTTAAAACTTTTGCGTCCTCCACTCGAAACCCAGCGCCGTATCGCTGATTATCTCGATAAGGAAATCAGCGAGATGGACGCGCTGATCGAAGAGTTCGAGGGGCTAAAGTTAGATCTCGAAAATCGCGCCATTCCGTTCGCCAAGCGATACTTGGATGAACTTGAAGATGCTCGTGCGGGACTCACTCATCTAGGACTGCACGCGAGCTTTATAGGTGGTTCTGGGTTCAACGAGCGATACCAAGGCGTAGCGGGAGAGGAACTTCCGTTCTACAAGGTCGGTTCACTTTCTACGATGGATAGTAGAGCAATCGTTCACGATCTTTCGAACACAGTCTCCCGCGAAACTGCTCAAGAGATTGGCGCACGAGTAGTGCCTGCTGGATCAATCTTGCTCGCCAAAGTAGGTGAGGCAATGAGATTAAATCGTTTCGGCATAAATTCTGTGGATTGCTGTATCGACAACAATATGTTGTCAGTTCAACCGGACCTAACGATTCTGGACACGGACTATCTCAGGTTGGCTCTTACACAACTTCCAATTGACGTGCTTGTCAATTCTGGCCCCGTTCCTTCGCTTAACACCTCTGCTTTTAAGGCGTTTAAATTCCCGCTTCCCGATCTCGACACGCAACGAGGAGTTGCGACGAGTTGGCAACGAGAAATAGAGAAGTCTGACGCTCTCATCGAGGAATCCACGCGCCTTATTGAAAACTTGAAAGCGCGCAAGACTGCGCTGATCACTGAAGTCGTTACGGGGCGGAAAGAGGTCTAATCATGGTGAACCCGATTCTTGAAGAAGCGATGGAGCTGACCATCTGCCGATCTCTCAACAGCCAAGGCTGGATTTGGAACGAGGGTGCCAACGACAAGGGGTTCGACCCCGAACTTGGACTCTTCCCGGAGGACGTACTCCACTGGCTGAAAACCCAGTATCCGGAGCAATACGAGCGTGCTATTCCTGAAAACGCGAACGACACGGAGCGAAAGTCTCGTGAGTACCGGCTGCTAAAGCGGCTGACCAAGGAGCTCGACTACACGCCGATTCTGGATGGCATCACTAAGAAGGTCAACGGCGGACTACTGGGCACGTTGCGAGATGGGTTCTCGTTTACACAGACAGACCTTGGCACCGTGAACTTCCCGGATATGGCGGGCTTTTACCCGTATGACCCGGCGAAGACGGATGTGATCGACAAGGCGAAGGAAAACCGCCTACGCGTGCTGCAGCAAGTCCACTTTGAAAAAGGTGGCCTAGGTGAGATTGACCTTGTGCTGCTGGTTAACGGCATCCCCGTGATCACGATGGAACTCAAGACTGACAACACGCAGTCGATTGACGATGCCGTCAAGCAGTACAAGCACGACCGCAAGCCGAATCGCTCCAGCCGCCCGCTGCTCAACCCCGGCCGCTGCCTCGTCCACTTCGCAGTGTCCTCCCGTGAAGTCATGATGACCACGGAACTCAACGGCGCCGATACTGTCTTCCTTCCGTTCAACCAGGGAACCGAGGAAGGCCGCGCTGGTAACCCTGACAACCCCAACGGGTACAACGTTTCCTACCTGTGGGAGTGGGTGTGCTCACCAGATCTGCTGCTGCGCATCCTGAAGGATTACGCACTGTGGGAGCCGTCCACGAAGGGCAACGAGGGTCGCCTGATCTTCCCACGCTTCCACCAATTGCGCTCTGTGGAACGTGTCACCAGCGATGTCGCTAGCAACGGCACCGGTCGGCGCTACCTGATCCAGCACTCTGCCGGTTCCGGTAAGACGAAAACGATTGCGTGGTTGGCGCACCGTGCCAACAAGATGATCCACGAAGACGGGACGAAACTTTTCGATTGCGTAATCGTCGTTACGGATCGCACCGTGCTGGATAAGAACGTCGCGGACGGACTTTCACTTCTGCAGGCCTCTGAAGGCATGGTCATCAACATCACCAGCGATGACACCTCAAAGTCGGAGAAACTCAACCACTATCTCACCCAGGGCAAGCGCATTTTGTCCTGTACGCTGCAGACCTTCCCGGCACTGGCGCAAACGATTGACCGTTCGCCGAAACTGCGAAACCGCCGCTGGCTGGTCATTATCGACGAAGCGCACTCGTCCCAGCACGGCAAGGCATCGCGCACGCTGCTCGAGACACTTTCGGACACCCCTGACGAGCTTGCGGAAGCAGCAACGCGAGCGGCTGCGGATATTGAAGACGAAGAGACGCTCGATGGTGGGGCAGCGCTCAGCGACCCTGCTGGTTCGACTCCGTCTGGCGAGCTCACGCGTGTTGAAAAGGACCGTCTGCAGCAGCAGCGAGACTCGGCGGTCGCGCGGTCGTCGAACGTCACCCTCGTTGCGCTGACCGCAACGCCCAAGGCAAAGACTCTTGCTGTGTTTGGCGAGCCGTCCCCGGACAACCCAGAGAAGTACGTGGCATTTGACCTGTACTCCATGGCGCAGGCAATCGATGAGAACTTCATCCTGGACGTGCTCCAGAACTACATCTCACTGTCGCTCTACGCCAAGATCGAAGATCAACTTGGCCGCGAAGACGACGTCATTCTTGGCGAGGCAAAATCTGCACTCAAACACTTCGTCCGTTCCCACGAGAAGACGATCCACTCCAAGGCGGAAGTGGCGGTCGAGCACTTCAACAACAACGTGCGCTTCCTGCTCGGATCGACCGCGAAAGCAATGGTCGTTTGCGACGACCGCATGAGCGCATACACCTGGTTCCGGGCGGTTCAGGACGTGATCAAGTCCAACCCGAAGTACCACGGGCTCGAAGCGCTGGTGGCGTTCTCTGGTTCGCTTGACGTGTCCAAGGATGAGGACATCGAGGAGATCGTTACGGAATCCTCCCTCAATAACGAGAACGCACCTGAGGGCCATCGTCGGATGGAAACGACGAAGATGTTCGACGGTGCGGCGTACAAGTTCCTCATCGTGGCCAACAAGTATCAGACCGGCTTTGACGAACCTCGCCTGTCAGCGATGTACGTGGATAAACCTCTGTCCGGTGTGATGGCGGTGCAGACCCTCTCGCGACTGAACAGGACGATGCCATCGAAGAATAAGACCAAGACCTTCGTCGTCGACTTCGTCAATGACCCCGAAACGATTCTTCACTCATTCCAGCCGTACTACTCGCAGGCGTCTATCGACACCGAGGTAGACCCCGACGTACTTGCAGATCTTGCTCGCGTACTGGACACCTCCCAGTTCTACGACGTCGAGGAGATGGAAGCGATCGCCGACACGGTGATGGATCGCGACATCGATGTGAAGAAGAAAGACAGCCTGCTTCGAATTGGTATCGATCCGATCATTACCCGGTGGACCGAGTTCTACGGAGGTGCCTTGGTCTCCGGGGACAAAGACAACGAAGCAGTGGCCACAGATTTCCGTGCGAACCTGGTGAAGTACGTTCACGCGTGGGACTTCTTGAGCCAGTTCATCGACTTCCAAGACATCACTCTGCACAAGCGTGCAATCTTCGCTGACCTGCTCGCGCGCAACCTCAAGCTTGGCAAGAAAGCACGCGAGGAGGACTACGTCACCGGCGTCGAGGTAGTGAAGACCGCCGTCATGGGTGACGTTGAAACAGGCGTTGAGCTGAAACTCAACATCGAGGATTCGCGAGCCCCGCTCCCTGTTCCAGGGTTCGATGGTCGTGTCTCTACCGGTGGGGCAGGGGATCCGCTGCAAGGCGCATTCCGCGAAGCAGTAGAGCAAGTCAACGAGCTGTTCTCCGCTGCGGGCATCGACATGTCCAACTCGGCGAATACCCGCATGGTTCATGCCGTGTGGGAGGCGTTAGCTAACGACGAAGAAGTGGAAGCCCTTGCCACCAAGAACCCGCAGGAAGCGTTGGCGAAGTCACCGAAACTTCGCGACAAAGTGCTTTCCGCAATCTTGGGTGCTGACGCAGAGCACGAGCAGTTCACCAACCTCATGCTCGGTGGCGAAGACGCGCTGAACGTTCTCACCGCTGCAATGTCCCGTCTTGCAGTTGCCGCAATGGAAGACAAGGCGCGCGGGATTGCTGTGCCGGACGACGCGCTCATCGGTGGTGCGGAAGAACCCCAGGATGAGTCGCCGGTTGAACGTCGTATCCAGGACCTTCTCGATGTAATGCTCATGCACGCTGGTGCTTCTACTGTTGAGGAGCAACTCGCGCGGTCACTGGACGAAGCGCTGTCGAACCGTGGAACCTCCAACGTGTTCGAGGTGGTTCGCTCACAGTTCGTCGGACACTCGCTGCCAGTGGACGGTGATCTGTACCAAGGCGTCGTGATGTACGCGGTGGAGCACTACTGAGGGGCAAGGACGGGGCCGATATCTTCTGAAAAGAAAACTGAAGTGTCCCAGGTTTTGTTCCGTTTGA
>NZ_KV825891.1:0-291 GCF_001835805.1 Corynebacterium sp. HMSC034B08 | reverse complement strand
GTGAGAAGACCGCCAACATGTCTACGAGTTGGTCCAGCCGGTAGTAGGCCACGGAGTATCCGGCCTGACACGCAGCAATACCGATGGCGCAGACTATGTATGTTTTCCCTGTTCCGGTCGGTGCGAGGATGTGAATGTTGGTCGGGTTTTCCCGCCAGTTCGTTGCCGCGATTCGTTTCAGTTGGCGCATGTTGATACCGCGCTGCTCTGCCCGGGTAACTTCAGCAAGGCTCGCATCGGGGTATCGGAACTGTGCCTGGGTGATGGCCTGGCGATGTTGCGTTGTTGCCG
>NZ_KV825889.1:0-298 GCF_001835805.1 Corynebacterium sp. HMSC034B08 | reverse complement strand
GCTCGTTTCGTAGTTTTGACCTCGTTTCGTAATTTGCCGATCAAAATACGAAAAAATTACGAAACGCTCTACCTGCGGTTTCGTGATTTCCGCAAACGAAAAGAACAAAACTACGAAACACGCGATAACGCTGTGACCTGCATAGACACGTCACACTTCGGGGATGTTTCGTAATTTTGCGGTATTTCGACCCAAACCTTTTAAGAGAGAGACACAGACACGCATTGCAGGCACATGTCTACGACACAGAGCGTCCTCGTTGAGGGCACGCTGCAGGGGTTGCAGCTATGTGACACGG
>NZ_KV825888.1:0-3439 GCF_001835805.1 Corynebacterium sp. HMSC034B08 | reverse complement strand
TAGTTATTTATCGACGACACTCCGTCGAGTTCAAGTTCAATACTACCTCTGGCAATAAGAAGTAGAGCATGGCTCAGGAGTACCTGTCTGATGAAGTAGCTATTTGCCTTGGCAAGTTCTTTTTTATGGGTAAGGGCCCGTCCCATTCGGAGATTTCCGCCTGTTACGCTGACACAAAGCTGACTTATTTAGACAAATATGATCGAGAGACTCGGACTCCGAACAAGCAGGATCGAATTCTTCACCTTTGCCGGGAGGCGCGAAATCTAGGATCTCCGCGACAGCGGGAGGTGTTGGAACGGATTTTGGTCATGCTGAGGGCCCACGGGGTTTTCGGCACAGAGAAAGAGGATCACAAGAACGAAGTTGCAAGCCTTCGATCTGCTTTCGCAAGCCAGCATCTTGAACTTACTGAGCAGGGTTACCTGAGTTCTGAGCTCGGGATTGATCTGGAAACAGGTGGCAGGGCAGCGCTTGACGAGCATTTAGATCGGCTATCGAGAAATTTGGAAGATCCAGGGGTGCTTCTTGGAGTAGCTAAGGAACTGCTCGAATCCTGCTGCAAGTTTGTGTTGGAGGAAAACTCAATGCTTCCCGCACACAAGGCTAGTTTTGAGGAGTTGATTACACTCACGTTCGAGCGTCTTGATCTTCTAGCCGCGAATGTCGATGTTGGCCAGCCTGGTGGTAAGCAGATTCGGGCCATCTATCAATCGGCTCGGACCACAGCACTTCAAATTAATGAATTACGAAACTTGCAGGGAACGGGTCACGGTCGTACTCTCCCGACCGGAGTCACATTGCAAGCGGGGCGGTATGTGATTAGGGAAGCAACCCACGTTGCGGAACTCATACTGTCAACCCATGATCGGATGCGTGGGAGATCATAAAGCTAGGCTCGTGCTGAAGGTAGCTTCCCAACTGGTTGTCTCGCGAAATAGATGTTGAGACTGCAACCCAAGACTTCCTGTGAGCGAGGTTGCGAAGCCCAAATTCATCTCCATCTCACACGCGCTGTACTCACCAGCAAATAAGCGTTATCTGGTAGCCGACAAGTCCTTCACGAGGCTGTCGCCGTTCGGCTAGCACGATAAAAGAATCGTTCGAGCTTATCGCTGTTACTACCTCCCGGTATGCCGAGTTTCGGGCGGTCAATCTAAATAGCTTTAGTCCATCGGCTGAGGCTTGAATGTGCGGTTTTGCCGAAGATCCCTTGGGAACTGGCAGAAAACTCAAGGTCACGTTCTCGAATATCCAGCGGGGCTTGTGGGAGATATCTCTGAAATCGTCTTCGTCCCATTCGTTAAATTGGATTCGTTGCGCGTTACTGGGAATTCGGCTGTTGACTTCGTGAAGTTCGATCAGCTGGCGGGTGGTCCTTCGCCCGCTGGGAAGGTGCAACGTCAATGCCCGTACGTTGCCGTGTTCGCGAAGACGTGCCCCGACGGTTGCGGTGGCGAAAATTCGGATCCCCTTGTTGTAGGCAAGCTTAACGTCCTCTTTATCGTCGAAGATGACACCGACTGGTTTCCCGTTGTGAAGAAGGCAAGTTGCTTGGTCTGCGCGGGTGTCGACCTCGGAACCAGTCTTCTTGTTGCATAGCCTCGCTTCACCGGGAAAAAATTCGATCTTGATAACATCTCCACGTTGGGCATTCGAAAAGGGGGCATCGTCGTACACGTAGAGAACTCGATCGAAGCCTCCTGGTAGCTCAAGGGTCTTGTCAAGAGAAGTAGTCGGCCAGGGATTCAAAGCCGGCTGTTTAAGGGGTGTGGGCTGTTTTCGGACGTCGAGGTTCTTGCTTTCCGTTTTTCCTTTAAACAGTCTCGCCAAAAATCCCATGATTTCCTCGCTGTATTGTCGGATTGCTCTAGACCAGTCGAATCAATTTGTCGAAAAGCGTTCTTAGCGGGACTGAACGCGGTCGAGGTTAAGTTTAAGACTACCTCTGGCAACAAGGAGTAGTTTGCCCACAGCTGTATCGGAGTTTGTCGGGTCTGGTCTTAACTGCAAGCGAGGGCGGATCCGATAGAGGTAGTGTGATGGTCCGATTCTGATATTGAAGTCGAAACGGAGGGTACTGTGGCACAGCGACCGAGGATGGTCAATCCCGAAGGATTCGGTGGAAGAGCTTGGTTAACGATCGAGGAATGGGAGACGTACAAGCGGCGGCCAGCTGTTCGCTACCCCCAAAAATTGAGGCCCGCGGTAATCGCGCGAGACGGGGAAGGATGCAGCATTTGCAACTCCAATGACGGGCGACCGATTCAACTCGCGCACCACGTTCCGTTCAAAGTGGGTCTGCTTGACTTCGGCCTGACTCCAGATTGGCTAGATGGAGTCGACAACCTTCGTCTCGCTCATCAAGGCGCGTGTAACGACCTCGTGGAATGTAGTTTCGGAGAGGTACCTCAGTTACTTCTTTCACTGGGGCTAAACCTTCAAGAGAGTCCGGTGGTGCGCTCTGGGGCCGCCACCCTCGTACAAAATGACAGTGGCGACGTCGTCGGGTTTTAAGTTCAATGTTAGCTAAGGGCCTTATTAAAAGCGTTTGGCAACACGCGCTCCTATTTACCTTCGTATCTCGCGAGACGCTGACGTGGATGGCCTCACCATCGACCGGCAGCGTCAGGACTGTGAAGCCATTGCAAAGCAGCGTGGCTTGGACGTTGGACATAGGACATAACTACGTCGATCAGTCCATTTCCGCGTCAAAGAAGAATGTGGCTCGCCCCGACTACGACGCCATGGTGGCATCCTTTGAACGCGGCGAAATCGACGCGATCATCTGCTGGGACCTCGAACTACCCGCCCCACGTCGGTGGGTAGTCCGATCAGTCGGACAAAACTACTCCCGCACCACAGCGTAATAAGGGGTGCACCTTAAAAACATCCGGAGGTGGGGGTAACTCCCCCTCGTTGCCCAGAGACAAAATACGCCAGTGGCGTCTGTACGACGAGCCGAAGGTAGGACAAATTCCAATCCAGAGAGGTCTTGCACTGTTGCGGTGCGGTTGTCTTCTTTCTCACCGTATTGGACCCTGCGAAATTAATTGGATACGATAGGCCCATGTTGATTTCAGGTTCCGTTTTCATGCGGCCGCTCACCAGCCGCTAAGGCGGTTTTCTCCCTCCCGCAGGTTAGAAACCGCTCCGGTCCTTTAGCCGGGCGGCCATTTGCCATGCCCGGCTCCGTTTCAACTCCACGGAGCACACCTGATGTCTACATACGGATACGGCCGTCACGAACATGGCCAAAATTTTCTCACAGACCACAAGATCATCAACTCCATCGTCGATCTTGTAAAACAAACCTCCGGCCCCATCATTGAGATCGGGCCAGGAAGCGGTGCCCTCACTCACCCGATGGCCCACTTGGGGAGGGCGATAACGGCAGTTGAAGTGGACGCAAAACTAGCTGCCAAACTCACAAAAAAGA
>NZ_KV825887.1:0-243 GCF_001835805.1 Corynebacterium sp. HMSC034B08 | reverse complement strand
GGCACGCGGATCGCGTTGCCGGTGAGCTTGCCCTCAAACTCGGGCAGCGCCTTGGACACGGCCTTCGCAGCACCAGTCTCGGTGAGCACCATGTTCAGGCCAGCAGCACGCCCACGACGGTCACCCTTGTGGAAGTTGTCGGCCAGGTTCTGGTCGTTGGTGTACGCGTGGACGGTCTCCACGTGACCATGCTTGACGCCGTAGCGGTCGTTGATCACCTTCAGCACCGGGGTGATGCCGTTG
>NZ_KV825886.1:0-430 GCF_001835805.1 Corynebacterium sp. HMSC034B08 | reverse complement strand
GCAACCCGTTGTACGCGTCTGCCATACGCTCAGGCCAGTTAGGAAACTCCTTTCTTCCGACAATGGGTCGAATCGCTTTGCGCAACCTCTCGCAGTCTGTTCTGAATCCGACATAGTTGTCCTCGGTTTCTTCCCGCGGATACATCGAATGTGCAATACCGTCTAGTGCACTTCCAAGCAGTTGGATTCTATTGGTGAGAGGAAGACGAGTTCGGAGAAGCACATCCAAAGCCTGAATCGCCCGGCCTGCGGCTGATTCGGTGTGCAAGTCGAACCACCTCCGAATACCTCTGCCTTGCAAATCGGAGTACAAGTACAAGTGTTGATTCGATTTGTTGCCCTGCATCGAATCAGCAAGATGATCCACACCGTCAACCAGATGCCAATTTCGCAATTCTGAATCGGCCTGACTTTTTGAGAGTGGCGTGTT
>NZ_KV825885.1:0-14529 GCF_001835805.1 Corynebacterium sp. HMSC034B08 | reverse complement strand
TGACATTGTGCAACTAGACGATCTTTCTTTTATCGACCATCGTTTCCATCATCACCTGGGGAAACATTTTCGACGAAAGCTGATCGTCTAGCACGCACTGCCGCGCAACTAGACGACCAGCACTAAGGGCGTCGCGTTGATCGTTAGACTGATTCGTTATGGAAATGGGGCATGAAGAAATCGTCCAGCGTCTTTTGGAGAAGAGTAAAGAAGCCTTCATTCTTGCGTTGGAGCTTTACAACCGCCCGACTCTGAAATATCACGCTGAGTCCTGCTCGATCTTTCTTTGTAATGCTTGGGAGCTCATGCTCAAGGCGTACTTAGTTAAAGACCGAGGGGTCGACGCAATCTACTACTCCGATGGGTCGGGGAAGACGATCGCGCTTGCAGATTGCCTGAAGAAAATTTTCACGAACGACAAAGATCCACTACGGGTGAACATGGCCGAGATCATCCGTTTCCGCAACATCAATACGCACTTCATTACTGATGAGTATGAGATCTTTATCGGTCCATTCTTGCAGAAGTCGGTGATGAATTATGCAGACAAACTGCTCGAGCTGCATGGGGAGTCGGTAAGTGAATTAATTCCGGAAAATCACCTCACGCTTGCTGTGCGTCGTGGCGCTATTGATCCCGACGTAATCCGGGCAAAATATGAACCACACGTCGCGGAGAAGCTCCTTAAAATGAGACAGTTTGCAGCAGACGCGGCTGGTACAGGCGAAGGGGGAGCCGCTGCTGCGATTTATGAGACGAACCTCCGCATCGTCAAGAAGTCGAAGGATGCTGATCTCAATGTCTACATCGATAGCGATGCTGATGCGGGCATTGCCATTGTCAAGGATGTCCGCGATGCAGCTAGTTACTATCCATACACCAAAAAATTGGCGGTTAACGAGGTGCTCAAGCGCCTCGCTAAGTCGAAGACAACCATCTATCACCGTGGAGAAAAACGCAGATTTAACAAGTATGACTTCGATCTTTTCATCAAAGTTTTTCAACTCCGGGACGATGAACGATACGCCTACGACCGCAGTACGGCTGGTGAGAATGCGACAATGTGGACATATTCTCAGCAGGCCGTCGAGCTAGTAGTTGGTTATCTGCAGAAGGATCCAGAAGGCTGCCTCGACGCACTTAAGAGAAAAGCAGGAAAGTAAAAACACCAACCCTCGGAGCAAAGGAATTCTCAGGCCGAAGCCTTACTCCCATTCGGGAACCCAGCTTTATCCTTCTCGGGTTGGCGCTGTAGTCATAATGCTAATTGCACATGTTGTCTTGCACAACACTTATTTGCCTATCGGGGAGCAGTGTTGGGCAAAAAACATGAGGTAAAAACGTTGAAAAACGTGTCTTCAAAGCCCTTTGGTCTTTTAAAGGAGCTGGCCTCCCCCTGATCGTCTAGCTGCTCTTTTGCGCGACTAGACGATCTTTCTTTTATCGACCATCGTTTCCATCATCACCTGGGGAAACATTTTCGACGAAAGCTGATCGTCTAGCACGCACTGCCACGCAACTAGACGACCAGCGAAAACACCCCACCAAACCCACCTTGAGCCACTCCCGCGCAACTTTTTCGTGTTGACAGGAACAGACTCAACTTCTCGTGCGTTACACATAGTGCGAAACAAAAATTAGGCACGAAAGGATGATGCGATATGGCATCGAAGTACACACAGAAAACTCAGGAGGCTTTGCAGCAGGCACAGATGCGTGCGTCGGCTGCGGGGAACCCGGATATGCGCCCGGCTCATGTGCTTGAGGCGTTGCTGAAGCAGGATGGCGGCATTGCTGCCCCGGTGCTCAAGGCCACGGGTGTGGATCCGGAGACGGTGGCGCGCGAGGCTGGCGAGCTGATTAGCGGTTACCCGAGCGCGGAGGGCCAGGGCATGGCCAACCCGGGGATTAATAGGGATCTGCAGACGGCGCTGAGTGTTGCGCAGGATCTTGCAGGTGAACTTGGCGACGAGTACGTTTCCGCCGATGTTCTCCTCGCCGCGATTGCGAAGGGTAAGGACGATGCGGCTGAGTTGCTGCAGAAGCGCGGCGCAACGTTTGAGGCGCTCAAGGAGGCGTTCCCTTCGGTTCGCGGTGGCAAGAAGGTCACCTCTGAAAACCCGGAGGACCAGTTCCAGGCGCTGCAGAAGTACTCGACGGACCTGACTGCTCGTGCGCGTGAGGGCAAGATTGACCCGGTGATCGGCCGCGATTCGGAGATTCGCCGTGTGGTTCAGGTGCTTTCCCGTCGTACGAAGAACAATCCGGTGCTGATCGGTGAGCCGGGCGTCGGTAAGACTGCGATCGTTGAGGGGCTTGCGCGCCGCATTGTGGCGGGCGACGTCCCGGAGAGCCTGAAGGGCAAGACCCTGATTTCGTTGGATCTTGGCTCGATGGTTGCGGGTGCGAAGTACCGCGGCGAGTTCGAGGAGCGTCTGAAGGCTGTGCTCGATGAGATTAAGGAGTCGAACGGTCAGATCATTACGTTTATCGACGAGCTGCACACCATCGTCGGCGCCGGTGCCACCGGTGATTCCGCGATGGATGCCGGCAATATGATTAAGCCGTTGCTGGCTCGCGGTGAGCTGCGTCTGGTCGGTGCGACGACGCTGGATGAGTACCGTCAGTACATCGAGAAGGATGCTGCCCTGGAGCGTCGCTTCCAGCAGGTTTACGTTGGGGAGCCGACGGTCGAGGACACCATCGGCATCCTTCGTGGCCTGAAGGAGCGCTACGAGGTGCACCACGGTGTGCGCATCCAGGACTCGGCGCTGGTGTCGGCGGCGGAGCTTTCCAACCGCTACATCACGAACCGGTTCCTGCCGGATAAGGCGATCGATCTTGTCGACGAAGCCGGCTCCCGCCTCCGTATGCAAATCGATTCTTCCCCGCAGGAGATTGATGAGCTGGAGCGTATTGTTCGTCGTCTAGAAATCGAGGAGATCGCGCTGCAGAAGGAGTCCGACGCGGCGTCGAAGCAGCGCCTCGAGCACTTGCGCGAGGAACTCGCTGACCAGCGTGAACGTCTCGGTGAGATGAAGGCTCGTTGGGAGAACGAGAAGGCTGAGGTGAACAAGGTCCAGTCTGCGAAGGAGGAGCTCGAGCGCCTGCGCAACGAGTCCGAGATCGCGGAGCGTGACGGCGACTACGCCAAGGTCTCCGAGCTGCGCTACGGGCGCATCCCTGAACTGGAAGCGGAGGTGGCCAAGGCGGAGTCCGAGGCCAGCAACAAGACGATGCTGGAGGAGGAAGTCACGCCGGACATTATCGCCGATGTCGTTTCCTCCTGGACGGGTATTCCGGCCGGCAAGATGATGCAAGGTGAGACCGAGAAGCTGCTCAACATGGAGTCTGTGCTGGGTGAGCGCGTCGTCGGCCAGAAGGAAGCCGTCGTCGCCGTCTCCGACGCGGTGCGTCGCTCCCGTGCGGGTGTGGCGGATCCGAACCGTCCGATCGGTTCGTTCCTCTTCCTCGGCCCGACGGGTGTGGGTAAGACGGAGTTGGCGAAGTCGCTTTCGGAGTTCCTTTTCGACGACGAGACCGCAATGATCCGCATCGACATGTCCGAATATGGCGAGAAGCACTCGGTTGCGCGCCTGGTTGGTGCCCCTCCGGGATACGTCGGCTACGACGCTGGCGGCCAGCTCACTGAGGCTGTTCGTCGTCGTCCGTACTCGCTCGTGCTTTTCGACGAGGTAGAGAAGGCCCACCCCGACGTCTTCGACGTGCTTCTCCAAGTGCTGGATGAGGGGCGCCTCACCGACGGTCAGGGTCGCACCGTCGACTTCCGCAACACGGTGGTGATTCTGACCTCCAACCTGGGCGCTGGTGGTGACCGCGACCAGATCATGGAGGCTGTGAAGCGCCACTTCAAGCCGGAGTTCATCAACCGTCTCGACGACGTTGTGGTGTTCGACCCGTTGAGCAAGGACCAGTTGGTCGGCATCGTCGACATCCAGCTGGAGGGCCTGGCCGAGCGTCTCGCCGCCCGCCGCCTGGTGCTGGAGGTGTCGGATTCGGCGAAGTCCTGGCTCGCAGATCGCGGCTACGACCCGGCCTACGGCGCTCGTCCGCTGCGTCGCCTGATCCAGCAGGCCATCGGTGACCGTCTGGCGAAGAAGTTGTTGGCCGGTGACATCCGCGACGGTGACACCGTCCATGTCGATGTTGCCGACGGCGGCGAGTTCCTCGACGTCACTGCTGGCGTCAGCGCCGCTTAGTTCGGTGCTGTCGCTGTAAGCCCAGGTCGGGTGGAGAAAATCCGCCCGGCCTTTTCTTCTACCGGCCCCATTTTCCTAAACATTTGTCGCTTAATGAAAACGTGTTTCACTTCACTCGACGTACTACGGTGTGATCCGTATCATTCATGGCGACCGTCCCCTTTAGGAAAGGAGCACCACATGTCCACCCCAACTTCTATGCGCGCAGCAGTTGCCGAACAGTTCGGTCCAACCGTCAATGTCAAGGAAATCGACCTTCCCAAGCCGGGCCCGTTCCAGGCACTGGTGAAGCTCTCCGCCAGCGGCATCTGCCACACCGACCTCCACGCAGTGGAAGGTGACTGGCCGGTGAAGCCGTCGCCGCCGTTCGTACCTGGTCACGAGGGCGTCGGTGAGGTCATCGAGTTGGGGCCGGGTGAGCATTCGGTCAAGGTCGGCGACATCGTCGGCAACGCTTGGCTCTGGTCCGCATGTGGTGAGTGCGAGTTCTGCCGCACCGGCCGTGAGACGTACTGCAAGCAGGCAGAATACGGCGGCTACACGGTGAATGGATCCTTTGGTGAGTACATGCTCGTGGATACGCGCTACGCCCCGCGCATCCCGGAAGGCGCCGACCCGGTCGAGGTCGCACCGATCCTCTGCGCTGGCGTCACCGTGTACAAGGGCCTGAAGGAAGCACAGACGAAGCCAGGCCAGTTCATGGTCATCTCCGGCATCGGCGGCCTCGGCCACCTCGCGGTGCAGTACGGCGTGGCCATGGGCATGCGCGTGATCGCGGTGGACATTGCCGACGACAAGCTCGAACTCGCCAAGGAACTCGGCGCCGAGTTCACCGTTAACGCTGCTAACACCGACCCGGGTGAGGCCGTGCAGGAGTTCACCGACGGCGGCGCGCACGGCGTGCTGGTCACGGCGGTGCACCCGGCTGCATTCGGCCAGGCCATCGCGATGTGCCGCTCCAACGGCACGATCGTCTTCAACGGCCTGCCTCCGGGGGAGTTCCCGGCACCGATCTTCGACATCGTGCTGCGCGGCATCACCATCCGTGGCTCGCTGGTCGGCACCCGTCAGGACATGGCGGAGGCGCTCGACTTCTACGCCCGCGGCGAGGTGAAGCCGCACGTCACGGCTTGTGAGCTCGATGACGTGAACAAGGTGTTTGAGGACATGCGCAACGGAAAGATCGCTGGCCGAATGTCCATCAAGTACTAGGCGTTCCGCTCTTCGCCTGTGGCGTGTTTTTCTGTACACTAGCCGACAGACCGTCTTGATAGACCTTGTCTTCGGCGGTGAGGGTCTTGTTGAAGCATTTGTTGCTTGCAAGGCCCTCGTTTCGTTTAGCACTGTGACTTCGTCGAAGGGGGCGACGGCGCACAGCCACCGAAAGCCCACAAACCAACAACCCTTCCACCAACCCTTCCAACAATCCGGCCACTCCGCGATACACTGCCCCTTATGCAGCCGACTACGACGATTCTCACCCGTGTTGTCATTCCTGGTGTGGAGAGTGAGCAGCTTCGGGCTCAGCAGATTGGGTCGAATTTGTTTGTGGTGGCGAGTGTGCCGTTCGTCGATACGACGCTCGCGCTGGGGGACATTGTGGAGTGCGTGCTGGTTGGGGGCGCGTTCCATGTGGATCGTGTGGTGGTGCGTGGGGGCGCGTCGACGGTGCGTGTGTTGCCGGAGGATGAGAGCCCGCACGAGATTGCGGCGACGCTGCTGGCGTTTGGTTGTCGCGTGGAGTTGGGCCCTGGCGGCATGTTGGCGGCGAGCATTGGTGCGGATTGTCCGCGCGAGGGGATCGCGGAGTGGCTTGGCGGTTTGGCGGAGCAGGGTGCGATTCAGCTTGCTCCGGGCTACATGGCTTAGCAGCGGCACCAACCGCCTTACACCGCGCCCCGACCCCGAAACCTCGTTACACTTGCGCGCATGAGCGTTTTCGTTTCTGCCGCGGATCTCAATGAACGTATTCAGGCTGGCCTGAAGCAGACCGTTATTGCTTCGCTGTGGGAGCCGGAGGCCGGTAAGGCGTGGTCGAAGTTTCAGTCCGAGCATGTGCCGACGGCGTTGTTTTGTGATCCGTCGTCGCAGTTGGCGGGGCTGCCGGGTCGCAAGGCGGGGCGTAACCCGTTGCCGGCGTTTGGTGTGGTGAAGAAGGCGGTTGCGAACTGGGGGATCGAGGAGGATCGCCCGGTGTACATCTACGACGGTGGCAATGGGCTGTTCGCGGCGCGCACGTGGTGGATTTTGCGTTGGGTGGGCGTGACTGATGTGCACATCGTGGATGGTGGGTTTGCGGCGTGGAAGCGCGAGAAGCTCCCCACGGTGGCGGGTCCGGGTGGCATTGTGGTGCCGCGCGAGCCGGAGCGCCTGGAGCCGGGGAGTATGCCGACGGCGTCGATGGAGGATGTCCGCGAGTTTGAGGGCATGATCCTGGACGCGAGGAGCGCGCGCCGTTTCGCAGGCCGCCGCGAGATCCTGGATCTTCGCGCGGGTCACATTCCGGGTGCGGTGAATCTGCCGGTGACAGATCTTTTCGACGACACCACGCACCTGATCAAGGACACCAACACCATCCGTGGCCGCCTGGCGGAGGTCGGTATCACCCAGAACACGGACCCGCAGAGCGTGATTACGTATTCGGGTTCGGGCAACCACTCGGCGAAGTTGTTGGCGGCGATGGAGCACGCTGGCCTGCCGGTGTTGACGCACTATGTGGGCGGTTGGTCGCAGTGGAGTGCGAATAAGGAGAACCGCGTGGTTACGCGTGTTTAGCGTGTCGTGTCGGCGGGCGCTGTAACATCGTCGCTGATGATTGCTGTGCTGTTAGTTCTCGCGTTTGTGGCGCTCGCCGCTGGTGTTGCGCTGTTTATCGCTGATGCGCGTGAACGAAGCCCACGGCGTGCGTGGGCGCGGCAGCACGGTTTTACGTTTGCCAAGGTAGACGATCTGTTGGCAGCGGAGTGGCGTCGTGGTGCGGCGTCTGCGGGGGCGACGGCGCGCGAGGTCGTGTCGGGCTCCGCGTTCGGCCATGATCTGCACTTGGCGGATTTAGGGGAGACGACGGTGCTTGCGGTACCCACCGGCCGCGAGGCGGATGTTGTGGTGGATATGCGCCGCGACGGGTTCGAGCCGACACAGCGCGACGATGACCTGGTGGAGGCCACCCGCGAGGGCGCGTTCACGGTCCATGCCACGAGTGTTGGCCCTGCGCGCAGGCTTATCGACGACCGCGTGCGCACCGCCCTATCCACCCTCCCGCCCGCAGTCAACGCGGTGTGGTTCGAGGGCGCGTGGGTGATTGCCCAGTTCGCGCCGGGGTCAATGGCGCAGGATTGGGATGCGTCGTTGGCCGCGGTGGCGCTGCTGGCGGATGCTGCGCGCACACTCCCGCCGGTCGAGGATGCTCCGTTGTGGGTGGGGGAGGAGAAGGTGCAGGGGGTCGTCGAAAAGCAAGCGGGCCCTGAGCGGCCGGAAGATCCGGTGGAGCTGCCCACGCGGGTCACGGGTGGGGAGCGCGGTGAGGTCGAGGAGCGCGATCTTGGTGGCGACGATGTTGCCGCGATTGCTGGCGACGAGCGCACCGGCACCGACCTGACACGGGTAAAGCGTGTGCAGGGACCGTCGTCGATTTTTGATTCTGAGGAGAAATGATGAAAGAACAACTTGCTGAACTGGTCAAAGAGCTTGCCGTGGTGCACGGGAAGGTAACGCTGTCGTCGGGCAAGGAGGCTGATTACTACGTGGATCTGCGTCGCGCGACGCTGCACCACGAGGCCAGCCCGCTGATCGGCAAACTGCTGCGTGAACTGACCGCTGATCTGGACTTCGACGCTGTTGGCGGCCTGACCCTGGGCGCGGACCCAGTGGCTACTGCCGTGATGCATGCGGAGGGGCGCCCGATCGACGCGTTTGTGGTGCGCAAGGAAGCGAAGAAGCACGGTATGCAGCGCCGCATCGAGGGCCCGTCCATCAAGGGCAAGCGCGTGCTGGTTGTGGAGGACACCACCACGACCGGCAACTCCCCGCTGACCGCCGTGGAGGCCTGCCGTGCGGAGGGCGCCGAGGTGGTTGCGGTGGCCACGGTGGTCGATCGTGCGACGGGTGCGGACAAGGTGATTGCGGACGCCGGCCTGGAGTACCGCTACCTGCTGGGCCTGGAGGATCTCGGGCTTGCCTGAGTTAGAAAACAGCGCCGGGGACGGCGCAGAGCCAGCAAAGGGCCCGACCGAGTGGATGGAGGGCCGCCACGGTGTGGGCCCCTGGGAGGGCGAGTGGCCGGATGATCCGCGCTACGACCCGGAGTACCTCGAACACGGCGACACCCGAAACGTTGTCGATGCCTACCGTTACTGGTCGCTGGACGCGGTCGTCGCAGATCTGGATACGCGCCGGCACCCGTTCCATGTCGCTATTGAGAACTTTGAAAACGACATGAACATCGGCACGGTCGTGCGCACCGCGAACGCGTTTCTGGCCAAGGAGGTCCACATCGTGGGCCGGAAGCGTTGGAACCGGCGCGGCGCGATGGTGACGGACCGCTACCAACATATTCGTCACCACGAAACGGTCGCGGATCTCATCGAGTGGGCGAACGGCGAGGGCATCGCTGTCGTGGCCATCGATAACACCCCCGGATGCGTACCCCTGGAAACAGCCGAGCTGCCCCGCGAGTGCGTGCTCCTCTTCGGGCAGGAAGGCCCCGGCGTGACCGAGGCCGCCCAGGAGGCGGCGGTGATGACCTGCTCAATCGCCCAATTCGGCTCGACGCGCTCGATTAACGCGGGCGTGGCGGCGGGGATCGCCATGCATGCCTGGATCCGCCAGCATGCAGACCTGTCTCACGCGTGGTAGCAAAACGGCGCGGTCTGGCAATATAACAGGCAAAATAACTGGCAACACACGTGGAAACGTCACTACTTAGAGGAGACATCAGTGCCTGAAACCTGGGCGCATCGTGCTGATTTGGCGGAATCGGCAATTACTGAACGTCACGCCCAGAAGCTCTGGATGTTGCCGAAGACCAACATGGCCGTCGTCGCCTGGCCGCCGGGGCTGAAAGACAAGCTGTTTTGGCACTGGCACTACTGGTGGCAGGCGCAGTACCTGGATTGCCAGGTGGATGCGGCGATGCGACGTCCGACGAAGACGCGTCGGCGCCGGATCCTCCAGACGATGCGCACGATCCAGGGGCGTAGCCGCGGCCGCTTGACCCGCAACATTTACTACGACGACAAAGCGTGGCTCGCGCTTGCCTGGGCGCGTGCGGGGCAGTTGCCGAAGAATAACGGCAAGGTGTCGTCGAAACGCTCGAAGGTGCTCGAGGATCTGGAGTTTGACCTGCTCTCGGGCATCGACCCGGTGGTGGGCGTGCTGCCGTGGCGTACTGGGGAGACGTTCTACAACATTCCGTCGAACGCGACCGCCGCGATGGTGTTCGCGCGCACGGGCCGGTTGGATAAGGCGCGCGAGATCGTCGACTGGATCTTTGACAACCTGGTGCGCGAGGACGGTCTGCTCAGCGACGGTGTTCGGATGCGTATGTCGGGGCCTGAGGTCGTCGATAAGATTTACACCTACAATCAGGGCACGGTGCTCGGCGCGAGCCTGGAGATCGCGCTCGCGCTGCGTGAGGATGTCGGCCTGGCCCACGACGAACCCATCGACTCGTTCGAAAACTCCGAGCGCGCCGATGCTTCCATGTTCTACATCACCCACATCCGCGCGATCGTGCAGGCCATCGCCCTGGAGATGGCCACCCCGCACGGCGTGCTGCTGAGCCCACCGGAGGAGTCCGGCGAGGGCGACGGCGGCCTGTTCAAGGGCATCCTCGCGCGCTACCTCGCCGACGTGGCCACGCGTCTGCCGGAGGATTCGAAGGAGAACATCGCCACGAAGAAGATCGCGGCGCGCCTGGTCATGCAGTCCGCGGAGTCGCTGTGGTCGCACCGCCTGGAGGTCGACGGCCTGCCGGTTTTTGCCGCGGAGTGGACCGAGGATGCGCGGCTGCCGCATAACTATGGGTTGGGGCCGGCGTCGATTAGCGAGGCCGTGGGGCTCGTGCGTATCGACGAACGCGACCTCTCCGTCCAACTCTCCGGCTGGATGCTGCTTGAAGCAGCGGCGAAGGTGTCTGCAGCAATGGCGTAATATCGTGAGCACCGTTGTGGCAAAGGGAGGTGCTCGGGACGCATGCAGAAGAACAAGCGGGCGTTGATCGTCGTTGATGTGCAGGCAGGATTCCTGTCCGACTACACGTCGCGTTGCCTACCGCGCGTGCACGAGCTCCTCGCTTCTGATGAGTTTGACCTGGTTATCGCTACCAGGTTTTTCAACCCTGATGGGTCGGCGTTCCGTACCCGCATTAACTGGGATCGGTTGTCCTCGCCTGAGGAAGTGCAGCTCGATCGGCTCGTGGAAGAGCGCGCGGACATCATCATCGACAAGGACACCTACGGTTGCGGCGAGGCTTTGCTTTCTGCACTGAAGTCTCACGGGATTTCGGGGGCTACCCTTGTCGGCATTGATACTGACGTGTGCGTTTTGCAAAACGCTGCGTACCTCTTTGACCATGGCGTCAATGTTGATGTGGACCTAGCGGGTTGCGCCACAAACGGTGGCCCCGAAGCAGACGCTGCCGCGGCACGTCTGATGGGGCGGACAATCGGTTATAAACACACGCGCGGACACACCGCAGCGTAGGAACAATTTCGGGGGGCGAAATGCAGTGGGGGTTTACAAGATACGAGTTTGCGCCGACAGATGTCGGTGGGCCGATCACAGATGCGCGCGTCATAGCTCGTATCGAAGGCGAATTCCGAGCTCTCGGGTGGGAGCAATGCACGGAAGTGTTTGGTACGCGCGATCACGCATTGTTGCTACCACGCACGTATGCAATCGTCTCAAAGGGCGATACCTTGCTTTATCTTTCCCAGTCCGGGTACGGAGTGGCCCGATACCAATTCGACTACCGCGCTGATATCGGGGAAGAGCCAGTTGCATCCGTGGCAAACGCGCTTCGGGATCGTGTTCTGTTCCAACAATCACTCAGCGATTCACCAGATAAGACAGTGCGTGAAGTCGAAGAATTGATTCGGCATATTAGGAAGATTCAGGAGCGTTACCGGCGGGAACTCTTCCGAGGTTCTGCAAACGACGCGGTGCACGAATATTCATTCTCGGTCTACGCGGTATCTGAGCCCGTCGACGATCGCTTGGTCCACGCGCTTCTGCATCCAAGAGATGTTGGTTGTTCCCTAGGACTGGATCAAGCCAACCTTCCGTCGACCAACCACTTGGTAGACCGAATCAATGGAACAATCCCAAATCTTCCGTGCCCGATCATTGATAGTCAAGGGCACCGTTTCTGGAGCAGCTGGTCGGCCAGCGTTATCGGGGCAAGTTGTTCAGGATTAGAGGAACTCGTCTCACTTAGTGAATTCAGAGTTCAGTCGACCTGGCTCGCTGCACACAAGACCGCGAAGATGGCAGCACAGGTTGACCTCGCAGGACTCGATTCGAAGGGATCCTCCAAAATGCGATTCCTCCAGTCTGACTTTGTATTGGTTGTCGCACGGCACCGTGAACGCTTAGGGGCTCATTCACCTGCACTCCACTCAAGCTTGTTGGACGAAATCAATCGTTCGAGTGATCTCGACGCCGAAATAGCTCGAGCCGAGACAAACCTCGAATCTGCTGTTGCAACGATGGCGTATTACGACGAACGCTCGAACCTAAAAGGCCGAAGACTCATTGAATTCGCAGCGTGGGTTTTCGGTGTAGCGGGTCTAGCCGAGCTTCTTGTCGAGCTTCCACTCCGCCCAAACACGTTTGCTACCCACCCGTTTTCTTTCGCTGCGTGGCTCCTCTTGGCCACTGTTGGGGGCATTGTGGTTTTCCGTCAGCGGTAGTTTTCTAAAACGGGCATACTGGTGTGCGTAAACGGTCCCAATCCCAGGAGGATTTTCATGCCTATCGCAACCCCCGAGGTCTATAACCAGATGCTGGATTCCGCCAAGAAGGGCGGCTACGCGTTTCCGGCGATTAACTGCACGTCTTCGGAGACGATCAACGCGGCCATCAAGGGGTTCGCGGAGGCGGAGTCGGACGGTATCATTCAGTTCTCCATCGGTGGTGCGGAGTTTGCGTCTGGTCAGGCTGTGAAGAACAAGGTGACGGGCGCGAAGGCGTTGGCTGCGTTTGCGCATGAGGTGGCGAAGCATTACGACGTCAACATTGCACTGCACACCGACCACTGCCAGAAGGAAGTGCTCGACGACTATGTGCGTCCGCTCATCGCTTACTCCCAGGAGCGCGTGAACGCCGGCGAGCTGCCGTTGTTCCAGTCCCACATGTGGGATGGTTCCGCGGTTCCTATCGACGAGAACCTGGAGATCGCCCAGGAACTCCTTGCTAAGGCTCGCGCTGCGAACATCATTCTCGAGGTGGAGATTGGTGTTGTCGGTGGTGAAGAGGACGGCGTTGAGGCGAAGGCCGGCGCGAACCTGTACACCTCGGAGGAGGACTTCGCCAAGACCGTTGATGCCCTGGGTACCGGCGAGAATGGCCGCTACCTGCTGGCTGCCACCTTCGGCAATGTCCACGGCGTGTACAAGCCGGGCAACGTGAAGTTGCGCCCCGAGGTCCTGGATATGGGCCAGAAGGTTGCGGAGAAGAAGCTCGGCCTGGCTGAGGGCACGAACCCGTTCGACTTCGTCTTCCACGGCGGCTCCGGCTCCGAGAAGGAGAAGATCGAGGAGTCCCTACGTTACGGCGTGATCAAGATGAACGTGGACACGGATACTCAGTACGCGTTCACTCGCCCGGTTGTCTCGCACATGTTTGAGAACTACGACGGTGTGCTCAAGATTGATGGCGAGGTGGGCAACAAGAAGATGTACGACCCGCGTTCCTACCTGAAGAAGGCCGAGAACGCTATGGCTGCGCGCGTCATCGAGGCGTGCCAGGACCTCCACTCGGTGGGCAAGTCGGTTTCCAAGTAAGCCACTGCTTATCGACGACACCACCTCCCCGGGCCCACAGCCCAGGGAGGTTTTCCCTTTCGGGCCTAAGCTGTTTAACCATGGCTAAGCAGAGGATGGGCACGCGCGCGCGTCTGCAGTTGGTTGATAAGTCGCTGCAGTCGCGGGTGAAGCGTGTGCGGAAGCGGTTGTTGCCAATTTTGCAGATCGCCTTGGCCGCCGGGTTCGCGTACTACATTGCGCACGACGTGATGGGTCACGCCCGGCCGTTTTTCGCCCCGATTGCCACGGTGATCATCATTGGCATGACGGGCGGCGACCGTGTGTCGAAGTCGGTGGAGATGGCCATGGGCTGCGTGCTCGGCGTGCTGGTGGGCGACCTGATTTTCTACCGGCTCGGCGCCGGCGGCTGGCAGATCGCGGTGATTGTCGCTGGGTCGTTGTTGATCGCGTCGTTTTTGAGCAAGTCAGTTCTGGTGAATAATCAGGCCGCGATCGGTTCGATCCTGATCGCGACAATCATGCCGCCTGGTAGCGAGTTCACCGGCGTGGACCGCACTATCGACGCCATCATCGGCTGCCTGATCGCAATGGCAGTCATCGCCCTGGTGCCTCAGGCTCCGATGTCGGAGGCCCGCGCGGAAGTGTCCAAAGTGATGGGCATCGTCTCTTCGGTTCTCGACGACGTGGCCACCGGCCTCCGCGAACGCAACCCCAACATCATCGACGAGGCCCTCGAGCAGATCCGTGGCACCCAAACGGGTATCGATGACTTAGCCGCCGCGATCAAGTCCGGCGAAGAAGCCAGCCGTGTCTCTCCGTTTTTGTGGGGCACTCGCCGCTACATCAACTCCCTGGCGCGCGTGATCCCGCCGGTGGATAACGCGGTGCGTACCTCCCGTGTGCTCGCGCGTCGGGCTCACGTTCTTGTCGAGGACAGCGACACCATCACCGAACAACAAATCGAGCTCTTGGACACCTTGTCCCGCGTCTGCCTCGAACTTTCCGAGGTCTACGACGTGAACTCCCGCGTCGCCCAGGCCACCGTCATCCCGGAGTGCGTCAACGAGTTGCGTGCTGCGGGCCAGGCCGCCGGCATGGATATCGTGCCCAAGGATGCCGTCCTGTCCGCCTACGCCATCCTCGCGCAGACCCGCTCCCTGATCGTGGACCTGCTGATGGTGTGCGGCATGTCCCGCGAGTCCGCCCTCGCCGCCCTGGTGCCTACTTCCACGACGCCCAAGTACGAGCCGGAAACCTTCGACTTCGACTAGCTTCACGCCGCCCTGTTGCCGGCGCCGGTGAGCCGCCCTTCCGCCGCGCCGCCC
>NZ_KV825884.1:0-2803 GCF_001835805.1 Corynebacterium sp. HMSC034B08 | reverse complement strand
AGGGCAAGCTCACCGGCAACGCGATCCGCGTGCCCACCCCGGACGTGTCCATGGCAGTGCTCAACCTGGACCTGGAGAAGGAAGTGAACAAGGACGAGGTGAACACCTTCCTGCGCCGTGTGTCCACCCACTCCAACCTGCGCCAGCAGCTCGACTACATCTACTCGCCTGAGGTTGTGTCGACGGACCTGCTTGGTACCTCCCACGCATCCGTGGTTGATGGTCTGGCCACCATCGCATCTGGCAACCACCTCGTGCTCTACGTCTGGTACGACAACGAGTACGGCTACTCCCACCAGGTGGTTCGCGTCGTCGAGGACATCGCGGGCGTGCGCCCGAAGGTGTACCCGGAGCGCAAGGATCCGGCTGAGATCCAGTAGCGCGCCAGCTACAGGGAAAGAGCGGGTGCAGGCGGCAGGCCTGGTATCAGGCCTGAGAACCACGCCGCGCCCGCGCCCAACAAAGCAAGCACAGCGAGCAGGGCACCAGCGATGCCGATCGTTTTCGCGTCGGCAGCCGCGCTGCCCTGCGCTTTGAACTGCTGCTCCTCAGACAGTGTCGGGGTGGGGGCCGATCCCTTGGAGTGAAACGCCAGGGTGAGGTTCAAACGACCGTCGTTAAGCGTAGTGCCCTCGTCATAGTTGAGCAGCGACGCCGCGCCACCAGCGGCGAGCGTAGGAGTCACTTCTGCTGTGTAGCCACCGCCGACGGTGGCAGTGATGGGGCGGGGGAGTGTGAACGTGGCCAAAGTGGCATCATCCGCGACCTTTCGCTCGGCTCGGGCGCCGGGAAGTCCTCCCTCGACGATGTAGTCGGCGGTGATGGCGGCGGTGGTCGACTCGGTCACGAGGATCTTGAGATCGTCGTAACGCAGATTCAGGCCCCACGTCCCGCCCTTGCCGAGACCGGCGTGGCCGTAGAAGTGCAGCGAGCCCTCCAAGTCAACGACCGTGCGATCCTGCTCAACGACGGTGCTGCGCGGGTTGACTGGGAATTCGAAGCCAGTCACCTTGCCTTTTGTGTCAGTGATTGCCTTGGTTCCTCCGGCGGTATGGATCTCGCCGCCGGCAATGCCTTGGACATAGCGTAGGAACGAGGCCTTGATGGGCCACGTGACGGTGCCGGAGGCTTCTACACCTGATCCGACGGGGGTTTCCGCGTTTGCAACGGGGGTAATCAGTGCGCTCAAAACGACTGTTGTGGCAGTGCACAGGGCGGCAGTTTTCCTCATGCTCAATAGGTTAGCCTGCATTTACTTACCATGCCCTTAATTCTGGAAAGTTTCTGGACAATACCCCCTATGGTAAGGCTTACCTCATTATGGTTAGCTTAGGCTTACCTATAGTCTATTTGGAGGGAGCTTCAATGAGGAAGAAGTTGTTTGTGAGCGCCGCTACCTTTGCGCTCGTTGCTGGGGCGGTGCCGGTGCCATCCGCGATCGCGGCTGAGGCGCTGCCAAATCTGCAAGATGCGCGCCTTGATTGGAACCTCAAGCGCAGCTTTTCCAACTACCTCACCGGCCCAATTGCACAGGGCAAGGTTGAGGTTACCGAACCAGGCGATCTGAATAACTTCGGCGGCTTCTTGGAGTACAACCCTCCGACGCAGCGTTTCCAGTCAAGCGAAGTTCCCCTGAAGTATGGCTTCAAATTCAACCCGGCCAACTCGAAGTTGGACGCCAATGGCAAGGGTGTCTTAGCTTTCGACGGTGCTGTCCGGTGGACCGGCCACAAGGCCCACGCCCCGGAAGGGCAGGACTACGGTCTGGATATCCAGTTTTCCGATGTGAAGGTGCACGTCGATGGCACCGCCGGCGAGATCTCCGTTGATTACTGGTTGCGCGGCACCAACATCACTGGTGACGGAAGCGCGCTCAACGAACGCGGCGATGACGCTGTCTTTGCTACCTTCACCCTCCCGGAGGCGATCACCCCGGCCGCCGGCAAGACGTTCAACACTTCCCCGGACGGTGTCACGAAGGATAGCGGCGTGAAAACAACGCTCACCGAGGAGGGCGCCAAGAAGGTCTTGATCGGCTTCTACGAGCCGATCGAGTACGAGGACGCACTCCTTGACCTCAAGGTTGATTTCGAATCCCAGGAATCCATTACTGAGCGTGAGAACGCTGTCGGGAAGTCTGAGGCCGACGTAGCTCGGGCGGAGGCGGCGCTGGAGGCCGCCAAGGAGGAAATTGCCAAGGTCAAGGACTCTGAGAAGAAGGCCGAGCTGCAGGCAAAGGCAGATGCTCTTGCAAAGAAGGTTGAAGCTGCACGAGATGCTGCGAAGGCCGCAAAGGAAGCTCGAACTGGTGAGCAGGCGAAAACTGAAGCGGCAGCGGCCAAGTCCGCGGCAGATTCGGTGGTCGAAGGCGCCGAAGAGCTCAAGGCCGCTGCATCTGCGGTAGTTAAGGAAGAGCGTGATTCCGCGGCAGCCGAGGCTGCTGCGTTGGCGGCAGCGCAGGAGTCAGCGAAGGGCCATGCGGAGCGCGCGGCGGCTGCGGTGACCAAGGCTGAGGAGGAGATCAACAAGGTTAAGGATAAGGCGAAGAAGGCTGAGCTGAAGAAGAACCTCGAAGCGGCAGAGCAGGAAGCAGCCAACGCGAGTGCCGAGGCTGGCAAGGCTCAGGCAGCAACGACATCTGATGCGGCTGTGGCGGCGGCCGAGGCCGCTAAGACTGCGGCAGACAAGGCTATCGCCAAGGCGGAGGAAACCGAGCAGGCTGCGAAAGACGCTGTGAAGGCGGAGCAGGCAGCTGAAACCAAGCCCGAGACCAAGCCGGAAACCAAGCCGGAAACCAAGCCGG
>NZ_KV825883.1:6234-7182 GCF_001835805.1 Corynebacterium sp. HMSC034B08 | reverse complement strand
GGTCAATTCCTGCACCTTCTCGCCGAACTCGCCGTCAAGGCGCTCGCGGATCTCGGCCCAGGAGCCGGTGAAGGTGGCCTCGATGTCCTCGTACAGTGCCTCGAGCTGCGATTCACCCTGCTCCAACCCGATCTCGTCGAGGTAGCCGGGCCCGTGCTCCACGATCCCGTCGAGCACCCCGTCAAGCGAGGCAACCTTGTGCGTGGCCAGGCCGGTAGCCAGCATGTCATCGGGGGTAAGCCGATACCCCGTCAGCGCCAAAAACGCGCCGAGCGCTTGCGAGGGGCGCTTTGGCAGGTTCTGCAACAGCCACGACATGCCCACATCCGTGATGTAGCCGATGTTCATCTCCGGCATGGACGCAAACGCATCCTCGGTGACCACCATGTGCGAACCGTGCGCCGACACGCCCATGCCACCGCCCATGATCACGCCGCTACACAGCGCGATGTACGGCTTGGGGTAGTTCGCAATGTCCAAGTTCATGGCGTACTCGTCTGCGAAAAACGTATCGACCTCATCCAGGCGTCCCTCGAGGACACCGTCGCGCGCGGCACGGACGTCGCCGCCGGAGCAAAAGTGCTTGCCAGAGGACTGGATGACAACTTGGGTGACGGTGTCGTCGTCACGCCACTGCTTCAGGATCTCGTCGATGGCGCGTGCCATCTCCGGGTTCAGAGAATTCAGGGCCTTGGGGCGGTCGAGGGTGATCACCCCGGTCGTGCCGCGTACTTCGGTCTTCACAAACTCAGTCATGCCGCCCAGTGTTCCACATCACACCGGTATGGTGTGGGCAATGCAGACGTCACGACTGATCGCACTCGACATGGACGGCACCCTCCTCACCCCGGAAGGCCAGGTACCTGAGCGCTTTTGGCAGCTTTACGACGACGCCACCGCCCAGTCCATCACCATCACCCCCGCCTCCGGCCGCCAACTGGCAACACT
>NZ_KV825883.1:0-6134 GCF_001835805.1 Corynebacterium sp. HMSC034B08 | reverse complement strand
TGGCAACACTGCAACGCATGTTCCCCGCATGCGACACGTTCATCGCCGAAAACGGCGCGGTGGTCTTCCATAACGGCGAGGTGATCTCCACAACGCCACTTGACGACGACGCCGCGCGCGAGGAAGCGTTGCGCTGGAACTGGCGCACCTCGACCGAAGCAGTGGTCGAGGTGTACGAGCAGGCTATTGCTCGACGCGGCTGAACGTTGCAGTCTCCTCCACATCGCGGGGGGCATCTAAAGAGTCGTCTTCGTACTCGTAGCCAAGAATCTCCGGCTGCCGGGACGGGTGGATCCCGGGGACGAACCACATGATCACTGCTGCGGCTACGCCGCACACCCCCGCGGCAAGAAGGCTGAACTTCGCTGGCACGAGTAGCAGCGCGAGAACGGCGACGATCGCGATAGCCGCCCAGGTCACACCGATCACCGTCGCAGGCTCGTATTGGTGTGACACGTCCTTTTCAGCCCAAGGCACCTGCGGGAACCGCGCGCGAGCTTCGTTTCGGGTGCGCCGGTCGGCGCGCTGCGTTGGCATCACCGTCGCCACCAGCACCAAAAACAGGCCCACACCGGCGATGATGATGTCGCCTGCCGCGACGCCGAAGAACAACACGCCGGAGCTCAAGGACACCGCCACTCGCTCCCAGGTTGACGGCGGCAATGGCGTTCCCGGATCAACGTCGGGGTAGAGCATGGCAAACGATGCATCGATCTTGTCCCGCATGGGTTTTCCCTTCCTACTTGCGTTTTAAACTAAGCCATGGCTAAATTAGCGTAGCCTAAGCTTGGTAGAATTCTAGAGGGAGTCGACAGGATGCGGAAAGCTAGCAAACAACGGGCTAACAGAATTGCGGCCCTCACCATCTCTGGGGCGCTGCTTACTGCCGGTGGGGCCATCGGCTTTCCACTCATTGCGGCCCCCGAAGCCACGGCGCAGGCCGCCAGCAACCGGACCGTGCAATCCGGGCAAATGCAGTGGTCAATCCGCGACTCCTTCATGAAGTACATCATGGGCCCCGTTGCCAAGGGTGAGGTGCAGACCTCCGGCGGGATCACGCTCGCTAACGGCGTATTCACCATCCCAGTTGCCAACTCGAACATTACGGGGGCGAATGCGGGCACCATTGCATTTGACGGCGGGATCCGGTTCTATGGCCACAAAGGGACGCTTGACATCAAGCTCACCAACATGAAACTGGTGATCAACGGCACCAGCGGTGAGATTCGAGTGGATTATGAGAGCCGCGAGAACACCGGCGTGCCAGGCAACATCGGCCCATTGTTCACAGGCAAGGAGGCGGTCTTAGCCACCGTCGCTTTCTCAGCCGCTCCCGATTTCTCGCAAGACACCGTCACCCTCACCGGTGACACCAAGGTGTCTACCGAAGGTGCAAGCAAGGTATTCGCGGATTTCTACCCTGCTGGTGAGCCCCTTTCCCCGCTCAACCTCAGCCTTAAGATGGGGGCGGGCTCCGGCGCACCCTCGGGGACCAGTGGAAACTCAGGTAGTGGTGGTGCCGCCACACGCTCCAACGCCACCGAGGGCGCAGCCAAACTGCTCGGCCAAGTCAACGACACTCTCATTGAAGTCAACGGGCTGATCACCAACACTGAAAATCTCATGGACAACTCCGGCCAGTTCCACGACCGGGTGTGGGGTACCAGCGCTGCCACGTCTGCTGAAGCTCCTCCGACAGGTGCTGGTGCGGCTGGCACTGGTACCGGCGGCGTTGCTGCAGCGCCCAACAGCGGAGGATTCTCCACCGCTGACGCGGCCGATGGCGGTAGCGGCGGCGGAGGTGGCATCGCAGGCCCATCGGGTGGTGCCGCCCCGAGCCGAGCAGCCAGCTCTGGGCAGTCTGGAGCTGGAGCTGGAGCTGCACCCGCAGCCCAGGCCGTATCCAACGACATCTGCACTGCCCCCGCCTCGAAGGGCGTGACCAGCGGCGACTTCGCGTGGGGTGTACGTTCCACGTTCCGCGCGTACATCCAGGGCCAGATTGCCAAGGGTGGCTGGAACCTTTCCAACAACGTCGCGTATTCCGACGGCCAATACCGCTTCAAGGCGCAAGGCGGAGCCGTGAATCCGCAGACCAAGGAAGGCACGATCCTCTTCCCTGGAACCATTGAGTTCTACGGCCACAAGGGCATTCTTGAAACCCGCTTCTCCAACATCGAGGTGCAATTCAAGGGCAACGCGGGATTGCTTGTCATGGATGTCACGTCGAACGATGTCGAAGGCAACCCCGGCGACTACGGCCGCGTCGCCATGGCCAATCTCACGTTCACGTCGCTGGACGTCTCCGATTCCGCAGTTTCCGGTTCAGCAACCACCACGCTGACACCAGTTGGAGCCGAGGCGTTCGCCAACTTCTACCCCGCAGGCGACCCGCTGGACCCGATCAATTTCACCGCGAGTCTCAGCGGCGCCCCGAACTGTGCCCAAGGGCAGGGAGGAGCAACAAAAGGCGACGCGCAGGGCAAGTCCAGCTCCACCGATGCCGCTGCGGCACTGCGTGCTGACGGTGTCGGTGTGGACGGGACAGGCCCGGGCGCAGCGTCCTCCACCGCCGCAGCACAAAGCATGGGCGACAACGCTTCGCTCGGTGGATTCAAGGAGCAGACCGGGGATGGCGAAGACCAGTTCCGGATCAAGTCTTCCGGGGCCTCGCCGTCCGGTCTCAACCTCGACGGCAACAGCGTGCCGTCGGTACTTGCCTTGCTCGCGTCACTGGTTATCGGCGGCGGCAGCATTATCAACTTCGGCCGCAAGGCCCCGAGCGTCTAAGGAGATCCCACCCTAATGAGGAGACTAGTAGCCACCGTCCTCGTCTGCATGCTCGCCTTAACCGGTTGTGCAAGCTGGGACGGCACATCGAGTGTGAACGCTGAGCTCGCGAGCGAGTTACGCACGGAAGCGGGCCAAGTCGATCCGCGCGCGGCGCAGGGTGTGAAGACCGTGCCTTCGCTTGACGACGTTGCCCCTGTGGCTACCAACCCAACACCAGCCCTCCCTGTTTCGCTGGTAGACGCGAAAGGCTTCGACGTTGAGGTAACCGATGTCTCCCGCATCCTGGCGCTCGACCTGTACGGCACCTACACCAAGACCCTGACTGGTCTGGGGCTCAACGAGAACATCGTAGGCAGAACGGTGTCGAGCACGGAACCCTCCTTGGCTGACCGCCCAGTGGTCACCGTGGGTGGCCACAACCTCAACGCCGAGGCCATCTTGGAGCTGAACCCAACACTGGTGATTGTGGATGAGTCCGTCGGCCCGCCAGAGGTGATTGAGCAAATCCGCAACGCAGGTATCACCACGGTGATGATGAACCCCAAGCGCTCGCTGGAGACCATCGGCGACGATATCCGCCTGGTGGCTTCGGTGGTTGGTTTGCCCGAGGAGGGCGAGAAGCTCGCCGAACGCAGCATGCGCGAGGTTGAAGAGGCGCTTGCCGTGATCGATGAGATCAAGCCTGCTGAGCCGCTGCGCATGGCGTTTCTGTACCTTCGTGGCACCGGTGGCATCTTCTACATCATTGGCGAGGACTACGGATCTACCAGCCTGATCAATGCCCTAGGCGGTCGCGACATGGCGGCCGAGGCCGGCATCACCGATCTGAAGCCGGCCAGCCCCGAAGCGCTCGCTGAGCTCAACCCCGAGATGTTTGTACTGATGACGAAGGGCCTCGAGTCCACCGGCGGCATGGAAGGGCTACTCCAGCGACCGGGTGTCGTGCAGACAATCGCCGGGCAGAATCAACGCGCGATCACGATGAATGACGGCGACTCCCTCGCCTTCGGCCCCCAAACTGGAGAGCTCCTCTTGCGCGCCGCGAAACTGCTGTACGGCGAAGGTGCCAACACCGGCTCGGTGGACACAAAGAGCGGGCAGCGCACGAATGGCTAACTACGTAGACCAGGTGTTCGCGCAGCGACACCGGCGCCGCATCGCGCTGTTCATCGGACTCGTCGTGCTGCTTGCGGTGACGTTCGTCGTGTCGCTAAGCGTCGGCCAATACACCGTCCACCTCGGGGACCTGCCGCGGATTCTCGCTCGCGGCCCCTTCGGCGTTGACGGCATGGATGCCTCTGTCATTTGGCAGGTGCGTATCCCCCGGCTGATCTTGGGCATTCTTGTCGGCGCTGCGCTCGGCGTGGGGGGCGCGCTCATGCAAGCTGTCTTCGCCAACCCGCTGGCTGAGCCCTCAGTGATGGGTGTGACCTCGGGTGCCGGCGTCGGTGCAGCGATTTTCATCGTCAGCGGGGCGAGCTTCGCAGGCACCATGACCATCCCAATCGGCGCATTTGTCGCCGGCTTAGCCACGACGCTATTGGTGTGGGCGTTGGCGAGGCACCGCGGTAAGACCGCGGTTGTCAACTTGATCTTGGTGGGCATCGCGGTAAACGCCGTCGCTGGCGCAACCATTTCATTCCTGCTGTTCCTCGCACCCTCGACTGCGCGTGAGCAGATCATTTTCTGGCAGATGGGCACCCTCGCCGGTGCACAGTGGAAGCACGTCACCCCCGTCGCCTGCATTGCGGCATTCGGAATTGTGTGCGCGCTGTTCCTCGGCCGGAAGCTCGATCTGCTGGCGCTCGGAGAAGGCGCCGCATCGCACGTTGGTGTCAACGTACAGCGGTTGCGAACAATCAGCGTGCTCCTGGCGACGCTACTGAGCGCAGGCGCAGTGTCCTACGCAGGACTCATCGGCTTCGTCGGTTTGGTGATTCCCCACATCATCCGCACTGCTGTTGGACCGTCGAATAGCGTGCTCATCCCGGCATCAGCACTCGGCGGCGCGGCGCTGATCGCGGTTGCAGACGTGGTGGCGCGCAACCTCATCGCGTACGCGGATATGCCCATCGGCATCTTCACCGCGCTCGTCGGCGGGCCGACGTTCTTCATTCTACTTCGTCAAATGATGCGCAAGGGGGTGCACTGACATGAGCGTTGAGGCGCACAACATGACCGTCCGCATCGGCGACGCCGAGTTGCTTTCCGACGTTTCTTTTCACGCCGCACCTGGCACCGTCACCGGCCTCATCGGCCCGAACGGCGCAGGTAAGTCGACGCTGCTCGCCTCACTCTCTGGAGACATCCCCGTTGCCTCGGGCGTGCTGCAGATCGACGGTGTTGAGCCGCGGCATGCCAAGCCAAAAGCGATGGCCAGGAAGCGCGCTGTCATGTTGCAGGACGTGTCCGTCACCTTCTCATTCCTCGTCCGCGATGTCGTGGCGATGGGACGTTCGCCGTGGGAAGGCACGAGCAGCCCGGAGGAGGACAACGCGATTATCGATGCCGCCCTCGAGGCCACCGGGGTTTCCCACCTTGCCGGCCGTGAAGTCGTGACACTCTCCGGCGGCGAGCGCGCCCGCGTGGCCATGTCGCGTGTCCTCGCGCAGACCACCCCGGTGGTGTTCTTCGATGAGCCAACAGCGGCCATGGATGTTAAGCACCAAGAGCGTGCCCTTGGACTCATCCGGCAGGCGGCGCGTAGCGGGAGCACCGTCGTGGTGGTGCTGCACGATCTCAACGCAGCGGCCAATTATTGCGACCAAGTGACCTGTCTCAACCGAGGTCGCGTGGCCGCCAGCGGCCCTATTGACCAGGTGTTTACCAGCGAGACCCTGTCTGCAGTATACGAGTATCCCCTCGAGGTCCGCCGGCATGGGGAATCGATCCACGTATCCCCCACGCGCACTGACACCAACGCCCTCGGCTCGCACACGCGCAACCTCCTCTTCCCCGACCGCACCTAAGGAGATCCACATGTTCCCGACCCGTAAATCTGCCGCTGCGGCGACGTTTCTGCTTGCAGCGGGTGTCGTCGTCGCCCCGTCTGCACACGCGGCGAGCGTTCCCGCTATTGAGACCGCGAGCCTGAGCTGGAATCTGAAACGAACGTTCTCCAACTACATCACCGGCCCAATTGCAAAGGGCAAAATCGAGGTTGCTTCCCCCGCGACTATCAAGCACTTCGGCGGCTTTGTGGAGCACAATCCGCCGTCCCAACGCTTTCAGCCTGACGACGCCTCATTGAAGTACGACTTCGCCTTCAACCCGGCCAACTCGAAGTTGGACGCCAATGGCAAGGGTGTCTTAGCTTTCGACGGTGCTGTCCGGTGGACCGG
>NZ_KV825882.1:0-1445 GCF_001835805.1 Corynebacterium sp. HMSC034B08 | reverse complement strand
GACGCAAAACTAGCTGCCAAACTCACAAAAAAGACCGCCTCGGCGTCGGTCGAAGTGGTCCATGATGATTTCCTCAACTTCCCGTTACCCGCCACTCCCTGCGTCATTGTGGGAAACATTCCCTTTCACCTCACCACTGCCATTCTTCGAAAGTTGTTGCATGCGCCGGCATGGACTGCCGCTGTACTCCTCATGCAGTGGGAAGTCGCTCGCCGCCGGGCCGGGGTAGGTGCAAGCACGATGATGACAGCTCAGTGGTCCCCATGGTTCACGTTTCACCTTGGTTCCCGAGTACCAAGGTTTGCTTTCCGGCCACAGCCAAACGTTGACGGGGGGATCTTAGTGATCCGCCGGGTGGGTGACCCGAAGATCCCGATAGAGCAACGCAAAGCCTTTCAGGCGATGGTGCACACCGTTTTCACCGCCCGGGGACGCGGGATAGGGGAAATTCTCCGAAGGGCAGGGTTGTTTTCATCACGTTCAGAGACACAATCATGGTTGCGCTCGCGAGGAATCGACCCCGCAACCCTACCTCCCAGATTGCACACCAGCGACTGGATCGATCTCTTCCAGGTGACTGGTTCCTCTTCACCGCGCCATCGGCCCATTTCACAATCGGGAAGTAGTCAACGCCCTCCTCAACGGAAAAATCGAGGCCGGCGGCGGTAATCCCCCCACCACCAAAACCGAAATCCACCAGTAGTAGTGAACGACCCATGTTCGTCTACCGTGAGCCGCGTTATGGCAGTGACGTGTTCTCGTCGGGCACAGTCATAGTTCCCGGCGTTGCCAGCGACAGGGTTCTACACCCAGCAGCGGGACCGATCAAAATCACCCGCACGGGGAACGACCCTGCTGGTGGTTTCGATTTTGATGAAAGCGAGGAGACATAGCCCCTCGCCAACTCCCCGTAGCTGGCGAACAGTAGCTCCTGGCGCTGGCGCTCGTTGGTGAGTTTGCGTGCCACATCGAAAGCCTTATCGACTTCCCGGTCCAAGTTGTTGTGGGCCTTGAGCAGAATTGGGTCCATCGATAACGGGTTGTAGTGCTCCGCGAGTGACCGCTGGGGGTGCCGCTCGCGTGCCCGCAGCACCAACTGTCCAGCGTCGATGATTCGCTGCTGCGCCTTCTCATCTAGTTCACACAGAGCTGGTCCGCAGTTGTAGCTCCCGATGTACTCCGAAAAACGGAAAAAATAAATAGTGGGGATACATCAACCTTCCACTTTCCATTCTTCCGGCTCAGAGTATTGAGGGGTCTGGGACCGGGTCCGTAAACCCTTTATGTTTTTCGCGCACAGCGGTTTTTAGCGACGCACCCTATAGGTTTTCCGCAGAACTTATATGTGTTTCTGTGCACCCCCATATGTTGTCTGTTTCTAGCGGTATTTCGTTGTACTTTGCGCATCGAATAGTTATTTATCGACGACACTCCGTCGAGTTCAA
>NZ_KV825881.1:0-234 GCF_001835805.1 Corynebacterium sp. HMSC034B08 | reverse complement strand
ATCATGCCCTCTCACCAACCCAGGCCGGTTTATTCTTCCGCCTGGTCAAGCGATAACAGTTCGAAAGTCACTGAGATATCGAGAACTTCCTGTGGCGACCAACAGGAGATTGAGAGTAGATCTCGAACCATGGCGGCGTCTCTAAAACTTTCCCGCCAGTTCTGTCCGTGGGATGCTTCTCTTTGAACAACTCCCACGCTTTGTGTCTGATCTGATGTAGGTGGTCCAGTTCGG
>NZ_KV825880.1:0-206 GCF_001835805.1 Corynebacterium sp. HMSC034B08 | reverse complement strand
GAGTTCTTAGGCGAGCGTGACAACATCTTCCGCATCGGGGTTATCGGTGATCAGATTGATCAAGGTAACTACGCCTCGGGTATTTCCTTGGTTGGCGATAACTCGCTTTTCATCGCCAATAACCGCCTGATGGGATCAGATGCAAAACTGCGCAACACCATCCTGCACGAATTAGGCCACACTCTAGATCTTCGCCACTGGGGTGC
>NZ_KV825879.1:0-222 GCF_001835805.1 Corynebacterium sp. HMSC034B08 | reverse complement strand
GCCTTGAGATCACCTGAACACGGATCTCCAAACTGATAACTACATATTTAAGCGCAATATCGGCTTGGAGAATAGTCCGAAACCCCCTACAGAAAGCCAAAACGCCAGATCAACACCAAAAACTTAGAAACCTGACCCTCTGAACTGGACGTTTAGACAGTACTCAGGAAGAAAACTACAAGGTGATTTTCACCACAATCCGAGCAATTGTTCAACAAATCC
>NZ_KV825878.1:0-246 GCF_001835805.1 Corynebacterium sp. HMSC034B08 | reverse complement strand
GTCCGGGACTTGGTTTTTCAGGAAGGGACCAGAAAGTAGATGACAATCAGCATGACCACGATCGAAACTATCAGACAGCTCGATGACGAGGGAATGTCCCGACGAGCGATCGCGAAGGCGGTATCGGTATCTCGCGCTACGGTCGATAAGTACGTCAACCAGGACGATTTCAGCCCTATCCCGCCAGTTAAGTTACATAAGCCAGGATCACTAGCGCTCGGTGAGACGTTGTGTGCCGTGATTGAT
>NZ_KV825877.1:0-299 GCF_001835805.1 Corynebacterium sp. HMSC034B08 | reverse complement strand
CGGCGAAGGCCCTGCAAAACCTCATATTCGAGTACGGAAACGTCACCACCAAAAGGTGTACAACCTTCACATCTGACGCCAGGTTGATTTCTGCCTGGCCGAAATCAACCTGGATGACCCCGGGAGACCATTCCAACTCCATGAACCCATCTCCTGGGGCTTTATGGTCCTGCCTCCACTGCTTGACGTAGCGCTGTACCGGCGAATACGAGCCGGTATATCCATGTTCGGCGGCAAGCCGGTCACAGATGCGCTGCGCAGTGTGGCGTTGCTTGCGCGGCATGCGCTGATCTTGCTCA